>JAFXPN010000022.1 GCA_017527865.1 Clostridiales bacterium
GGGATACATATCAAAACATGCCGTAATTCCGCCTGCAAGATACTCTGCATAAGCAAGCTTTGTGAACCAGTAGATATGTTCCAAAGTAAGCTTTGCTTCCCTGGGGAAAATGGCCTTATATAACCAGTCGTGAAGAGAATACTCATCTGCCAGAGATCTCGAGAATGTCATGGCGGAATGAGTATGAGCATCTTTAAGTCCCGGCATCAACAGATTGCCCTTGCAGTCTATCTCTCTGTCAAAAGGCTTATCCGATTCCTTTGATCCGCCGATGTACTCTATCACGGCGCCGCTTGTCCAAAGCTCTCCTTCGGTCAGCGAGTCATTCTCCATGGTAAGTATTCTGGCATTATAGAAACGTATTCTCATAATCAAATATTCTCAATAAAGGTCTTATATGCAAGATACGTATAGTAAAGATCGATCTTCGAGATGACCTCATAAGGCGCATGCATAGACCAGACGGGAACACCGGCATCCATTACAGACAATCCGTACTTAGCCATATATGCGGATATGGTTCCGCCGCCTCCTGCATCGATCTTACCCAATTCGCCTGTCTGCCAGGGAATATTATTCTGAGCAAACAGCCGGGTTATCTCGGAAACAAAATCGCCGGTAGCTTCATTGGTGCCTGATTTGCCTCTTGATCCGACATATTTCTCGAGTTTCAGACCGTGTGACATAAATGCAGTATTGCGTTTCTCGAACACATTCGAATACTTGGGATCATATCCGGTCGTAACATCTGTGGAGAGCATCTTGGAAGCGGCGATGACTTTACGGTACTTAAGCATATCAAGACTGCCGTCACCGCATTTCGCAACGATCTCCATAAGGAAATTCTCATAGAGAACAGACTGCGCTCCCGTATTAGCAAAGGATCCGATCTCCTCTTTATCCGTAAGGATCGTAACGCATGTCTTGGAAGGCTTCTCCTGAGCAAGCAATGCCATAAGAGCGGGATATGCGCAGACTTTATCGTCGTGACCGTAGCCTGCGATGAAAGCTCTGTCAAAACCGACATCCCTCGCCTTGACCGCAGGAACGATCTCTATCTCACCCGTGACAAAATCCTTCTCGACAATACCGTATTTGTCATAAAGGAACTTAAGGACCGCTTCCTTGTAAGGCTCCTTTGAAGACTTCCTGTCTTCCTTCTTCTTCGGATTAACAGGCATTCCGCCTACTAAGACATTTAGATCCTCACCGGGGATAAACTCTGAAGCAGGCTTCTTCATCTGTTCATTTCCGAGGTGCGGAAGGATATCGGTGATATAGAATATGGGATCCGACTCATCCTCGCCGATCGTTATCTTGTGCTTAACACCGTCTCTTGTATAGATCACGCCGTGTATGGCAAGAGGTATCGTTGTCCACTGATACTTCTTGATACCGCCGTAATAATGTGTCTTGAAATAAACGGCTTCATTATCCTCGAATACCGGATTGGGCTTAAGATCAAGTCTGGGCGAATCTATGTGAGCGCCGAGGATATTGAAACCCTCCTTCACATCTTTTTTACCGATAACTGCAAGTATAAGCCCCTTGTCCTTTATGCTTGCGTAGACCTTATCTCCGGCTTTGAGAGACTTCTTCTTCCCTATATCGGAAAACCCTAGAGAAGCAGCGGCTTCGATCGCGTTCTCGGTAAACTCCCTTTCAGTCTTGCTCTTATTAAGAAATGCCTTATATTCCTCAGCAAAAGCCATACAGACTTCTTCATCGGACTTGGAAATACCGTCATAAAGATTCGGGTATGTCGCGAAAAGCTCATCCTTTGAAAACTTCTTGTCAGCCATGGATCAAGCCTCCTCGGCAGGTGCACCCTCATCAACCTGTGCTTCGGCTGTTTCCGCTGCAGTATCTGAAACTGCCGCAGCTGAATCAGGTTCACCGGCATTAGGATCCGCATCGGGAATGAATTCCACATTCTCATCGGAAGGAACAGCCTGTACGTCACCCGCAGTCGGCTGGGCAGCCGCTTCAGGATTAGGATTCTCGGAAGTAAGATTGACACTCAGAACATAACCTGTAATGCCGCCTGTGGTCGTTATCTTGGAGTAAGCGCCTTCATCTTCGAGATAGGATACGCCTTCTCCGTTTCTCAATGTTCCGATAGGCGTCGCGTCTTCAGAAGCCTGTGAATAAACAGGGATATCGTCACCGACGGAATACATGATCGTATCTACAAATACCTCTGAAGGTTTTGCCGCCAGGTCTATCATTCCCCTTGTCTTGAATACAAGGAACATTATCCCGTAACCTGCCGCTGCGCAGAGTATAAAGATGATGACCGATCTGATGATAAGACCTGAAATGCTGCTCTTCTTACCTGAGCCGGACTTGGATGCCGGAACAAAATCATTGTCGGAAGAAGAAACGGAACTGTTAAATACAGTAGTGTTTGACTGATCGTTATCGATAACATCGCCGAACGCGCTGTAGCTGCTTCCTCCCTCAAAGCTGTCGGCAGAACCTACGAACGGGGACTCCTTGACTACGGGAACGGGTTCGGCAACGGGTCTCTTTGCTATAACGGCATCGCCGGGAAGGATCAGAGTCGACTCTATCTCTACTATGGCAAATGACAGGCCGAACTTAATACCGATATTTGATGCGGTGTTTATCAGCTCGTGAGCCTTAGCTTCCGTGGACATCTCACGGATAAGAACGGCATTGCGGTTTCTGGCAGGAAGTAACTTGGAGATTCCGATACCCATCAGGCAAAGGCTGTCGCCGTCTTTAAGCTTAAGATGTACTTTCTTATCGGCAACTACCTGCCCGTCCTGAGGCATCTTGCCGAGATACTGAGTTAATGTAAACCTGTCGGGATGATTGACTTCCTGCTCAGGAGAGATCGCGCCCATCTGAACATAGCGCTGGGCAACCGTCTGTTCCTCTGTAAGTGCCATGATCTTGCCGTCTCTGATAAGAACGGCCTTGGCATTGCCTATATGGATCATACGGAGTGTGTCACCTTCGATGACAGCCATCGTCATCGAAGTTCTTAAAGGCTGTCCGCCGTGAGCGACTATGAAGTTGCACACATGAACATTAAGGTTATTGATGACTCTGTTCGAGAATGATTCAAAGTCGAGCACGGGCTGACCGTTCACATCAGAAACTATCTTCGACAATTCCTGATTAAGCTCGATATTGAGCATTGCAGCATTAGTATCGGATCCCTGCGTTGAGAATAACGCAACAACCTGTATCGGAGAATTGGATCTAGCCGTCCTTACGAATTCCGCCGGGAAATCCGCCATTGTCCTGTACAGCGTATGGAAAAAGATATTCTCCTGAGGCTGATTAGGTACCAGATTGGTCTCAAGTATACATGTAGAAACAGTCTTGCTCATATTACACTCCGTTTATTAATATTCGTTTTTAATCACACAATTATATATAAAAAAGCAAAAATCAACAAATTAAAAATGATCATACCGGCAAACAGCCGAGATCCTCATACGAAGTTATCCCCTGACGGTCCCAGTAAGCTTTGTTTCTGAAGCCGCGGTTCAACATATAAAACCCGCAATGAGCTTCCTTCGCAGCCGCAAGATCGATCTCCGTGTCGCCTGTCATCAACACTTCCCCCTGTATCTTTATGAGCACGTCAGACTTCTTATCTTTATGGGACAACACTTCCAACCGGTATTTATCAAGCCCGAGATCCTTCAGCTGTTTGATAAGACCGTCCCTGTTTTCCCTGATGGTCAGGAACAGTATGCTCCCCGTAAGTCTGTTCAATGTCGGAAGCGCATCATCATAAAGCCTGTCGTACATGAGCCATTCCTCATCCTCGATGCTTTCTATCCATTCTTTCTGGATAGTTTCTGCAGTATCGGGATCTAAGCACATGACATCAGTAAGATAACTCTTTCCGCTGTTGCCTGATGATTTGTAATACATATAGTCAGCTGCAAAATCATTGCCGCAGCGTATACCGTGTCCTGCAAGTATAGACTCCATAAGACGCCAATGGCGTTCTGTACTGTCGATCAGTGTTCCGTCCAGATCAAATACATATGTCATCTGATGACGATCTCCTGATATACCCTGAGCACAGATCTTACGGATCTGTCGGGTTCGAACCACGATCCGTCGGGAGTCAGTCCTGCAAGACAGGCAAGAAGCCCCCTCGTAAGATCGAATCCCGCTGCGGAAGACAGCGCGGTTCCGGCTCCGAGTCTCAGGTTGCAGTCGAACAGTTTCCACTGACCTTTGTGCCGAAGGAATTGAACATTAAATGCTCTCGGACAGTCAACGTTATCTGTCAGTTTCTTTATATATCCGTAAAAAGGCTCCGTATCTACGGGTTCGGCCTTAACACAAACGCCGGCCTTAGTAGCGATACGCCTTCTGGCATATATGCGCGGATCAGCACCATAATTGAAGATTTCCACCGTTATCTCATCGTAATCATCGTCATGGCAGAGTTCCTGAATAACTGTGTCATCATCAGGTCTGATGTCCCTGCCCGATGCTTTGATGACGCCTGCAGAACCGAATCCAAGGCGCGGCTTAAGAAGATAAATGGTATCAGCTTCCAATTCATCAGGATCGTATACAGCCGGAGTGGGGATGCCAAGAGACTTCAGTGTCTTGTAAAGATTGAGCTTATCGGCAAGAAGATCAGTCGTATTAACAGGCGCGGCGGTACTGATGATACCGTGGTCTTTAACAAAATCACCGTCGGAAGCGAACAGATATGCTTCAGCCGGGATCAGAGGGACTATAACATCTATGCCTTCATCATCGATTATCTTACCGATAACCCCGGGATAATCCGGACTTGAGACAGGCGGCACCTTAAAAACCTTGCGCGCGGTCACGACAGAAGGAACAAGATACGGATCATTGGTATCACAGATAAAAACCTCGATACTGTCCTTAAAATACTCTTCCGCTGTACGGCATATATGCCAGGCAGTAGCGGTACCGCCGGCCGTAACAAGAATTCTTTTCATAACGGTTCCTTTTAAATAATTGTTTTCGATAAAGATTTTATCACAATAATAAAAGACCGGGCACAATGCCCGGTCTTAAGATCATTAATATATATGTCTTAGTTTCTTGCGCCAGCGGATATCGTCGTCTGGCTCTGAAGATCATTATCAACTATGCAGATATAGGATCTGCCGCGGTTAACCTGAACCTGCTCACCTGCTTCGTTATAGACGATGATGGGATCAACCGGAGAATTCTTGGTCCATGTGACAGGAATGACTCTTCCGTCAGAAACATACCATCCTTCGCCGCCGTCCTCAAGATATGCATCGATCGTAGTATCACCGTGAGGCTGGATATTGGCATAAAGGACAAAAACATTGGTAAATGCGATCTGTGTGCCTGTTGTCTCATCAATCTGAGGGTTGCCGTATTCGGATTTTGAATAAAGACCCGTAAGAGGATCGAAGACAAACAATGCATCGGGGTTTGTTCCGGAGAAATAGACATTGATCTGGTCGCAAGGATCACCGGTTGCAATATCAGCAGAATCGCCGGGAACAAAATTGAAGAGCATGTTATTCTCATTATCCGTCATGGAGATCTCATTATATTCGATAGCCTCCAGGATATGTCTGCCGTCCGTAACAGCAGTATGCTCGATAGCTCTCTGGGATTTCCATGTCGCATCTCTCCAGAAGAACAGTCCGTTAGGAAGATCGACATATCCGTCAGCGTAGTTGGCGGAACTGTATACACCTGCACTGCAGGAATTGCCGTCGATATGATCAATTCCGTAAGACGCAATATGATCCGGAACTCGCGCATTTCTTCCGAAATGGATAAATACTGAGTTGTTTCCGGCTGCAAGATCGGTTGAAAGGATTCTCGCGGATCTTAAGGAACCGATCTCAGGAATTGTATTAACATCGGCAAAGACCGCAAGAAGTCTGGTCTGTCCGCCTTCAGTCTGATATTCATAGATAGCATCAGCTGCAGAGATTCCTCTCTGGGGGATAGCTGCATGGCTGTTATTGATAACGACTGCAACCGATCTTTGACCTTCATTGGCAGGATCCATAGTCTGCATTCCGGTTATCGGATTAACAGCATACGGGCTCGAAGGATCATAAAGCAGATCAGACAATTCAGGCGCAGCTGTGGTCTCGGCTGTCTCGGGAGACAGAGCCGTCGTCTCAGCAGTAGTCTCGACGTTCTCAACGGTAACTACCGCTTCGGGAGAAGTCTGCTCTTCCGTTTCCTCGGTTTTATTGGAACAAGCACCGGCAGGTACCGCCATTGCTGCGATCAGAAGAGCTGCAGTCATTTTTTTGTAATTCATTTTAACACCTCGCGACTGTTCGGATTATCCAAAAGGAATGATTAGATTATAACATTGAGCCTTGTTACCTGTATTTATGTTAGGTTACAAATATGTGTTAGCGACATCGGCGCGGACCGGTCAGGACCCGTTTACCGTCTCCTGAAGGGCCTGATATTCGGCATTTGTCATCGCATGATCAGAACCCTTCATCATGGATTCCAGTATTATGTAGGCTACACAGTTTATCCTTATCTGTAAAAGATCCTGATCCTCCGTAACTTTAAATTCATCGAGTATAATGCTCGAATCGACGGGAGTCCCTCTTACCATTCCGCCGAACTCCTGCAGATTAAGGTTTTTGGTGTCCCTCATCTCATCCATGGAGTCAAAGAAGTAATCTGCGCTGTCAAAATAGACTATCGGGATATTCATTTCATCGAAAGGAACATAATCGGATCTGTTAGCCGAGACCTCCCTGTATATATCGTCATAAGAATCCCCGTTAAGATCCGTAATGACTCCGGATTCATTGTAATATAAAGAGAATCCGTGCTGAGTATACAACAGACTGTCATACACGACGTCATAAGCCTGGTACAGTTTTCTTCTCATCTGGTATTTCTGATTCATGTTAAGAGAGTTATACCCCGCCGACGCATACACCTTATCGCCGCCGTAAATACTGTCGATGCAATACATACAGTCTATCGAAGATGCCACATCATCAGTAAGCGAGCTTATAAAAGCCCTTGCGCCGGCGCTGTTGTCGTTTCCGGCGCCGAAGGCCACCAGTATTACATCAAATGCCAGATCTTCATATGCGCCGATCTGCGCGGCAACAGTAAGAAGACATCCGATCCCTGAGGCATTGTCCGAGATGCCGTCATAACCGTATGAAGGATCGACTTCCGAAGACGAGAACGAATCATCGTAATGCGCACCGATAACTACGGTCCTTCTGGTCTCCACGGGATTCCCGTAATCATCCAGCGTAAAGAAACCTTTGCCGGAGATATTGACTATATAGTTAGAAGACGTACCTCCGTACATATTAACAAAATCCTGCTTATAGACCTCATAACCGAGATTCTCGAACTCGGATCTTATAAACTCACCCGCCTGTGCTTCTTCGGCCGTATATGCCTTGCGGCAGGGATACATTGAAGCGAGCTGCCTTGCGATATCGGCCCCGTAGGATCCGTAATCCGCCTGCAAAGCGATTTCTTCATCATCATCCGAGCATCCTGACACAGGTGCAGCAAATAATACAAGTGCCAGAACTGCGGCTGTTATTCTCTTAAGTCTTCTCATGAGTGTTTATGTCTTTCCTGCTCTGTTTTCTGATGTAATGGCATGAAGCCTTTCCTCAAGTATCTTCTCGGCATCATCCCGTGAAACCGATCTTACGATCCAGCGCTTCGGTTCCGTGTCCCCCATATCGACTATCCCGACAGAAGAACTGCTGTTCCTTGTCAGATTCTCCCTTACCACTCTCATGATCGATTCGGCAGATACACCCTTAAGTGTGACAGGAAGACCCAGCAGTTCATATATCTTTACCACAGGCCCTCGTATCTTCTCATCAACACAGCTTAACAGACTGAGCGCAAGAGCCTCTCCTTCGGAATAGTTCATAAAGCGGAAATAACCCTCGATAGCCGAAGATATCTCATTTCCCAATGACAGAAGTCTGGGATCGATATCGTTGATCGACTTGCGCAGCGCATAGGTGCGGTTGAGAAACTCCCTGCCGTTGCCGCCCCTGACAAGTTCCGTCATGATCCCGGGATCACCGAGGATGCCGAGCCTTATGATGTCCGCATATCCGTTATGACTGATCTTGTCAGGTACTGTGCCGAGAAACGAAGGATCTATTATGACTGTTTCAGGTCTGAACGGAACCGCCAGTGCATTCTTGACCTTTCCGGAATCAAGATAGGCATTTAAGGCGACGGAACCCTCATACATCGCATCCGGAGTCGTCGGCACCGCAATGAAATTGATACCGCCGTTAAACACGGATGCGCAAAACCCGGCCACATCAAGGATCCCGCCTCCGCCCAATGCGATGAGCCAGTCATCAGAACCGAAGTCAAAATCCGTAAGATAATCATAAACAGCGGAAACTTTGGACAGTTCCTTTGACCCGCCTTCACACTCGACAGGGATCAGGACCGGTTTTACACCGCGGAGGATAAACTGTTCCTCAAATCTGTTGTAATAGTATCCGCTTACTATGCGGTCAGAGACTATCGCTATCTTAACTTTCGAGGGATCGGACCTGTGTTTTCCGTCAAATATGTATGTTGCCGCGAAAGTATTGGCTTCTCCCGTCCCGCAGTAACAGTTATACGGCAAATTGGTCTGCAGAATATCCATGGAATAATAATACCATTTTTTTATAAAAGGCAAAGTGATAAAATAATCGGGCTAAAACTTTCAGAAAGGCTGATAATATGCTCATCAGGACAAGATTTGCTCCTTCTCCTACAGGCTTTATGCATGTCGGGAATTTAAGGACTGCGCTCTACGAATATCTTACGGCAAAGCACGATAACGGTGTTTTCATCTTAAGGATCGAGGATACCGATCAGGAAAGATATGTGGAAGGCGCTACGGACATAATCTACAAGACATTGGAAACGGCAGGCATTTCTCACGATGAAGGCCCGGACGTCGGCGGTGATTACGGCCCTTATATCCAAAGCGAACGCAAGGGATTGTATAAGCCGTATGCAGAACAATTGGTAAAGGAAGGCAAAGCTTATTACTGCTTCTGCAGCAAAGAAAGACTGGACAGTCTGAAACAGAATGCACCCGAAGGGGCTGTCGTGGGATATGACCGCCACTGCAGGGATCTGTCTGAAGATGAGATAAGAAAGAATCTCGAATCCGGAACACCTTATGTAATAAGGCAGAAGATGCCTCTTAGCGGAGAATCCACATATCACGATCTTGTATACGGGGATATAACGATCCCGAACGACGAACTGGACGATCAGATACTGATAAAGACAGACGGATTTCCGACTTACAATTTTGCCAACGTTATAGACGACCATACCATGGGGATCACTCATGTAATAAGAGGATCCGAATATCTGTCTTCCACTCCCAAGTACAATGCACTTTACGAAGCATTCGGATGGGATATTCCGACTTATATCCATCTTCCCCTGATCAACGGAAAGAGCGTTGACGACGAAGGAAACGTAACTATTTCCAAACTCTCGAAGAGACACGGCAGCACAGGCTTCTTTGACCTTATAGAAGAAGGATTTTTACCCGAAGCAATCATCAACTACATTGCCCTTCTCGGATGGTGTCCCGCCGGTGAATACGAGAACCGCGAGATCTTCACGATGGAAGAACTGATAAAGGCATTTGATATCAACGGCATCTCAAAGTCTCCTTCCGTATTTGATTACGACAAGCTCGAATGGATGAACGGTGAATATATCAAGAATATGGACAGTGAGAGTTTTATCAGAAATGCCAAGCCGTTCTTCGATGAACTTGACATATCTGCTGATAATTACGGACTGCTCGAAGAAATACTCAAGCCCCGCATTACAAGGTTTACCGAGATACCGGGCAAACTGGCTTTCATCAAAGAGTTCGGGGAATTCGATCTTGAGCTTTTCGAGCACAAAAAGAGCAAATCCTCGAAGGAGACTTCCGTTGATGCACTCGAAGCTGCGATCCCGATACTCGAATCCGCGCCTTGGGACCGCGATAAGCTGAACGATTTGATAAAACAGCTCGCTGCCGATAAGGAAGTAAAGAACTCAGTGGTCATGTGGCCTATAAGGATCGCAGCAGCCGGCGTCGCAGTAACTCCCGGAGGCTGCGCGGAAGTACTGATGCTCTTAGGGCGCGAAGAATCAATGAAAAGGATCAGGACTACTCTTGACAGACTGAAAGGAAGTATTAATGGCTAATTTCATTCACGAGATAATTGATGAGGAATTAAAGGAAGGCGGCCGCTGTTACGGAA
>JAFXPN010000023.1 GCA_017527865.1 Clostridiales bacterium
CAATGGCATTCACCGGCATACGCCTTTTCCACCACTAAAACTTTCTTTTTTGAAATATTTGTGATAAGATATCGATACGGGTGCGGCAACGCATTCGTATTTATCGTGTGCGCGGGTTTTTGGCGCAGATTAGAGGATAGACATGGCAGAAGAAAGAAGCAGAAATTTTATTGAACAGATGATTGACAAGGACCTTTCAGAGGGGGTTTACGACCACGTTTGTACACGTTTCCCTCCGGAGCCCAACGGTTATCTTCACATAGGACATGCAAAAGCTCTGGAGATAGACTTCGGAACCGCCGAGCTTTACAACGGACTGTGTAATCTGCGCATGGATGATACAAACCCCACAAAAGAAGACGAGGAGTTTGTAGACGCCATTAAGGAAGACATTAAATGGCTCGGGCATGACTGGGATGACAGATTCTATTATGCTTCTGATTATTTCGATCAGATGTACGGTTTTGCCGTCGAACTCATAAAGAAAGGCCTTGCATATGTCTGCGAGCTTACTCCCGAACAGATGAAGGAAATGCGCGGAGACACTTCCACGCCCGCTAAGAGCCCTTACAGGGACAGACCTGTTGAAGAATCACTCGAGTTATTCGAGAAGATGAAGAACGGTCAGATCGAAGACGGCAAAATGACATTGCGCGCGAAGATCGACCTGGCATCCGGAAACTTCAATATGAGAGATCCCGTCATATACAGAATGAACCGTCTTCCCCACCACAGGACCGGAGACAAATGGTGCATCTATCCGATGTATGACTTCGCACACCCCATCGAAGATGCGCTCGAAGGCATAACCCACTCTCTTTGCTCACTCGAATTCGAGAACCACAGACCGTTATATGATTGGGTCGTTAACAATATTTCAGTTGAATGCAAGCCGAGACAGATCGAATTTGCAAGACTCGGGATTACACGTACTGTCCTTTCAAAGCGCAAGCTGCGCAATCTCATTGAAAGCGGATATGTTACAGGCTGGGACGATCCCAGGATGCCTACCTTGTGCGGACTTCGCCGCCGCGGATATACTCCGGAGGCGATCAGGGAATTCCATAGAGCCAACGGTGTTTCCAAGGTCAATTCCGTTGTTGAATATGCATTCCTTGAATACTGTCTCAGGGAAGATCTTAACAGGCGCGCCAACCGTGCCATGGCCGTGATACATCCTGTTAAGCTTATCATCGATAACTATCCGGATGACAGGACAGAGACCTTCACAGTCGAGAATAATCCTGAGGATGAGAACGCAGGCACAAGAGAAGTCACTTTCTCGAAGAACCTCTGGATCGATGCCGAGGATTTTATGGAAGTACCCGAGAAGAAGTATTTCAGGCTCTTCCCCGGTAACGAAGTGCGTCTTAAATCGGCATATGTGATCAAATGTACCGGATGTGACAAAGACGCAGACGGAAATGTCATCGCTGTACACGCCGAATATGATACAGAAAGCCGCGGCGGCAATACAGCCGACGGAAGAAGGATCAAGGCAACGATCCACTGGGTAGATCAGAGAACGGCTGTAGACGCTGAGATCAGGTTATACGACCAGCTTTTCACCATCGATGAACCCGATCTTGCCGATGTCAATTATCTTGATTACATAAACAAGGATTCTCTTACAATCGTGAAGGATGCCAAGGTTGAAGCTTCATTAAAGAACGCTGGTCCTCAAGACCGCTATCAGTTCCTGCGTGTCGGTTACTTCTGCGCCGACAACAAGGATTCTTCACCCGATCATCTCGTTTTCAACCGCGCTGTATCCCTCAAGGACAGTTATAAACCCGGATCAAATTAAAATAAGGAGAGGACTATAATGGATAATTCACAGTTAAAAACAAATGCAAAGTCAGTTCTTGCTTCCACTTATTGGATGTCATTTCTTGCATTGTTAATCTTCGACTTGATCTATTCAGTAGCGAGTACGATCACAAACAGAATAAGCAATATCGGCGCTTCGGTCGACACAGGTGATTATCAGAGATTCATGGAGAGGGGTGATTACGAACGCGCTCTTCAGGAGATCTCTGAGATGTCATCAACCAAGAACCCGTTATTCAGTTTGATCGGGTATGCAGTTTCAATCTGCTTTACCATCTTTTTGCTTAATATCATCACGGTAGGTCTCAGGAAGATGTTCCTCAAAGCAAGGATTACCCGCAAGGCTGATATCGGAGATATGTTCAGCATGTTCTCCTCTTACAGCTCCACTATGAGGACAATGTTCTTCTATGATCTTTATATCTGGCTGTGGTCCCTGCTGTTCATCATTCCCGGAATAATCAAGACATATTCCTACTACATGGTCCCCTATATCCTTGCAGAGAATCCCGACATCTCTACGGAAAGAGCGTTCGAGATATCAAAGAGGACTATGGACGGAGAGAAAGGCAAAGCATTCTATATGCATCTCTCCTTCATCGGCTGGTACATTCTCGGATTCTGCGCATGCTGCATCGGAATCATGTTTGTTAATCCTTATGCCAATGCCACATATGCGGAGTTCTATGCATACGTTAAGCAAAAGTCACTTGCGACAGGAATCGCTACACCTGCTGACTTCGGCAATAACACGTATTAACCGTCAACGGCCGGTACCCGTACCGTACCAGCCGATGCCTTCGTAGTTCCAGCCGCGGCTTATCAGATGATCACGTTCACCATTACTTGATGTATAGAAGTGTTCACCGCTGTTGGGATTATATAACCTGTACATATTCACTGTGCTCACATACTGATCATATGTGAGCACAGTCGCATTCCGGGGGATCAGCAAGCTTCCGTTGGCATTCTCATATATAAGATGATCAGGTTATTAAGAGAGCTGACATTAATATATAATTCGTTACCTAAAGGGTCATTATCAGACCAATAATCAGAGTAATAAATTGTCTCAAGTGCAGTGAAGAATTGTATGCCTTTAAATGACCTTACAGCAGGTCTTCGATTATCTCAGACCAGCTTTCATAATCAAGCGCACCAATGACAGACTGTTCACCGGAATCCAGTGTAATTACATGTCCATCCCCGTCTACGAATATGGTAGTCGGCACATAGCCTGTCTTAAACTGATCAAACTCACTGGTATAATGAAGTATGGGATAATCAACCGCAGCTGCATCAAGGATCTCATCTACATCAGATTCCATATCCTCTGTCTCATACACTCCGAGTACAGTAAAGCCCCGCCCCGAATAATCCTCATAAAGCCTTTCGAGCTCAGGAATCTCAGATACACAAGGACCGCACCACGGCTCCCAGAAATTGATCATTGTAAGCTCATAATCCGCGAAAATGCTTTCATCGTACTGCACACCGTCACGATCAACAGTCGTAAATGAGAAATCGGGAGCATAATCAGCAGGTACGGCACTGTCCTCTTCTTCATCTTCTTGAGAACGGTTCTTATCGAGAGACCACTCAGAGTCGTCGTCATCCATGCCACGCGCAGAACGGCCATTTGAAGACGAACTGCATGATGATACAGATAAGATCAATGCAAAAACAAGGATACAGGATAAGAACCTTTTCATAAAGACCTCAGCAAAAACGGTATCCGCAGGCGTGATACTTAACTTCCCCCGCATCGATCAGCGATGAAGCGAATCCCGGGATATTCACGGAGTTCGGGAACATCTGCGCTTCAAGGCACAATGCATCATAAGGACGGTATGAGGAATTATCCTTATTGTCATCGCCTCCGAGATGATTGCCCGCATAGAACTGTATGCCGGGCATATCTGTCCAGACTTCCATGGTACGCGATGCTTCCTGTTCCTGAAGAACGGCAATCTTCTCGTAACGGCCTTCATTCGCAAGGCAGAAATTCTGATCCAGTCCCTTGCAGAAACCGATCTGCGGATGGGAAAGATCGAGAGCCTGACTTACGGGTGCGCCGTTTCTGAAATCAAACGGTGTGCCTTCAACATCAAGATATGTACCGTCAGGACAGTTTGTGTCATCTTTCAACGTAACCTGATCGCTCATTACCGTAAGGATCTCGTTGCCGATAAACCCTCTGTTATGGCCCTTAAGGTTAAAATACGCATGATTTGTAGGAGCAAAGACAGTCTTCTTGTCTGATACGCCCTTATAAAGGATCAGGAAAGTATCATCTTCGAGGAATGCATATAACACCTCAGCATCAAGATTGCCCGGGAATCCGTTCTCACCGTCTTCACTTTTACAGGAGAAAAGCACCGCATCAGAATACGGTCTCTTACTGTCATCATCACAAAGCCCCTGAAGACCTGATGCTCTTATATAAGAATCCGCCTCTTCCCTGTCAAGTATCCTTCCTTCCCAGAACTTAAACTGGAATGCCTTATCGCCCGTATGAAGATTATTGGGGCCGTCATTAACCGGAAGCTCATAAGTAACGCCGTCAAGAGTAAACTTAGCTCCGCCTATCCTGTTGGCAGACCTTCCTACTACAGCACCGTGATTCGCTCCGTCCTTAAGGTAATCATCAAGATCCTTAACTCCGAGCACGACATCAGCTGTTTTCCCGTCCTTATTATCAGGCACATTCAGCCTGAATATTCGCGCACCGTAATTGATCAGTTCAGCGCTTGCACCGTTTCTTCCGGTAATCGTATATTTGTAAGAGATCTTATCGTATCTGCCGGGTTCGTTTATGGAAGGAAAGATCTCACATTCAACACTCATCAAATAATAGCCTCACTTACTGTCATATCAGTCAGGAGCTACCTGCGGTTCAAATGCAAGCTTCTCGGTCTTTGTCATCCTTGAGGCGACCGCCTCATCTGCAAGCCTGATAAGCTCCTCCTGACTGTCGACTTTAACTTTACCACGAAGATCGAGTTTATGGTAGTTACCGTCAGGAAACAAATACGTTGCACGGATAGTATCATTAAGTTCGATCTCGAGTATCTCCATAACTCTTGCCCTGCAGTCCGGATCTTCAACCGGGAACAGCAATTCCACGCGTCTGTCGAGGTTTCTCGGCATCCAGTCAGCTGACGCGAGATAGATATCCTCATTTCCTTCATTAAGGAAATAGAATATCCTTGAATGCTCAAGGAAACGCCCGGTGATAGACCTGACGGTAATGTTCTCGGAAAGCCCCGGGACACCGGCCTTGAGACAGCAGATACCTCTTATGATCAGTTCAATCTTAACACCTGCCTGTGATGCTTTATAAAGCTCATTGATCACGGTCCCGTCCACAAGCGAATTTATCTTCGCTATGATCCTTGCCGGCTTGCCTTCGGATGCATATACCGCTTCCCTTCTGATGTTCCTTACGAAATAATCCTTCATCCAGATGGGAGCAGCAACGAGTTTATGCCATGTCGACGGTATCGAGTATCCCGAGAGCATATTGAAGAACTCTGATGCATCCTCACCAAAACTCTCGGATGCCGTAAACAGACCGATATCGGTATAGATACGCGCAGTGATATCGTTATAGTTTCCCGTTGCCAGGTGAAGATAACGTCTGATCCCGTCCTCTTCCTTGCGGACAACGAGCGTGATCTTGCTGTGCGTCTTAAGTCCGACGAGACCGTAGATTACATGACATCCCGCATCCTCAAGCTTCTTCGCCCAATTGATATTATTCTGCTCATCGAATCTTGCTTTGAGTTCAACGAGCACCATAACCTGTTTTCCGTTCCTCGCGGCCTCGAGCAGCGAAGCGATTATCGGGGATTCGGATGACACACGGTAAAGCGTCTGCTTTATGGCGAGCACCTGGGGATCTATTGCAGCCTGTCTTACAAGTTCCAATACGGGCTCAAAGCTTTCATAAGGATGATGGACCAGCCTGTCCTTCTTCTTTATCTGCTCGAAAATGTTATCAAGCGACTCATCGAACATGGCCGGAGCTGCCGGCGTGTGTTCAGGGTACCTTAATTGCTTATAATTCTCTTTACCGACCATTCCGGATATCTTTGAAAGGAAAGTAAGATCGATCGGGCCGCCGACGCTGAAGATATCAGCTTTGTCCACGGATAATTCATCTGTTATGTATGACAGCATCTCGGGATCGATGTCATCTTCAACTTCAAGTCTTATTATCTGTCCGTATCTTCTCTTGCGTACCTGTTCCTCGATCTCTTTTAACAGGTCCTCAGCCTCATCCTCGTCAATATCAAGATCGGCATTCCTCATAACACGGTAACAACCGCTCGAGAGGACCTTCTGGCTCGTAAAAAGCAAATGAAGATTTGCTCTTATGATGCTCTCAATAGGGACAAGATAGATCTCTCCTTCATACCCGGTAAGCTTGAACAGTCTGGGCAATACATTCGGCACCTGCAAAGTCGCATAAACGTCCTCGCCTGCATCACTCTTATTATGAGATGCCAAAAGCCCCTTGCCGGATAATCTGATGCAAAGATTGAGCATACGGTTATAGATCAGAGGAAACGGACGGCTCTGATCGACAGCCATAGGTGTCAGGATCGGATAGATCTCCGTCTTAAAGTACTCATCACATCTTTCTCTTAAGATTTCATCAAGCTCTTCGTAATCGATTATGACTATCTTCTCCTGTCGCAAAGAAGGCACCAAAGATCTCGAGTATGTGGAATACATGCGGCTCATAAGATCTCGCGTCTTCTCATCGATCTTCCTGAGCTGTTCATTGACAGTAAGACCTGCAATATCACGCTGCTCAAAATCAACACTCTGCATGTCTCTTAATGAGGCAACCCTTACGATATAGAATTCATCGAGATTCGATGCCGTGATAGACAGGAAGTTCAGTCGCTCGAGCAACGGATTCTTGGTATCCCTCGCCTCGTGCAGGATACGGTTGTTGAATTCGAGCCAGCTCAATTCACGGTTATAGAACTTATCGGAAGGTTTCTTTCCGGAGTCTTTCTTAAGCTTGACCGTTACAGTCTTCGAAGACGACGAAGACTTCTTTGAAGGGGCCTTTTTCTTACCGGAATTCTTAGATTTTGAAGCCATATTACAATGTCCTCCTTGTGCGAAGCTCGGGTCTTATTCCGATCACCTCTTCGAACAGTCCGCTCCTGTGCTCGAATGACCAGGCCTCGAATGACATATCCACATCAGACTGACATGATATATGAAGACTGTCGGGATTAAGAACGATCGTCATCTTCTTTGTCTTCTGTTTATGAGAAGCATCCAGCGCATCAGCTATGCGGAGGATCGCAGTGAGCTTTGACACAAGGACCTTCTTGTGGGGCGGAAGATTCTCATAATAGAAGTTCTCATAAGGGTTCTGCTCCGGGTAAAGCCTTACGATCAGAGCAACCGTCTCGAGTTCATCAGCATTAAGGCCGATCAGATCCGTATATTTGATCAGGGAATATGCCGCATCATTATGCGCTCTTGCATGAACATATTTACCGATCTCATGAAGGATGGCGGATAGTTTCAATAAAAGTCTGTCCCTTCCCGCAAGTCCGGTAAATCTTGATGATGCGTCAAAGATCTCCATGGCGGTATTCTCAACGAACTCAATGTGTTTCTTGTCTGATCTGTATCGCTTCGCTACGTTGCGGGCCGCTCTTACCAGATCATCCTCGGGGTTCAAAGAGAGTCTGTAGCCCGAATATCTGAAGCAGTGATTATATATTATTCCGTCGGACAGGGATGCCTGAGGCAGATATACCGAATCGACACCCGTATACTCGAGCATATTCCTGATTATCATCGCTGAAGGCAGGAGCAGCGGAGCAATATGGCTCGGTATGTGATCATTGAGTGAAAGCTCCTTAGGGCTGTTCCTGAACAGATAATCATATATCTTAAGAAAATCAGCCTTACTCAATACCGCATTCTCATTAGGCGTAAGGTTAAGCAGCTTCTTTATGAATCCCAGTTCACCTCCGAATGCAACGAGGCTCTTATAGACAATGCCCTTGGGCTCAACGGAGTGGTAATCTTCAAGATCCTGAGCGATGAACTCGGCAAGAACATCCTCATAATGCGTCGTCTTGGACTGAAGATCAGACAGCATCTCGTATATCCTGAGCGAACCCAGGACCATGTTCTGAGAGAAGATAAAATCAGATTTATCGTAAACGGTTGCCTGCAGAGAGTTCGCGCCGATATCAAGTATCATCGTTCCCTCTTTGATAAGATCCTTAAACTCGGGCATTCGCTCGCGGACGGCCATGTTCTGATAGAACCTCTCCATGGAATTGTCGAGGACTTCAATCCTGAAGCCGGTCCTTATCCTTATCTGTTCTATAATGACATCCCTGTTCCTCGCATCCCTTAATGCAGAAGTCGCAACGCAAATGACTCTGGATATACGGTATTCCTTGCACTTGATATCGAATGATCTTAAGCAGTCGCAGATCTCCTCAAGCTGCTCGGGTTCGACCATGCCAGCCAGGTAACTTCTTGTTCCGAGAGACGTAAACATCCTTACGGTCTCGATCTCCTTAGGCACTCCGTTATTGCCTATCTCATATATCTTAAGACGGGCCGTAAGCGATCCGATATCTATCACTGCGATAAGATTTTTACTCATATTGCCTCCCGCCTCACTATTCCAGTATTATCCTGATTATATCCGATGCAAATGCAAATACCACAAGACAGATCAGAAGAACAAAACCGACGACATTGAGTACATTCTCGCTCTTCTTTGACAAGGGATGTCCGATTATCATCTCGACTATGATGAGTATCACCTGAATGCCGTCAAGACCCGGTATCGGGAGAAGATTCGTAAACATAAGGCCGATGGATATGATACCCGCGATCTGGACTACGCTTATAAGTTTATCGGTCCATGAATCATCTACATCGTCTACCACGTCTGACACCACGCTTGTCATGCCGACCGGTCCTGAGACCATGTTATAGACCTCCTCTTCGCCCTTAAACACCTGACCGATCGACCTGACACTGACATTTACGATCGTGTACGGCATCAACGCAGCAGTCTTAAGCGCTCCGAAGAAGGAAGCCGGATCTTCAACGTCATAAGCAAATAGGATTATGCCTCTCAGGTTGGTCGTGAGCATCATGGTCTTGACGCAGTCTTCCTCATACTCGACTCCGTTCCTTATATAGGTAAGACGCATGGTATCACCATCAGTCAATGAACTGAAATACTCGTCAAAATCCTCATCGGCAACACTCTTGCCGTCAACCTTCGTAAGGTAATCACCGACCCTGAGGATCGGGTTTCCGTTATTCTGATAATCCGATACCGAATAGATCTCCCACCCGTTATACTTCTCATCGATCTGTGCATAATGAGTAACACCGAGCATGGGACGTTCACCGATCTGCGGGACCAATGTAAGTTCATAGGTATCGCCTGTATCACGTGATCTCATGGTAAGAGTAACGTTATCAGCTTCGGAGATATCATTCTCGATCATGTAATAATAATCAAGGTATGTCTCAACCCTGCTGCCGTTGATCTTTACTATCGTATCACCGATCTCAAAAGGGGTCTGCTCTGTTATGATCGTCTGTTCAAGCTGTGAATCGGGGATCACGGCTCCGATATCAAGTGATGTAAACCCTAACGAACAATAGATGACCGCAAATAAGACGATCCCGAGGATCATATTCATGAAGGGCCCTGCAAGCGCAACGATAAGCCTCTTCCACCTCGGTGAATTGATCAGGAGATCAGGATCATCTGACACTACGGCATTGCCGTTCTCATCCATCTCCGTAAACCTGACATATGCGCCGAACGGCAGCGCTCTTATGGTGTATTCGACATCATTCTTACGCCAGTCGACAAGCTTCGGTCCGACGAATATGGAGACCTCGAACGCCCTTATCTTAAGAAGTCTCGCAACCCAGAAATGACCCAGTTCGTGGATCGTAACGAGAAGTCCCAGTATTATCAGGGCAACAACTATACTCCATATGCTCATAATCCAAGCAGCTCCTTTGCACGCGCAAACGCCTCAGCGCTTGCACCGAGTACATCATCGATCCCGAATTCCTTTGTGTTGCGGGGTTCATACTCTTCATATACTTTCCTTACGGTATTCTCGATATCAAGAAAAGCTATCTTACCCTCAAGGAAAGCTCCGACGGCAGCTTCATTTGCCGCATTCATGACAGACGGCAGAAGTCCTTTCTTCCTTCCCGCATCATAAGCAAGATCCAGAAGTCCGAATACCCCGGTATCACATCTTTCAAATGTAAGACAGTTGCAGGGAGCCGTAAAAGGATCAAACTCCTCCAGGAGCATCTGTCCTCTGTCGGGATAGTAAAGCGCCACCATGATCGGAAGTATCATTGAAGGCTTTCCCATCTGTGCCAGCACCGAGCCGTCTTTAAGCCTTATCATGGAATGCACCACACTTTGAGGGTGTACTACTACATCGATCTTATCCACGCTTATATCGAAAAGATGAGACGCTTCGATCACTTCAAGGCCCTTATTCATCATTGTCGAAGAGTCGATCGTTATCTTACCGCCCATCTTCCATGTAGGATGGGCAAGCGCCCTCTCGACTGTCACATCTGCAAGCTGCTCCCTTGAATAACCTCTGAACGGACCTCCTGATGCGGTGATCAGTATACGGTCGAGATTATCCTTGCGTTCGCCCCACAGGCACTGCCATATGGCACAGTGTTCGGAATCGACAGGCAGAAGCGAGACACCTGTCTGCTTTACCAGAGGCATTATGATATCACCGCCCGCAACAAGTGTTTCCTTGTTGGCAAGAGCTATGTCCTTCCCTGCTTTGACCGCCTCATAAACAGGCTTTAATCCCGCGACACCGACTATTGCGCCAAGAACGGTATCAGCCTCAGGCAGCAGGGCGCATGTAACATCGCCCTGTTCGCCGTAATAGACATCGACACTGATCTGCGGATGTGTCTTAAGACGGTTTTTAAGCTCTATCGCCTTATCCTCGTCATAAACGGATACCGCAAGAGGCGAGAATTCGGTTATCTGTTCGAATAACAGATCGATATTCGAACCGCAGGTCAATGACACGACTTCAAAATCCGAAGGATTTCTTCTGACGACTTCGAGAGTCTGTGTCCCAATGGAACCCGTCGAACCCAAAACAGCTAATCTTCTCATAGGATCATCCACACACAACCTTTTCGATAAATTACATGAGCAGTACGGAGATGAGTGCAAGAAGGACACCCATCGGTATTGTAAAGAAAGCGCTGTCAAAGCGGTCGAGCATGCCGCCGTGTCCCGGGAAAATATTCCCGTAATCCTTGATCCCGCACTTTCTCTTGATGAGTGAAGCGAGCCAGTCGCCGAGCTGACTCATAACCGACATCATGAACCCGAGGATAAAAGTCATGAAGCAATACACTCCGATATTCACAGATGTCATGAACACTCCGGTTGCATGAAGGATGCCGAAATATACCATAATGACCGCAGCACATCCGACTGCGCCGCCGATGCAGCCTTCCCATGTCTTCTTCGGGCTCAAATGGGGGACGATCTTGTGTTTTCCCAGTGTCACGCCGACAAAATAGGCGCATACGTCGGAGACCCATGCTGCAAACAGTGCCGGGATCATATAGAACCAGCCCTTTGCAACGAGTGTTGACAAGACCGTAAGGCAGAACAGAGGAAACGTGACATAAAGCACCGTAACTGCGGTAACCACGCCATTGCCGAGATGGTTTGCCTTGTCGATAACGGAAGTGAGCACGCCGCAGGCAAGACAGTACGGGATCATTATCAGCAGATAAAAAGCAAGAGCTACGATAAAATCCGTCTTTTGAAGATAAGTCACTACAGTTATAAGTATCGCAATTATGCCGCCGATCGCAACAAGAAATCCGTTCGGTTCATAACCGCCCTTCTTGAACGCGGATATAAGCTCATACATCGATACGGAACCAACAAGGATACCAAACGCGAGCATTATCGGCGGAACCCAATATGCCGGTATGACGAACAAAAGGACCGCAAGAGTAAAGACTACGCCTGTGATTATCCTCTGTCTCAAGTCTTTGCCTCCTTCGATGAAAGGCCGCCGAATCTCCTGTCCCTGCCTGCATAATCCCTAAAAGCCCTTGTGAGCTCATCATATCCGAAGTCGGGCCATAACGTATCAGACACCCAAAATTCGGAATAAGCACATTCCCAAAGAAGGAAATTCGATATCCTCATCTCGCCGGACGGTCTGATTATCAGTTCGGGATCAGGCACGTCAGGAAGATACATATTATCAGAGATCATCTGTTCTGTAATATCCTGTGGTTCAACCTTGCCTTCCTTGACCAAACCGGCAATGCGCCGGGCCGCATATTCGATCTCTCTTCTTCCTCCGTAATTAAAAGCAACAATGAGCTGCATCTTAGGTCTGTTCTTTGAACGTTCTTCACCTTCATGACAAACCTTCTTTATCCGTTCGGGAAGAGATTCTATATCCCCCGTGAACCTTACACGTATACCCTCTTCTTCAAGTTCCGGATCATACTTCTCAAAGAATTCGACAAACAGATCCATCAGCTTATGAACCTCATCCTCGGGTCTGGACCAGTTCTCGGTGGAAAAAGCATAAACGGTAAGGTACTTTACGCCGTATCTTCCGCAGTTGCGGCATAATTCCTTCAGATTCTCGGCACCGGCTCTGTGACCTGCACTGCGCGGAAGAAATCTCTTCTTAGCCCATCTGCCGTTGCCGTCCATTATGACACCTAAAGAAACGGGGACTTTAAGCCCCGTTGTATCATAAGATTTCTTGTCAGACGATGCGGCCATCAGATCTCCATCAATTCCTTTTCTTTCTTAGCACAGGCATCATCAACGATCTTGATGTATCTGTCGGTGATCTTCTGGACTTCTTCCTCGTATTCCTTCAGCGAATCATCCGTAAGTTCCTTCTTCTTATTGGAAGCTCTCATCTTATCAATGAACTCACGTCTGTTATTCCTGATTACGACTTTTGCTTCCTCACCGTAAGTCTTGACCTGCTTTACAAGATCCTTACGTCTCTCCTCGGTCAGCATCGGGAAAAGAAGCCTTAACATCTTGCCGTCGTTATTGGGATTGATCCCCAGATCAGATGACTGTATTGCCTTCTCGATAGCCTTTAATGTCGAAGGATCCCAGGGAGTGATCGTGATCATGCGGGCCTCGGGAACCTGAATGTTGGCAACCGTGTTGATAGGCGCGGGTGATCCGTAATAATCGATGTTGATCTTATCGAGAACATGCGGATTCGCACGTCCTGCTCTTATGGCATTAAAATTCTCCTGAAGGTTATCGACAGATTTCTGCATCTTATTCTCAACCTTCTCATAATCAGCTTTGGTGATCTCTATCATCATATTCAATACCTCCGTTTATTTAAGGATCATTCGACCAGAGTACCGATATTCTCGCCTTTTACGACTCTGACGATATTCTCGGGATCTTCCAAGGAGAATACATAGATCTTAGTGTGATTGTCCCTGCACAAAGCAGCAGCGGTTGCATCCATGACTTTAAGATTGGAGCTCAGCACCTCATCATGGGTAACCTTCTCATATCTTACGGCATCACTGTATTTATTGGGATCCTTATCATAGACTCCGTCAACCATAGTAGCCTTCATGAAGATATCGGCGCCGATCTCGGTAGCCCTCAGCGCAGCTCCGGTATCAGTAGAGAAATAAGGATTACCGGTTCCGCAGGCAAAGATTACGATACGTCCTTTCTCAAGATGGCGCATTGCACGCTTCCTGATATAAGGCTCGGCCATCTGCCTGACCTCGACCGCAGACAATACTCTTGTAACGGCTCCGAGATGTTCCAGAGAATCCGATAAAGCCAATGCATTCATCAAAGTTGCGAGCATGCCCATATGATCAGCTGTGATCCTGTCCATATGCTCCGAAGATCTTCCTCTCCAGAAATTGCCGCCGCCGACAACAACGCCTACCTCAACGCCCATATCGGCTACTTCTTTGATCTTGCTAGTGATCTTGTTTACGACGTTATCGTCTATTCCGACTTTGTTCTCACCTGCGAGCGCCTCTCCCGATATCTTCAAAAGAATGCGCTTATACTTTACATCTGCCATAATTACCTCCGCTTATTTCTATATATTTTATTTATTTTTCATAGAGTTGTAAACCGAACGTCACACTTTATATGTGCATTTTTTATAAAATTATTTTATCTTTCGAATACACTGGAGGTAACTTATGAGCTTATTATCCGAATTTAAAGAGTTTGCTTTAAAGGGCAATGTGATGGACATGGCAGTCGGTGTCATCATCGGTAGCGCATTTGGAGCTATCGTCACATCTTTGACAGACAACTTCATCACACCTCTCATCGGTCTTGCCACAGGCGGCGCGCAGAAGGATGAGAACGGTGTCATTCAGACTGTTGCCGGTACATTCACTATTAAGGGTTGTGAGTTTAACTACGGCGCATTCATTTCTTCCGTAATCAACTTCCTTATCATAGCTCTTATACTTTTCCTTCTGCTCAAGGCTATCAACACAGCTACAGCAAAGGCAGCTGCAATTGCTGCTGCAAAGCTTAAGAAAGAAAAGCAAGAGGAAGAAGCTGCACCCGCTGAACCTTCTGAGGAAGTCAAGCTTCTTACCGAGATCAAGGATCTTCTCGCTGCAAAACAGTAATCATCCTTATACGGGCATTTGCAAAGCAGAGGCTGTCATTAGTGACAGCCTTTGTTTATTAGTTTTTTACGCAAAAGAAAGGGGCTGTCACTTGAGACAGCCCCTTTATGATACAAGAACAGTAATTATTACTCTTCAGACTCTTCAGCCGGAGTCTCGGCAGGAACTTCTGCAGCAGCAGCCTCATCCTCCGTATCACTTACGGCATAGATATCGTCACCTTCAGGATCGATAGGCTCAACGTCTCTGATGGAAATGGATATCTTTCTCTCTGCGGTCTTGATATTGGTTACTCTTGCGGTAACTTCCTGACCAACGGAAAGAACATCAGCAGGGCTCTTAAGCCTTACATTTGAGATCTGTGACACATGGCAAAGAGCATCAAGGTCAGGCTCAAGCTGAACAAATGCGCCAAAGTCAGTGATCCTGACAACGGTACCCTTAACGATGGCACCGACAGGGATCCTCTCTTCGATGTTATAAAAAGGATCATCTTCTTCCTTCTTATATCCGAGAGAGATCTTCTTTGTTTCCTTATCGAAGTTCTTTACGTAAACATCTACTTCCTGACCGATAGAAAGAACATCCGAAGGCTTCGCAATGCGCTTCCATGAAAGTTCGGTAATATGAACGAGTCCGTCAACACCGCCGATATCGACAAACGCACCGAATGCGGGAAGAGATCTTACGATACCCTTATAATGCTTGCCGATCTCGATATTGTTCCAGACCTCATCTTCCTTAGCGCGTCTTTCCTGAACAAGGATCTGACGGTGGGAACCGGAAACCCTGAGTCTGTGCTTCTCGGTATCGAACTTTGTGATGAGAAGTTCAATGGATTCGCCCTTAAGAGCTTCAAGATCCTTGACCTCACCCATCTTGATCTGTGTCTTGTGAATATAGATATCGATTCCGCCGTAGTTTGCAATAACGCCGTCTTTAACAGTTCCGGTGATAACAGCCGTTATGGTCGTCTTATTCTCATAAGCTTCCTGAAGCGCCTGCTTATTCTTCTCAAAGTCAAGAGCCGACTTCGAGAGGATGATCTCCTTGCCCTGATCGGTATTCTTGATGCTCTTAACTACGACTGTTACTTCCTGCTTGTTTGCGACTGCTTCTTCAAGATTGAAGTCTGCATCGCCTGCGAACTCGCGAAGGGGGATCTTACCGTCGGACTTGTCACGGACATCAACATACACATAATCAGCGTCAGCCGAAGTTATAACTCCCTTCACAACAGCGTTTCTTCTAAGCTGGGGAATATTCTCGACATACTCCGCAAAATTTGTATCAGTCTGTTCCTGATCCGCCAGAATTTCCTTCTCGTTCTCGTCCATTGTCTGAACAACCTCCAAAATAATTGCTTCCGGTGTAGATGCTCCGGCTGTAACGCCTACCGTATCCGTCTGCTTGAGCCTGCCTTCAGCAATAAACCTTCTGACATCATCGGCATCATTCACAAGGAACGTTCTACAACAGCGACTGGCTGCAGCTTCATAAAGCTTCTTGGTATTGGAACTGTGAGCCGATCCGATGATTATCATCGCATCGACCTGCTCCGCTATCCTCAAGACTTCACTCTGCCTCGCGACAGTCGTATTACATATTGTATCAAAAATCTTGTCATTTGCAATTTTATTTTTAATAATTGCACAAATCTCTGAAAATTCGGAAGTCGAAAAAGTTGTCTGTGATATCAGGACTGTCTTACCGGGATGGATATCGATATCGGCAAGCTCGCCGGCCGAACTTATCACCCGGACGTTCTCCTGAGCTTCCCCCCTGATCCCCTCTACTTCAGGATGTCCGGGAGTACCGGTAAGGATGATCGAATTACCCGACAAAGCCTCTTCCTTAACTATCTTATGGATCTTGCCGACAAAAGGACACGTCATGTCGTAGATCTCAACACCCTTGGAGGCAAGGATCTCCTTTTGCTGCGGAGTTACTCCGTGCGCCCTTATTATGACCTTGCTGCCTGACGGGACATCCTCTGCCCTGTCGATTATGCAAAAACCGTTATCGATGAGTTCTGAAGTTACCTTGTCATTATGAACAAGCTCCCCCAACATGACGAGATTATCCCCGTCTTGGCGTTTGCTGACCATCTCATAGGCTTTAGCTACGGCATTCTTCACACCGAAGCAGAAACCTGCGGATTTTGCCATGATAACTTTCATCGATTTACTCTTTTATATAGCTGAGCAGCAGTTCAAGCGTCTCTTCGATACCGATATCGGAAGTATCGATCAGTATTGCATCATCAACCTTGACCAAAGGGGATGCGGCACGTTCGCTGTCCTGCTTATCTCTTTGGATAATGTCCTTGAGTACGTCTTCATAAGCCTGGGGTGTTCCCTTCTGCTCAAGTTCAAGACATCTTCTTTTCGCACGGGCTTCACTCGATGCTGTAAGGAAGAATTTATAACGCGCATCCGGCAGTACAACTGATCCGATATCACGACCGTCTACAACAAAGCTCTGATCTGCCGCTATCTTCCTCTGCATGTCGACCATCGCGGTCCGTATTACAGGGAGAGCGCTTATGGCGGAAGCGGCCATGGAAACCTCCGGGGTCCTGATGGAACCGGTTACGTCTTCGCCGTTCAGCAGCATATGCTGGATACCGTCTTCGAACTTTATCTTAAGATCCATTGACCCGAGCATATCCTTGACGGCTTCTTCGTCCTTGGGGTCGATACCGCTCTTGATCGCGCAAAGAGCGCATGTGCGGTACATGGCGCCCGTATCAAGGTACATTATGCCGAGTTTTTCCGCAGCGCCCTTGGCGAGCGTTGATTTGCCCGATCCGGAAGGGCCGTCGATGGCGATCTGATAAACATTGTCATTCATTGTTGTTAACCTCCGTATTTGATCTGTCAGCCTGATCTTTTCCGCCGTTATAAACCTGGTACTGTGACCACAGGATCTCAAGTGATTCGAATGAGTTCTTTATATGATCTCTTCTCCTCATTCCGAGTGTTACAAGAAGAGCATTTATCAGTGACAAAGGAGCAGAAAGCGAATCGACGAATGAAGCCATCGACGATTTTGCGAACAGTTTGATATCAGCATATTCAGTCATGGCAGTATTATCCTTATCGGTTATAGCCAGCACCGTCGCTCCCTTCTTCTTGGCATATTCCATCGAATTAACGGTTCTCTGGGAATATCTCGGAAATGATATGCCTATCATTACATCACCGGAACTTATAGGCATTATCTGTTCGAACACCTCATTTGTACTGTTACTGTGGATGTGGACGACATCATCAAACAGCAATGTCATGTAAAAATGCATAAACGCAGACAGCGGAGCACTCGAGCGCAGTCCCATGATATAGATCTTACGGGCGCCGAGTATGGCATCTACGGCTCTCTCCATCTCATTATCGTCAAGTCCCGCTATAGTCTCCTTGAGATTATCCATGTCTGATTTCATGATATCTCTTACGGCACTGGCATCGTCGTCGAACCTCTCGGTGTATTCAAGCCTTTGAACAGATGTGAGCTTCGATTTAAGTTCCTCTTTCAGCACGGACTGGAAATGAGGATATCCGTCGAAGCCGAGTTCAGTCGTAAATCTTACCACCGTTGATTCAGAGACTCCTGTCTCTTCACCGAGTCTTGCAGCTGTCATATATGCAGCTTTATCGTAGCTTTCGATTATATATTTGGCGATCGCTTTGTGGCCCTTGCTCATCGAAGGGAGCCGTTCGCCGATAAGCTCAATTATGCTCTCCATCTTCCCCTTCTTCCTTCCCGGATTCCTGATTATCCCTCATGTATCCCTCTATAGTTATCTGACGGTCATCATTGCCCGCGGCCTTCTGGAGGGATTCCTCGAGATCCCTTATTGTCTGATAAGACATAAGTTCCATGGAAGGCAGTTCGTCAACGGACGAGATACCGAATTCCATAAGGAACTGGTCAGTTGTCCTGAACAGTGACGGTCTTCCGGGGGCATCGAGATTGCCGCATTCTTCCACCCATCCCCTGTCGAGCAGTCGCGATATTATGGAATCCGATGACACACCTCTTACCGCCTCTACCTGCGCCCTTGTAACAGGCTGATTATATGCGATCACCGCAAGGGTCTCGTACGATGCCTGTGACAATGGCGGATGCATCTTTGGAGAGAACATCCTCTCAAGAACTTTCTTCATTCCGGGTTTGGTCGACATAACGTATGAATTCTCGATCCGGCGCACCATAAGGCCTCCCCACGGGTCACTTTCGTACTCCAGGATAAGCTTATCCATGACTTCATCGACTGCTTTCCGGTCAATATTAAGGATCTCAGCCATCCGTTCGGAAGCCACCGGGGATCCCGATGCGAACAAGATCGCTTCACATGCAGGAGACAATTCCTGAAAACTTAATCTGAATTCATCCTGTTCCATTACTTTGCTTTTCCCTTCTCCTCAATGAGTATCACATCAAAAGGCTTTTTCTGTGTTGCATCGATCCTGTTATTGCGGAGCAGTTCGAGCACAGCCAGGAAACTTACCACCTTGTCGGTCTTATCCGCCTTTCCTCCTTCGAAAAGCTCATGAAAGAATATCTTTCCCCTTCCCGATATCTTGAGCCAGACACTCTTCATCCTTTCGCGCACGGACAGTTTGTCCCTTTTAAGGATATGCGTGATCTTCGCCGATATATCGGCAAACCTGACCTCGTTTCTCTTACAGATATTGTCGATCGCCTTCTCGAATTCGGACGGAACGAATTCCTGAGGAGGATACACAATGTCGACCTCCATCTCCTTTGCAGTTGCAGGCACTCTGTAATAACAGTCCCTGTAAAGCTCATTTCTCTTGCGCAGTTCACCTGCAAGCATCTTGCATCTTTTGTAGCGCAGAAGAGATATTACAAGTTCCTCCCTCGGATCCTCCTCATTCTCGCCTGATGCAAGATCGGCTTTTGAAGGAAGCATTATCCTGGATTTTATGTGGATAAGCGTCGCCGCCATTACGATGAATTCGGAAGCGATCTCCATATCCAGACTCTTCATGCGTTCAAGATAGTCCATATACATCTCCGTTATCTCAGAGATGGGTATATCAAAGATATCTATGTCATTCTTGGTTATCAAAGAATAAAGAAGGTCCAAAGGACCTTCGAATTCCCTTATGTGAAGATTAGGATGTACGTTAACTTCACTCATTATCTGTTCTGATCAGCCTCCGATACCGATGAGGCCGGCAATAATATTGATGACGAATATGAACGGCATCTGGATCAGTGACATGACCGTACCCAAAATATCAAAACTCCCGAAATTGCCTATGAGTATCAGGAACATAAGGACCATCGGACCGTATCTGGTAAAGTTACGGAATCCTTCGGAATACATTACCTTGTAAGGCAGAAGATGTTCGATCACGTGATAACCGTCAAGGGGCGGGATGGGAATCAGATTAAAGGCAAACAATCCCATGGAGAACAAAAAAGTATAGTAAAAGAGAAAACAGAATACCGCAGCATAAGGCGGTACGCCGTAACCTCCGATAAGACCAGCAGATACATAATAAAGAGCCTCACTTACGGGATTTCTTGTAGCAAATCCCGTAGTCCTCATTATGACCGAGATTATTATCATTGAGATCAGGGCTACGAAGAGATTGCCTGTTACGCCCGCAAGACTTACCATGATGTTCATGAGTCTCTTGCTCTTAAAACGGGTGAGCTTATTGGGGTTATAAGATACGGGTTTGCCCCAGCCGAAGCCTGCAACGAGGAGCAGCAGCGTACCCACCGGGTCAAGATGAGCCATGGGATTCAAAGTAACACGGCCGAGCAGTCTCGGAGTATCATCTCCGAGCCAGTCGGCCGTAACGGCATGCATGAATTCGTGAAAAGAGAACGAGATCGTCAGCGCAAAAAGCATCACCACAACCATAAGGATGAGCTGCGGCACGGTATAATTGCCGGCGTTTCTCAATATCTGTATCAGCATCCGTTATTCTGCCTTCTTAACAGCGAATGTTATCTTCTCGCCGTTTATGTCAAGCTCCTTGGCAAAACCGTCATTGCCTGATCTTACTTCGACAGCAAGGACTTCGGATGCAATATAATCCTTCTTCTGCTCAATAACGGAAGCCAGCTTGTCGTTGCCTTCATACGAGAGAATGATCCTGTCAGTTACCTCAAGACCTGCTTCCTTACGGAGATTCTGTATCTTGGAGATCATCTCGCGGACAAATCCGTCAGTGATAAGATCCTCGGTAAGCTTCGTATCAAGTGAAACTGTTATGCCGTTGTCCTCAATGGTTGAAAGACCTTCCGGCTGAACGGTCTCTACGATGAAATCATCCTTCGTCATCTCGAAGTCCTCGCCTTCAACCGAGATAGTTACGGGTCCTTCCTCAAGGGCTTTCATCGTATCCTTGCCCGGAAGAGCTGCGATGACTTCCTTAGCGGAATTGAGAAGCTTTCCGAATTTCCTGCCGCAGGTACGAAGCTGGGGCTTGAATGAGAAATCCATAAGCGAAGATGCATCTTTAAGCACTTCAAAATTCCTTACGTTGAGCTCAACGGTCACGAGTTTCTTGTACTCATCCGACAGTTCCGTATCAGCTACGACATAGATATGAGACAAAGGCTGACGGATCTTCATTGAAGATGCTTCTCTTGCGGATCTTCCCATGTTTATGATCTTTGACGCAAGATCCATCTCCTTCTCGATAGCCGTATTGATCAGGGCTTCGTTGCAAACCGGATAAGAACACAGATGCACGGATTCAGGCGCATCGGGATCTACGGACCTTACGATGTTCTGATAGATCTGCTCGCAGATAAACGGAACAAACGGAGCGGCGAGCCTTGTCAGCGTCTCGAGAACGGTATAAAGCGTCATAAACGCATCGATCTTGTCCTTGTTCATGTCACCTGCCCAGAAACGGTCACGGTTGAGTCTTACATACCAGTTGGAAAGATCCTCGGTAAAATCCTGGATCATCCTTGCCGAAGCGGAGATATCATATGCATCCATCTTTGCATTAACATCCCTGACAAGGGAATTGAGCCTGCTCAATATCCACTTATCCATAACACACAGATCATCCGTATCCAACGTGTACTTATTGGGATCGAATTCATCGATATCCGCATACATCACATAGAATGAATATGTATTCCAGAAAGGACGCATGAACTTCTTGATACCGTCATTAACGGCATCATCGGAGAATCTGGAAGGAAGCCAGGGCTGGTTGGCGGAATAGAAATACCATCTGGCGGCATCTGCACCCTGCTTCTCGAGAATATCCCACGGGTCAACTACGTTGCCCAAGTGCTTGCTCATCTTCTTTCCGTCCTTATCCTGAACAAGACCCATTACGATACAGTTCTTGAACGGGCTTCTGCCGAACAGAACCGTGCTGATTGCGAGCAATGAATAGAACCATCCTCTTGTCTGGTCCAGAGCCTCGGAGATGAAATCGCAGGGATAATGCGACTCGAAGAACTCCTTATTCTCGAAAGGATAGTGATACTGGGCAAAAGGCATGGAACCGGAATCAAACCAGCAGTCGATAACTTCAGGCACACGGGTCATAAGGCCGCCGCACTCGGGACACTTGATGTGTACGTTGTCAACATAAGGCTTGTGAAGCTCGATATCATCAGGGCAGTCATCGCTCATGCTCTTCAGTTCCTCAATGGAACCGATGCAGTGGCGGTGTCCGCAGCCGCACTCCCATACCGGAAGAGGCGTACCCCAGTATCTTTCACGCGAGATGCCCCAGTCGATGACATTTCTCAAGAAGTCGCCCATACGGCCGTCCCTGATGGTTTCAGGATACCAGTTGACCATATTATTCGAAGCAAGGAGCTCATCCCTCTTCTTGCTCATCGCGATGAACCATGTGGATCTTGCAAAGTAGATAAGAGGAGTATCGCATCTCCAGCAGAAAGGATACTCATGCTCGAACTTAGGAGCGGAATAAAGCAGTCCCCTTGCATCAAGGTTCTTGAGGACTTCGGGATCGGCATCCTTAACAAACAGGCCTGCAAAAGGGGTCTGCTCTGTCATGTTTCCCCTTGTATCTACGAACTGGATCATAGGAAGATCGTTGTCTCTTCCTACTCTCGCGTCATCTTCACCGAATGCGGGTGCGATATGAACGATACCGGTACCGTCCTCCATCGTTACATAGTTATCGCATACGGCATAATGAGCTTTTTTCTTCTGATTAGAGGCCTCGATGCCGGAGCACTCGAACAGAGGCTCGTAAGCCTTACCCTTAAGATCGGTGCCCTTATATCTTTCGAGGATCTCATAAGCCTTTGTCTCTTCTGTTGCGAGCTTGCCGAGTACGGTATCAAGAAGAGCGACAGCCATATAGTATGTATAGCCGTCATTAGCCTTAACCTTGGCATATTCGGAATCAGGATTAAGACACAGAGCAACGTTGGAAGGCAAAGTCCAAGGCGTTGTCGTCCATGCAAGGAAATATGCATCCTCATCGACGATCTTGAATCTTACGACCGCCGATCTCTCCTTTACGGTCTTGTATCCCTGTGCTACCTCGTGTGAAGAAAGCGCGGTTCCGCATCGGGGGCAGTAAGGAACGATCTTGTGGCCCTTGTAAAGGAGATCCTTTTCCCACATGGTCTTCAAAGCCCACCACTCGGACTCTATATAGTTATTATCATAAGTTACATAAGGGTTTTCCATATCGGCCCAGAAACCGACACGGTCGCTCATATGCTCCCACTGATCCTTATATGTCCATACGGACTCCTTGCACTTCTTTATGAAAGGCTCGACACCGTATGATTCGATCTGAGGTTTACCGTTTATGCCGAGCGACTTCTCGACTTCCAATTCTACGGGAAGGCCGTGTGTATCCCAGCCTGCCTTAAAAGAGACTGATTCGCCCTTCATGGAATGGTATCTGGGAATGACATCCTTTATGACACGGGTCTTGATATGACCGATATGAGGCTTGCCGTTTGCCGTCGGAGGACCGTCATAAAGTGTAAATGTCGGAGATCCGTCCTTAGCGGGCTTCAGCGATCTTTTGTAGATATCGCGGTCCTTCCAGAAAGAAAGGACTTCCTTTTCCCTTTCCGTAAAATTCATGTCACCGGTAACTTTTTTATACATGAGCAAACTCCTGCTTGATTAATATACGTAATAATCGATATCGTCTATATCCGTGTAGAAGATCCAGATCGTTCCGTGCGATCCGTCATCACAATCAGGCTGATCTTCAGTATGGTCGACAGTATGACCGTTGAAGATATCTCCGGGCTGAGGGACCTGTCCGGGGTTCTCGATCTCGCCGTGAACTTCTTCACTTGTCTCGGTAACCTCTGTGTCGGAAGGAGCGCTCTCCTCTGTCTCCTGAGACGTCTCCTCAACAGTCGTCTCTGTGACGCTCTGTTCTTCCGAGGATTCCGTTGATGAATCCTGTTTCTTGCCGCCGCATCCGGCAAGGCATAATGCAGCTGCGACAGCAACCGTAATGATAATGGTCTTTTTCTTCATATTTACAGTCCTTTCAGATAGATCAGTCAATAAAAACCTTAATATTATCCGTCGAAACGTCATTTTTTTCAAGGAGAGCCGTAAAACCTTCTTCGCCCGTATCAATTACGGAATAAGGACTGGCTTCATAGCACAGGTCTCCGCAGACGATATATATGATCGAATCATCTTCCCATGATCCTTCAGGCAAGGTTCCGGTTACGGTAATATATTCACCTGCAGCGGCCGCATTAAGGTCAGGAACGTCAATCTCGACAGCGAGCGGGTCAAGAGTTCTTAACGGCGCGGGTATCCTGGACGGGGATGTACACAGCTGGGACAGGAACCGCTCAGCCTTCTCGATGATCAGGATATCGGGCGTGCGTGCTGTTATATCACTAATCTGGCAGGAATTCGATCTGGAGAAGAAAGAATGAGCAAAAGCTTCCGAGAAGAACGGAACAAGCGAGCTTCCGAACGAATCCCTGTACATAAGAAGGTTCTCCTGACCTTCCCCCGTTGTACTGATCCTGTATTCAAAATTGCTCTCCACAGGCTGATCGTATGAGAACGAAGGCGCATTATCAAAAACACAGTCCTCTTCAGGCTCTACAGCCTCGGGATATATCATCTGCTCCAGGTCCCCGCTGTGGATCTTCTGTATCGAATACGGCTCGTACCGGTAATCCGTATGAGGAATGCCGAGCATATTCAGTATCTCGTTCGCCACCATGGCGGCCCCCATGTCATTCCAATGAGAATCTCTTTCAAAGTAATAAATACCGTCTGCCTCAGAGAATACGCCAAACGGATATATGTGAGGAATGCCCTGTTCCGTCAGCGCATCTGTTATGAGAATCTCATTGGTCTCACCCGTTCCCTGCGGATAGTAATAAGGCATATATTCGGGATATATACTGTTCTTATTAGGCGCGATCACAAAAAGAAAACCGATTCCGTTATCAATGCAGTATTCGTTTACAAGATACAGGTTCCTGACGCAGTTATTTATCTGTCTTTGTGACATGATGTTCGTACGCCGGTAATCCCCGAGTGTATCGGTATAGTAAAGCCAGCCTGATGTTCCCGTGATCACTGTGCTTTGTGAAGATGTTCCGAACAGCCTGCCGGTAAGGAGTGAATATCCGGTAACCATCTGTTTTCTTAAAGCAAACCTGCTCTCGAACACATCGCTTAACTGCTGAAGATAATTTCTGTTAAAACCCTCTTCTTCGCTGTATATAACAGGCATGACAAGCTCTTCCCCGTTCTCGGATTCGGAAGGACCGAAAACCAGCATCCCTGCAGAAGGAATGAGCAGTATCACGAGGAATATGATCATAAAGATTGTCGAACCGTATTTCTTCATAATCAGAACCTGAAATAGATAAAAGGATTATATGAACCTGAAGACAGGCACATTACCGTAAGAACGACCACTGCAAGTGATGCCGCATATGACAGCACTTCAGCCGTCTTATTCTCTTTAAACAACTTACCGGCAGGCATAGAGAAAATAACACCTGCAATAACCGCGGTTATATTGAGCGGCGTGACCAGACTCATGAACAGCATCGAAGATTCGGGGGTGATCTCAAAAGTAATGAGTCTCGTCATCACAACCCCGAAGTCACGGATGGAATCACATCTGAACATGACAAAGCCGATCATTACAACGATGAGAAGATAGATATGAGACAGGATCTTAAGCACCGTCCCCTTCTTCTCTTTCTTCGGCATGAACTCCTCTATCATCAGGAAGCATCCGTGATACAGACCCCAGAAAAGGAAAGTCCAGTTGGCTCCGTGCCAGATACCCGTGCATGCGAATACTATAAACTTGTTGATAACAGTTCTCGCCTTGCCTTTACGGTTACCTCCGAGAGGAATATACAGATATTCCTTGAACCATGTTGACAAAGATATATGCCACCTTCTCCAGAAGTCCTTAATGCTGCCTGCAATATAAGGATGGTCAAAGTTCTCCTTGAACTCGAAGCCGAACATTCTTCCCAATCCTATAGCCATATCGCTGTATCCCGAGAAATCGAAATATATCTGAAGCATATATGCTGCTGCCCCGAGCCATGCGGTCTTGGCATCAAGAACCTTCAGATCAGAATTGAAGACAGTATCCGCGATAACAGCGACGTTATTCGCTATGAATACTTTTTTCGCAAGTCCCTGTGCGAAGCGGCGGATACCGAGTGCCGTCTTATCGGAAGTAACGCTCCTGTTAAGGATCTGCTCCTCGATGTCCCTGTACTTAACGATAGGACCCGCAATAAGCTGCGGGAAGAACGAGATATAAAGCAAAAGTCTTCCGAAGTTCTTCTGCACACCGCAGTCAGCTCTGTACACATCGATAACATAAGACATAGCCTGAAATGTGAAGAACGATATTCCGAGCGGCAATGTGACATCCGGCACTGGTATGCCGAGACCGAACGCATCATTAAAACACGTGGTAAGAAATACCGAATACTTAAAGAAGACAAGCGCTCCGAGGTTAACGGCAACACCTGCCGCAAGAAATACCTTCTTTAATACAGTATCCCTGAATCTGTCGATAAGAAGCGCAGACACATAATTGAGAAGTACCGACGATGCCATAAGAAATACATAGACAGGCTCACCGTATGCATAGAAAAGAAGACTTGCTGTAAGAAGCAGAGCATTCTTAATGTGAATATTCCTGAAACACCGGTCAAGTATCAGAACCGCCGGCAAAAAGATACAAAGAAATGTCAGACTGCTGAATACCAAGTGCCGTACACCTGTATTCAGACCGGATTTCCGGCAATACGCTGTTCATATATATACTGCCTCACGGCTTGAGTCAGCGTCTCGATCCACTTGGCATATCCCGAATAAGTTATATGAACATTACCGTCACTGCAGTATCTTCTCTGCAATACACCGTTGCTGTCTGCAAGAGGAGTATATGTATCGATGAATATAAAGCCTTCATGTGTATCACAATAGCTTTCCATCGCATCGTTAAGCTCCCGTATGTTAACGTTGGCGGGATGATCGTCGAGACTCGGAGTACATGCTTCCACAAAGATAACTGTATCGGGATTAAGACTCCTTATATCGTCCAGATAATTGCAATAGCGCGTGACCACTCCGTTGCAGATATCATTTGTACCCATGCAGATGAAAGCATAATCGCATCCCGAACTCTGAATGATATCCCTGGCCCTCAAGGGAGTTCCGTTATACACAGGCAGGTAAGCAGTCCTGTTGGTCATATCGTTGAGAAGCGAATATGAGACCCTCGAACAGACATTTACATTCCCCATGATACCCCTGCCGTAAGCCGAGAAGTAGAGCTTGAACCCCTCAGTCGTGGAACTGCCGATAAGAACAGACCTGTTGAAGATCTGTGTCACCTCAGCATCGCTTATCAAAGAAGCTCCGTTGCCCGCACCCGGGATGATTCCGTTAGATTCGCAGTAAGAAATGAATTCATCCGAATTCGAGAAGCAAAGAAGGAGCATCTGAAGATTTGCCTCAAGATCCGATCCCATACCGGATGTATAGTAAGTAACATCAGAAGCGGTCGGATTGCGGCCTAGGAAAGTGTTATAAAAGACAGTGACCAGTGTCGTGGCGCTCATCGTACGAGCCCTTGAATGGAATTCATCGCTCGCAATAAAGCCGTTTGCAGCATCAAACCCGGTTGTCTGTCCTGACGAGAGCCTGGATGTCCAATCGCTCAATCCTGCCGGATCCGGGGATCTTCCAAGGAATCCGGAATACAGTCTTCTGACAAAACCTTCTATTCCGTCAGCGGACGTCTGATCAGCCGGAGACGGAATCGGAGTCGGAGAAGGAGAAGTACCTGTATCAACGGAAGGCGCAGAGGATGATCCTGACTGTATACCGTAAGCTGCGCATGTATTTGCCCATTCAACAGAATCAGTAAAACCGTCAAAGGCCTCAGATCTGGTCATCCCCCCGTTAAGAGCCGCGGTCCATGCATCGAGGCCCTGCGCATCGGGATCACGGTCGAACATGACCCTGTACAGTGAATCGACAAATGATCTGTTGTCGAGATTTCTCCTGGTAAACTCATTGGAAAATACAAACCCTCTTGCGGCCTGAGCTCCGGTTATCCTTCCGGTCGTCAGTCTGTTGACCCAGCTGTTCAATCCGCCCTGATCGGGCTCCCGTTCAAGACATATCTCGTAGAGCCTTGTGACAAAGCCCTCAACTCCGCCCTCAGAATCGGCGCGGACTGTCTTTCCTGCTGTCACAAGCGATAATACCGGCAAGACCATACAAATAACGATAACAAATGACAATATTCGGGTTCTTAACTTCATGATCCCTTACTCTCGAAATACCCTTTCATATCTTCCGAAGAAAAATCCTCATCCAACGGAAGCTTTACCGTTTCACCTAACTTGGCGGCCTTATATATACCCATCAGATTATCGACCGAAGTATACCCGGCATATGCATCGGCGACGGGCTGTCTGTCATTATCGATCGCCTCGATAAGATCGGAATATATGGCGGTATGGGGATTAAGCGCTCCCAGAAGAGAACCCGGGCCGCTTTTTCTTATCTGACGCATTATATAGCTGCCGTTAAGCTTTTTCCCTTTTCCGTCTCTGATATTTACAGACGGCTTTCCTCTCCTTATGCCCATGGTGATCACACCATTCTCACAAAAAACAGTAAACTCGGCAGCATGATCATTCTCGGGAGTACAGGTCGTACCCTCTATAGATGCCAATGATCCGTCATCCATCTTAAGAATTGCCATTCCGAGATCGTCAGCCTCGATGTGTGCCTTTCTCTGACTTATCATCGAAGCCGCTTCAACGGGAGACGATCCCATAAGCCATACAAGAAGATCTATGGCATGAATAGTCTGATTCATGAGCGCGCCGCCGTCAGACTTCCATGTGCCTCTCCATGCGGCGCTTCCGTAATAATCGTCACCGTGTCCCCATCTTACGAATATCGAACCGTGAGTAACTTTGCCGAATCTGCCTGCCTTGATATCATCGTGAACCAGGCCGACAATCGGGAAATACCTGTATATATGTCCCATAGCGATCTTTTTGCCTGTCGCCTTTGACAGTTCATATATCTCACGGCTCTCGTTCGAGGACATGGACATGGGCTTTTCGAGGAGGAGATTGCAGCCGTTTTTCATTGCATATACCGCGATCTCATAATGAAGCCCCGAAGGCACGGTTACTGCAACGATATCGGGTTTAACTTCCTCTATCGCCTGCTTATAATCCTTGTAAAAAGGAGTCCCGGGGGAAAGCTTTCTTGCCGCCTCCTCGGAAACATCGACCAGAGCCTTGAGTTCAACTCTGTCCTTATTCTTCTCTATGGCCTTAAGGTGCTTGGAAGCAACCCTTCCGCACCCGATTATCATTACTTTCAATTTTTCCATGCCGCTATAATATCATTAGAACTGTTATTTGAAAATAAAAAGCGGCCACCGAAGTGACCACTGTAACATTTACAGATACGGAATCTGTCAGATCCTTGCAACGCCTGTATCTCTTGCAGCCTGTGCAACAGCAGCGGCAACAGTCTTGCCGACGCGGGGATCGAATGCATCCGGAAGGATGTAATCGGCGCGGAGCTCTTCATCAGATACCAAAGAAGCTATGGCATCGGCTGCAGCAAGCTTCATAGCATCATTAATATCGGAAGCCCTTACATCAAGCGCACCTCTGAAGATACCGGGGAACGCAAGAACGTTGTTAACCTGGTTCGGGAAATCGGAACGTCCGGTTGCAACAACAGCTGCGCCGGCAGCGAGAGCCTCATCCGGCATGATCTCAGGTGTAGGGTTGGCACATGCGAAGATAATGGGGTTGGGAGCCATTGTCTTAACCATCTCGGCAGTAAGTACGCCGGGAGCGGAAACTCCGATAAAGACATCTGCGCCCTTGATAACATCAGCGAGAAGTCCCTTCTTGCCCTGCTGGTTAGTGATCTCTGCGATCTCGTTCTTAACAGGGTTCATATTCTGACCTCTTCCCTTGTAAACAGCGCCTCTTCTGTCGCAGAGAACAACATCCTTGAGGCCTCTGGAAATAAGGAGCTTTGTAATGGCGATAGCAGCTGCGCCGGCACCTGATACAACAACAGAGATGTCATCGATGTGCTTGCCTGTGAGCTTAAGAGCATTGATCATGCCTGCAAGCGTGATAACAGCCGTACCGTGCTGGTCATCGTGGAAGATCGGGATATCAACTTCAGGGTCTTCCTTAAGTCTCTTCTCGATCTCGAAGCAGCGGGGAGCCGAGATATCCTCGAGGTTTACACCGCCGAAGGAACCTGCGAGGAGCTTGACTGTCTTAACAATGTCATCAACCTCCTTGGAACGCACGCAGAGAGGGAAAGCATCGACATCACCGAAAGCCTTGAACAGTGCACACTTACCTTCCATAACGGGCATTCCCGCTTCAGGTCCGATATCACCGAGGCCGAGAACTGCCGTACCGTCTGTAACGACTGCAACGAGGTTTGATCTTCTTGTGTATTTGTATGAGAGATCTACGTTGTCAGAGATCTCAAGGCAAGGAGCAGCAACACCGGGTGTGTATGCAACCGCAAGCTCCTCCTTTGTTCCTACGGGAGCACGGGCGATCACTTCGATCTTACCTTTCCATTCGGTATGTTTTTGAATAGCAAGCTCATTGTTATCCATTACTGTTATCCTCCAATTAATTATTTATCGCCGGCTTCACGATGAAGCTTAGCACCGATCCTGAGTCCTCCGGGGACCTCGCGCATCCTGCAGTATACCATCCCTACATATCTTCCGAAGCTCAAGGCCAGGAAGACGTTGATCACGGGCTCGATGACATAAGCTGCCGAAGGCACAAATGACATAAGCCATGAGGTGATCCAGCTGCCGATGAAGTACATACATACTATGAGGGACATATTCCTCGCATTTACAAGGTAATAGCCCTTAGTAACCTTCACCATCTCCGGAAAGCTTCCGATAAGCCCTGAATCGCCTGAAAGATAGCACGCAGGATACATGCTTAACACAGGTAAGATGATAATAAAAATCAAAAACAAATACAACACTGTAAAAGACAGCGGCAGCAGCATGACAATCGAAAAGCAGATTACGACAAATATCCTTAACGCAAGCTTTCCGGCACTTATCGGCACAAGAAATCTCGGCGGTATGAGATATCCCGAATCACCGGGCTCGTCAACGCCGTGTTCGAGCCGGTATTGCCTTATATAGACTCCGCAGTATATAAACCCGCAAAGTATCACGAACATGTCGGCTGCAAGCAGATGAAGAAGATAGATTATATTGCCGCTTGACAGCGGGATATCGGCCGGAGACATATTCATCATCAGATCGACGTTGCCCATCATATTCTGCGCCCATACGATAAAAGCGGTAAAATCAGTATCGCCCAGAGGGGTAAAATATACGGACACTCCGGCAAGCAGCGCCACAGCAAACAAAAGCTTGGCAAAAATTCCTTTTCCAAGCCTGTCTATCTTAAAAATATCCAAAAGAGAACCGTTCATATAAAGAATTTTGCTACATTGTACATTTAAAAACAAGCTTAATATAAGACAAACTGTGTTAAAATCCACTCTGTAGATTTATACGAGGACGGACTCAACAACATGACTGATTTTAAAGTTAACCCCGATCTTTTATGCATCATCCCGCCTGAAAAGCATTCAGTTCCCGATATCACGGCTATCCTTGAAGCACACCCGGAGATCAAATTCGTCTCCCTTGTTGCCGTGGACCTCGCAGGTAATGATACAGACGAGAAGATACCGATCGCCGATTTCCATGATCATCTGCAAAACTATCTTAACGGTCAGGCTGTTCAGACTGACGGTTCATCGGTCGTCCTCCCCGGCATTGCCACATTGAACGACGGTAAAGTCGATCTGGTCCCCGACCCGCAGGTCGTCTGGTACATCGACTATAATTACGAACATACAGACATGAAGACGGGGCTTCCCGTCGGAACATTGAGGATCCCTTCATTTCTGTACCATAACGGCGAAGCCGTATGCTCGAGATCGGTATTGAAAAGATCCGCAGGTTACTTTGAAGACAGGCTCAAGGAGTATTTTGAGCGCGACAGATTGCTCTGCGAAGAATACGGCTTTGAACCCGAGGATCTTGAGAAGATCACACTCATAATGGCAACCGAACTCGAATTCTGGGTGAACTCTCCCGATGAGAAGATATCCACGGAACAGCTTTCCATATCCCAGGTTCTCAAGGAATCATATTGGAAAAGGACCAAGGGAGTTGTCAGGACTGCACTCGAACAGGTCATCCTCATACTCGACATGTACGGATTTAATCCCGAGATGGGTCATAAGGAAGTAGGCGGAGTCAAAGCAGCAGTTACATCTACCGGAGATTTCCATTCAATAATGGAACAGCTCGAAGTCGACTGGAGATATTCCGATGCTCTTCAGGGAGCAGATTACGAGCTGACCGCAAGGATCCTGATCAAAGAGATATTCCGTATGCACGGCCTGTCGGTAAGATTTGATGCCAAACCTATCCCGGGTGTGGCAGGATCGGGCGAACATACGCATGTCAATGCGGTTGCATTCCTCAAAGACGGCCGCAAAGTCAATCTTTTCGCTCCCGCAAAGCTCGATAAGGACTATCTTTCCAGGATAGGATGGGGCTCGCTCATGGGCATAATGAAGCACTATGACCTCATCAACCCGTTCGTATCAGCGACAACCGATGCTTTCATGCGTTTGCAGCCGGGGTTCGAAGCGCCGACTCATGCGGTTGCTTCTTTGGGAGCCGATGTGCATACACCTTCCCGTAACCGTTCGGTACTCTTAGGTCTGGTAAGATCCATGGAATCCCCCAAGGCAACGAGATTCGAATTGAGATCACCCAATCCGCATACAAATACATATCTTTGCCTGTCCGCAATCTATCAATGCATGCTGGACGGCATCGATTATGTGCTTAAGAACAATAAGTCTGCTCAGGTCCTCGAGCATGAATTCTGCAAGCCTTACGGAGCTACATCAGATTATCTTGAGACAGACAGGCTATACAGATGTGAAGTCGATATCTTCGAGGATATGGACGAGGACGAGCGGGACAGATTATTCGGCACTCCCCCGGCAACCGTCTATGATTCGCTTAAGAATTTCCTCGAAGCGCCGGATACGACTGACATCTTGTGCGCAGGCGGTGTATTTAACGATAAGATACTCACTTCTTACTCACATGCAATGCTCGACAGATGGCAGTATGAGTTATCCGACAGGATCATCCCGGGCAACCTCACTACTCTCAGAGGCATTACAAAGAAGCACACTGATCCGAATCCCGTTGACGATGAATTATGGGCGGATATCGAGACGATCAAATTGAATCTTGCCAAGGATTCGACCGAGAAGACATCGGTCTTCAGCTGTATCCGGAACTGCCTTGAATCGAGCGATCTTAAGAACCTCTCCAAGCTACAGATCCGTATGAACCGCGATATGGCGGAGATAAACGATCTTTATAAGAGATATACAGATAATCAGTTATGAGCCTCACCGCTTATGATATCTGCTGCTTCTTCCTGATCTATTCATTTGCCGGATGGGTGATCGAAGTCATTTTCCATGTCGTCGTAGGAGGAAAGATAATCAACAGAGGGTTCCTTAACGGTCCTGTCTGCCCTGTCTACGGCTTCGGGATGATATCTGTCCTGCTCATCTATAATCTGATCGGATCGGACAATACATTTATCGTATTTCTCGAAGGATTTGTGTTCACGACCCTGATAGAGCTTATCGCGGGATTCATCCTCGATAAGTTCTTCCATGCCAGATGGTGGGACTACAGCAAGATGCCTCTTAACCTCAACGGTTATATCTGCGCAGGATTCTCGATCATCTGGGGGCTTGCCGTAGTCTTCGTCATTAAGCTCGTGCATGTCTTTATCTATAACTGCACTTCCGCTGTCATTCCGCCGAAGATCGGCTGGCCTGTAATGGCGGTTCTCTATGCCGTATTTATAACCGATACGGTCGTAACCGCCCTCACGCTTATCGGACTTAACAAGAAGCTCGAGGAACTCGACCGAATCTCGGAATCGATCAAGAACGTAAGCGACAGGATGACCCAACGGATCGGAAACTCATCGCTTAACACTCTCCAGAAGGCTCAGTCGACTGCTGTTCAGGCCTCTCTTGCCAGGGCCGAGGCTCAGGACAGGATCGAAGAGTCCCGTGAAGCCCTTGAACTCCGATACAGGGAGCTTCAGGAAAAATACGCGGATCTGCGCGATTCCCTTACCCGCCACAGACATTATGGCGTTGGCCGAATACTGAACGCTTTCCCTGATTCCAAACACAGAGATTACGACAGGATCTTTACTGAATTAAAGAACCGGTTAAGAGGTAAATGATCACCGTCTCTCGTCCGCAAAGTTCCGTTCACTCATTTATTCATACAGATGCATCCATGAAGCGCCGGTGACGGAAGAGACCGCAGGTTCGATATCACCGTTCCGGATGCCTCTTACAAAGAGTGCAAACTCGCCGTCTTCAAGAGCGACTTCCGTATCGTAAGATGCAAATGCGGCTTTGACTTCGTCAGAATAGGCCAAAGGAGCCCGTACAACGATCTTTGCCTCTGCCTTGGCGTAAGGAAGAGTTACGCGGCCTTCGTTTGAAGGCACTTTCCAGTTATGGGCATATGCGCCGGCCTCAACGGGCATTACAGCTTCGAGGATATCACCAACGACTGCAGATGCCGTAGGAAGCTTGCCTGCACCCTGTCCGTAGAACATTGCCTCTCCAAGTGCATTTCCCTCGACCACTATGGCATTGAATACATCCTCAACAGGATAGAGCACCGAAGATGATCTTACATAATGAGGAGCAACATAGCATGAAGATCCTTCATCATTATTGCTGAATACTGCCAAAAGCTTAACCTTGCATCCGATCCTGCCTGCAAATTCTATGTCATCGAGAGAAAGACCCGATATACCGACCGTATTGATCTCGGAAGGTGCTACATACGTTCCGTCCAAAGCGATCGAAGAAAGGATGGAAAGCTTTCTCTGGGCATCTATGCCCTCTACGTCTGCCGTAGGATTAGCTTCCGCATAACCGTTTGCCTGTGCCTGCTTCAGAGCTTCCTCATATGAAACACCGTTGTCTCTCATGTTCGTGAGGATATAGTTCGTCGTACCATTTACAATGCCCGCTATCCTGACGACGCGGTTAGCCGCGAGACATCTATGCAGAGGTCTTATGATCGGTATGCCGCCGCCGACTGCCGCCTCATAAAGATAAATGCAGTTATTGGCCTTAGCGATCGACATCAGCTCCGGTCCGTGAGTTGCAACCAGTTCCTTATTGGACGTTACAACACTCTTACCCAGAGACAAAGCTCTCTTGGTATACTCATATGCGATCCTGGCTCCGCCTATGGTCTCGACCATAACGCTTACTTCAGGATCATTGAACACCTCTTCCGCATCGTGAGTTACCAATGATTCGAACGGACTTCCGGGGAAATCTCTCAGATCGAGGATATATTTAACCCTGACCCTGTCCCCGACGTGATTTGCGATCTTATCCGCATTCATGGCGAGAACTTCAGCTACACCTGAACCAACTACGCCGAATCCCATGATTGCAATGTTCTTCATATCATACCTCTTGTTATTTTATTCTCTGCTTAATACGGTGCATTTTCTGACACCTGCGATCTTATTAATGTCATTCATTATCTCTTCAACAGAACCGAACATGGACGCTGTATCCAGTGAGATCGAGACATCGGCAAGCCCGTTTATGGGAATATTCTGATTGATAGTCAATATGCTTGCCTTGGCAAGGGATATAACATTGATTATCGATGACAGTATCCCCTGAAAATTCTCAACAGTGATCAGAAGCGTAACCTTCTTTCCGTTAGTAGCTTCAAAGAACGGCAGAACAGAATCCTTGTACTTATAATAAGCGCTCCTGGACATTCCGGTCTTTCTTACCGCTTCGTTGACAGAAGACGACTCACCGGTGTTAAGGCGCTGCTTGACTTCCATTACCTTTATAAAGACTTCAGGAAGGACCTTCTTATCCACAAGATAGTACTCGACCTGTTCAGGCATCTGCACACTCCTTTTCGAAAAGTCCGTGTACCACGGACATTTGTTTACAACTCAAGAATATTATCACGATTAGAGGTTCAGTTCAACCATATCAGGATCCCGTAAAATCAACGTGTATCGTAACCACTTCACTTATTGCGGGGAACTTGTAATGGAAGCCTTTCAGCGAGAAGGCGATCGTCAGCACGGCACATCAGGACTCCAGGATCATCCCGACGGCTTTGCGCAGGGCTTTGCCTCTGTGACTCATACTGTTCTTCATCTCAGGACTCATCTGCGCCGATGTCATGCCATACTCCGGAACATAGAAGATAGGGTCATATCCGAATCCGTTGGCGCCTGCCGGTGTTTCATGAAGCACTCCTTCAAAGTATTCTTCCACTTCAAAGAAAGTCTTATCGGGTCTCACTACAGCTATGGCACAGGTGAAATGCGCCGTCCGTTCATCTTCCGGCACACCTTCGAGCATCTCGAATATCTTCCTGAACTTCTCCTCATAAGTGGAATCCTCACCGCAGAATCTGGATGAATATATCCCGGGAGCGCCGTCCAATGCGTCTATGCAAAGTCCGGAATCATCTGCCAATACATAATCATCGGTAAACTGCGCCACCGCCTGAGCCTTAATAAGCGCATTGCCCTTGAATGAATCGGCATCTTCGACTATATCGCATTCAATACCCGCCTCTTTCATCGAAACTGCTTCAAACAGGGTCCCCTCGAGCAGCTCGTTGATCTCTCTTACTTTGTCTTTGTTTCCTGTCGCGATTACTATTCTCACATTAACCTCCATGCTTTGGGATAAAGATTCTTAATCATGCCGTCGGAACTTCTCTTGCCGAAGCCCAAGCAGAAGCCTTCAGCGGCTATTACCACAATCCCCGCGGTCCCGGGATCCGTAACTAAAGTCTCGCCCTTAAGATACCTCGTTAATTCCGGCGAATCATAAGGAAATGAGATGAACGAACTTTCCCTGATATCCTCTTTTCTTAAAGTCAGAGCGAGCGAATTGGACGGGGTGAAAACAAGTTCCCTGCCTTTAGTCTTAAACTCACCCAGATACAGACCGTTCTTGACTGTATTAAGAGAACCTAACGCCGTCTCATCACAAGCAGGCAGCGATGCATGGCCGCCTCTAATCAGAAGGCCCTCCCCTGTCCTGTTCTTCATCTTTGTGAATGCTTCTTCAGAAAGGATATCTTTCATAAATCTTAACAGTATCTCAGTTTCCCTGACGTTCCTGCCGCGCTTCTTCACCGTATATGAAGGAAGACTCCTTGTATCAGACATATCGGAGGATGCTTTGCGCAAGTGCACGCAGAAGTGACCGTCACCCGCGCTTATGTGCGGCCAGATACGCATGCTCCCCGGAAGCCGCGACCCGACAGGCGCATGAACAACGCCTTTTATATCAGGATGCGGAATAACCTCAAATTCAGGATGCCTGTTGATAAGATTGATGATCCTTTCCTCATCCTCGAGAACACCGAAAGTACATGTGGAATAAACAAGTTCACCGCCCGGCTTCAGCATTATCCGGGCGCTTTCAAGGATCGAATCCTGAAGTTCGGCGCAGGCTGAAGGCCCGTACTTCTCCCATGATCTTACGGCAGAAGGATCCCGCCTGAACATCCCCTCACCCGAACAGGGCGCATCGACGATGATCTTATCGGCAGAAGAACGCAGGATATCACGCATATTGACAGGATCTTCATTGAGGATAACGGCATTCGTAACACCCATCCGCTCGATATTTCTCAGGAGTGCTTTGGATCTTTGTGCCGATATCTCATTTGCAATAAGAACGCCTTCGCCTTTAAGATCTTCTGCTATCCTGCATGTCTTGCCGCCCGGAGCCGCACAAAGATCGATAACGACATCACCGGGCCGCGCGCCGAGAATCTGTGCAGGCAGCATTGCGGAAGGCTCCTGAGGGTATATGACACCTGCATGATAATAAGGAGAATTACCCGGGGTTTCAGCGGAAGTATAAAATCCGCAGTCACACCACGGGACCCGGGTCAGATCGCCCTGAGGATCCACACCTCTTACGATATGCTCATATTCATCCGAAGGAACCTTGTAAGAGTTTACCCTGACACCCCTAAGAGGCTCATCATCAAAGCTTTCGAAAAAACCGTCCGCGCTGACCGATGAGCTTGCCAACTCCTCTTTCATCCTCTGGACAAAACTTACGGGAAGATTCATATCACTCTCTCAAAGATTGAGGAATCTGCTGCATGAATAGGCGATAGTCTTAATGACATCGACATTAAAAGGACTGTCTATATCAGACTTTGCAAGAAGCTTCAGGAATGTATCCGTGCCGCCAAGGGAACAGAGCTTATTGTACTTGATCAGAGCTGCCTTCATGTCTTCCGTCGAAAGGTTCCAAAGCTGCAGCGCGCAGATATGGGCAAGACAGTAATCGATATAGTAGAAAGGTGATGTAAAGATATGGTCTTTCTTCATCCATGCTCCGCCCATGGCGTGGAACGGAGTGGATCCGTCATACTTTATGAACGGCTGATACTTCTGTTCAAGCGACCTCCACACACCGTGTCTCTCATCCGGAGTAAGATTAGGATTATCGTAGACAATGTGCTGAAATTCATCCACCATGCATCCGTATGGCAGGAAAAGAAGAGCCTGTGTCATATGTAGTTCTCTGTACTGTTCCGCTTTCTCCCCGTAGAACATCTCCATAAAAGGATATGACAGGAATTCCATCGACGTGGAATGGATCTCACAGGCTTCCAGTGTCGGAGACAGACATTCAGAAAAAGGCGATACATCGGCACTTTTAACTGCCGCATAAGCATGTCCGCCTTCGTGTACTATCGTTGCAACATCATCGGCTGTACCGTTGGCATTCATGAATATGAAAGGAATGGCGTAACCGTCAAGGTACATGCAGTAGCCGCCGGTCGATTTGTTCATACGGGAAATAAGATCCGTAAATCCGTGTTCAGACAGCACCTCAAGGAAGCTCGGCCTGCTCTCGAGTATCCTCGAGAAGAAATCGCCCGCCACATCGCCCAGGCTGATGCCGGGAACATTAGGAACCGGATTGCCGTTCTTGAACAAAGTCGGCAGATCGTGAAACATGAGCTCATCAACGCCTAACCTGTCCTTTTGAAGCTTTCTTATCTGGACCGTCAGCGGAACTATGTATTTCAGGACGGCTTCACGGAATTTGGCAACATCTTCAGGTCCGTAATCATAACGTTCCATGATCTTATAGCCAAGTTCGGTGTAAGTATTGAATCCAAGCTTCTTCGCGATCTTAGTCCTGACTCTCACCATGTCATCATAGATCCTGTCAAAGGTCTCTTTCTTACCGGAGTAATATGCGTCAAGCGCCGCATGAGCCCCGCGTCTGATATTTCTGTCCGTAGATTCGAGATATACAGACAAACCGCTTAAGTTTAATTCTTTACCGTCAAACTCGATCGTCGCTTCCGACTGTATCTGTGAATAATCATTCGCAAGTCCCGATTCCTCCGCATAATCATCAACGACTTCAGGACTTATGGTCTGCTTAAGGTTGACAGCTTTACGGAAGATCATATCTCCGTATTTCTTCTTCAGAGCTTCCGCGCAGGGACAGTTGACCATAACCGTGAGCATCGCAGCCGACAGTTCGGAAAGCTGCGCAGCTGCCGAATCGAAGAATTCAAGTTCATCAGAATAAAGCTCTACGGAAGTATCAAGATCATGAAGTATGATGCACAGCTCATATTGAGTATTGAAACCGACAATAAGCTTCTCGTATTCCATAAGGATATCCGATGACTGGTCGACATCCTGAGAAGTCATGAGCCTCAGTCTTAAGTCGATTATCTTCCTGGATATCGCTTCGATATCGGGGCGTTCGTACTTGATATCCTTAAAATCCGGCATGAAATCCATTTGCTTACATCCTCTCGACAGTCTCTATCCCGAGCAGATAAAGCCCGGCCTTCAAGACATTGCTTACAGCCTCACAAAGGGCGAGTCTTGCTTCGGAATCCTTTCTGTCGATATCGTCACCCAGTATACGGCAGTTGTTATAGAAAGAATTAAAAGCGGACGCGGTCTCGAACAATACTCTTGAAACAACGAAAGGCTCATAAGTGGAGGCAGCTCTCTTTACCGAATCCTCAAATGCCGCCAGTGCGCTGACGACTTCATATTCGTCATCCGACGTAAGTGAGCCCAGCACCGAAGGATCCGAAGAGGAAGCGATGCCGGATTCGGATGCTTTTCGGATAATGGAACGGATCCTCGCATAGGTATACATAAGGTAAGGCGCGGAATTGCCGTTAAAATTGAGCATGTCTTCCCACGAGAAGACTATATCCTTCTCCCTGCCGGACTTGACATAAGTATAGATGACCGATCCGATACCTACCTTCTCGGCGATCTCGTCGATCTGCTCCTCAGTCATATCCTGGCCTCTCAGGTTATTATTCTCAACTATGACTTCACGCGTCTTTTCCACTGCGGCATTAAGAAGATCCTCAAGCAGGACTATATTGCCGTCGCGTGTCGAGAAAGCCATGTTCTTGAACTTCACAAGACCGAAGCCGACGTGTACGCAGTTATCGGCACAATCATAACCTGCTTTCTTCAGAACAGAGAATACCTGCTTAAAATGAAGCGCCTGAGGTATGCCTACCACATAGATATTTTTGTCAAAGTCATATGTCTCCTTACGGTAAAGGATCGATGCGATATCCCTTGAGGCATAGATCGTCGTGCCGTCGCTCTTAAGGATGATGCAAGGAGGAAGATCATATTCATCGAGCTTAACGACCTGGGCTCCCTCGCTTTCCTCCAGCAGTCCTTTTTCATTAAGCATATCGACGACTGCAGGGATCCTGTCACTGTAGAAAGACTCGCCGTTATAGTTGTCAAAGCTTATTCCCATCCTGTCATAGAGCTTTCTGAATACAACAAGGGACATATCACGGAATTTCTGCCACAGCGCTTTCTCTTCAGGACAGCCTTCCTCGAGCTTTCTGAAATTCTCCCTTGCGGAATCTTCCAGAGAAGGATCTTCCTTGGCTTCCTGATGGAATTTCACATAGATCCTGAGAAGTTCGTTGATCGGGTCTTCGTCAAGAGCCTTCTCGTCACCCCAGAGTCTGTAGGCGGTAATAAGCTTGCCGAACTGTGTTCCGTAATCTCCGAGATGGTTCATGCGGATAACATTGTATCCGAGCCTGTCATAGATCCTCGCGAGCGAATTACCGAGGATCGTAGTAAAAGCATGGCCGACATGGAAAGGCTTGGCGATATTGGGAGAGGAAAACTCCACGATAACATTCTGTCCTTTCCCCTGTTCAGATGAACCGAAGCCGTCACCCGCTTTATTGATACGCGAGATAATGTCAGAAGCATAAGCCGATCTGTCGATATAAAAATTAAGATACGGTCCCGCATTCTTTACATTGAACATACCGTTTGCCTTGAGCGATTCATCACCTGCAAGTTCCGAAGAGATCAGAGCAGGCGCCTTATGCATGCTCTTTGCCAGGATAAAGCACGGGAATGCGAAGTCTCCGAGATCCTTCTGAGGCGGGATCTCAATGAGTTTATTCACCTGTTCGACAGGGATTTCCGTCAATTTTGCTATATTTTCCGATATTACAGACCTGTAATCCATATAAGCCCCCGAAATTTGTTTAAATAGATAGAAATTATAGCAGATAATAAGTATAATTACACGGATTTGAGGTGACCTGATGTCTGATTTGACAAGATTGACAGCTGCAGCCGTTACGGGAGGAGTGCTCTCATTTGTACTCCTTTTCTTTATGCCGTTCGGCAAAGCTCTGTTAGGGCACGACCGGGGCCGTAAATTCGTCGATGGCTCTGAGGTCAATATCGGTAAACCCACAGGCGTCGGTATCTATTTTGCTTTAGCCTTTGTTATCTCCGTGATCATCTTCACGACAGAAGGAACAGGACTGATACTTATCATGATATTGACATACCTGATGGCTTTTATCGGATTTCTCGATGACAGGTCAAAACAGCCCTGGGGAGAGTATTCAAAAGGAGCGATCGACTTTATCATCGCCATAACCGGAAGTGTTGTTTTCATCTATTTTTTCGGCAGTGAATTCCGCCTTTCGTTTTACGACAGGATCATCGTATTGAATCCTTTTGTTTACGCACTCCTCGCAACGATCCTCATCGTAGTATCCATCAATGCCACAAACGCGACGGACGGTGTTGACGGATTATCAGGAACACTGGCTATACTTACCGTTCTGACAATAATTACCTCTGCTTTTCTGAGAGGAACTTTGACGCTGCAAACGGCACTTCCCGGCTTAGTCCTTACCGCAGTGCTCATACCCTATCTTTTCTTTAATCACTATCCTTCAAAGATGCTCATGGGTGATGCGGGTTCACGCGCCATAGGTTTCTTCATCGCATTTTACTTTATGTACCTGAAGCTTCCCCTGGCATATCTTTTCGCAGGTCTTCCCTTTCTTATCGACGGAGGCCTGTCGATCCTTAAGATAACCATCGGACGCCTTACGAGAAAAAGGATAATCATACTTCCCAATCTCATCACGCCGGTCCACGACCATCTTAAGAAGAATCTCAAATTCTCGATCCCAAAGACATGGGCGGCGATCTGCACAGCAGCCCTTTTGATCGACATAATCTATCTTTTGGCAGTTTTCATCACTTCAAGGTTCTGAGTCCTTCAACAGATCAGTCTGCACAGATCAGGCAGTCTTTGCAGACTCCTGACAGCAGAAGGTTCATTGAATCGATCCTCGCGCCTTTAAGATCCTTTAAGCCCAAGTCCTTGCAGCATGATACGTCTATCATCCTGCCGCATTCCTTACAGCAGAAATGTCCGTGATAATCTGTCTTCGCATCGTAATGCTTCTGACCATCAGGAGATACGATAAGCCTGACAAGACCCGCCTGCTCAAGTTTCTCGGTGACATTATAGACCGAAGCCAGAGAGAGCGAAGAGTCTTCTGAACTTAAGCTGCGGTAGATATCATCGCAAGTGGGATGAGTGTAATTGTTAAGAAGGAATTCATATATACGAAGCCGCGGAGCCGTGACTCTTATCCCGGCTTCTCTCAATCTGTCCAGAGCTGTGACTTCCATTATCTTGACCATACTATTAAATTATAATGATTCTAAAATGTTTTTCAATAAACAATGCATACAAAGAAGTCCTTTACCCTGGCAAGGACCTCCCGCGCGGAATAATAAGCCTGATTGACGAACGTGTGTCCCGTGGCAATGACTCCCTCACATCTGATACCGTAATTCACGGCCAGATAGACAGCTCTGTAAAGATGGTACTCCTGCGTAACTATAACGGCGCTCTTAACATCATAGAGCCCGGCGGCCCGCCTCATGGTCTCATTTGTAGAAAGTCCCAGGTCATCACATACTATCGCATCTTCAGGCACGCCTTCGGAAATAATGTAATTACGCATGACCGCAACCTCATTATAGTCTTCTACCTGATGATCGCCGCTTAAGAGGATCCTCGGAGCGGCTCCGTCCTCATACAGTCTCACGGCCGTATCCAGACGGTCAACCATAAGATCGGTCGGAATGCTGTTATCGATTATCCCGCAGCCTAAGACGATTATGTAATCATAAGTCCCTTCAAAATCATCATAATCACTTATATGCGGACGTGCTGAACACACAACGATGGCATTAATTACAGCAGTAACTGCCATTATAAGAGCAACAAAAAGGACAATGCCGCGGAGGATGCCGACTATTATCTTATTCGCTTTTTTCATCCGATAACCTTATCCCTCTGCCGTTAAGTTCGGCTTTGATAAGTTCATCGATCTGTTCTTCAAGTTCTTCACGGGTACCGGAATTATCGATCACATGATCACCTAAAGCCGCGTATTCGTCGTTATTCATCTGTACGGACATCCTTCTTAATGCATCTTCCCTGTCCATGCCGCGCGAGATCAGTCTCGACAGACGGATATGATCATCGCAGGTAACTGCCCATATCTGATCGCAATGATCGACAAATCCTTTATTTACAGGGATAGGAACATCGAGAACGACACACTTGGTCTTGTTCTTCTTTTCTTCTTCGAGTCTTTTGTCAATAACGATAAAGACATTCTTATGTACGATAGCTGAAAGCTTGTCAAGTTTACGGTTATCGTTGAACACCAGATCAGAGATATATTTACGGTTGAGGCTTCTGTCAGGACCTATCGCCTTAAACCCGAACTCCGCCTCAATCTCATCTATCGCGGCGCCTTCCGATGCCGTGACATCTCTGGATATCTGATCAGCGTCAAGCACCGTGATCCCCTTATCCTTAAGGTAACCGCTGACCGTACTCTTACCGCTTCCGATAGGACCTGTTATTCCCAATACGAACATATCGACCTCACTTAGCCTCGAGCCAGTTGCTTCCTGTCCCGACTTCTGCTACCAGCGGAACTTTCAAGTCTGCCGAAGCTTCCATCTCTCTTTTGAGCAGAGAAGAAACTCTTTCCTTATCGCACTCATCACATTCGACTATCAGTTCATCGTGTACCTGCATGATGAGCTTTGCCGAAGGCACCACGTCCTTCAGTTCTTTATACACACGGTTCATCGCTATCTTGATGATATCGGCGGCCGTCCCCTGAACAGGCGTATTCATGGCGGCACGAAGTCCGAATTTCCTGACGTTGCGGTTAGGTGACTTAAGCTCTGACAACAGCCTCTTCCTGCCGTAAAGAGTCGTAACAAAACCTTCTTCTTCGCCCTTTTGCTTAAGTCCATTAAGATAATCCATGATCTTCGGGAACTGTTTCTCGTAAGATTTCTTGAGAGCTCCTGCTTCCTTAAAAGATATCCCCAGATCCTCAGACAGACCGAAGTCCGATATCCCGTAGATTATGCTGAAATTTACAGTCTTGGCTGCCGCCCTCTGTTCATGCGTAACTTCATCTTCCGGCACGCCGAACACCCTGGATGCGGTCCTCTTATGAATATCATCGCCTTTAAGGAATGCCTCGGTCATTACTTCATCTCCGGACATGGCCGCGAGCAGACGGAGTTCTATCTGAGAGTAATCCGCATCTACAAGGACTCTTCCCTCCGGCGCCGTAAAACATTCCCTGATCCTGGCTCCCTCTTCGGATCTGACAGGGATATTCTGCAGATTGGGATCAACGGAGGAAAGCCTTCCGGTGTTGGTCATGGCCTGAGTAAATGTCGTGTGGATGCGGCCGTCATCCGCGATCTTCGGCAGAAGTCCCGCGGCATAAGTAGAATCCAGCTTTGATATAGCTCTCCATTCCAGTATCTTCGTAACTGCAGGATGAAGATGTTCTATCCTCTTAAGCTCGTCGGCAGATGTCGAATACACGCCCGTCTTTCCTTTCCTCCCGTGAGGGAGATCGAGCTTATCCGCATCGAAAAGCACCTCCGACAGCTGCTTGGGCGAGCCTATATTGAACTCGATCTGTGTGGATTCGTATATCTGCTCTTCGATCTTCCCGAGCCTTTCGGTAAACTCCTTATGCAGGTCCTTAAGAGATCCCGACGATACATTCATTCCGTTTCTCTCGATCGCATCAAGAGTTACAGTCAGAGGAAATTCGATATCGTTAAGAAGATCTGTCATGCCTTCGTCTTCTGCTTTTCGGGTAAGGGCTTTAAATATGCATCTGTTGAGCAGCAGTTTCTGCGCGTGCTTCCTTAAGGATTCCTCTTCATCAAATGTCTCAAATAAGGATATCTGCCCGCTCTTCTCCTCAATGGGGTAAGGAACGGCAAATGTATTCTCGAACAATCTCGTAATATCAGGGGAACTTCCCGAGATAACATTAAGGACATATCCCATTACTGCCGTATCGCAGACGCTGATCAGAGAAACGGGAATGCGCGGCAGAATCTTCGATGAGATCTTATAATCAAAAGTTCTCAGGGATGCGCATTTATCAAGAGCCCCGAGCGCAGATCCGGGATCTGCAACATGAAGAACAGTGCCTTCGAGCATGAGAACCCTGTCAGAAGTAAAACCGATATCGATATCCGTTCCTTCGGGCAGCGTATCATAAGATATGCTGATGCTGTCTTTCCCGGAATTGAACTCATCGAGGAAAGCGGAAAGATCCGAAGACACTTCATTGAACGTCTGAGTCTTTAAGCCTTCAAGACCGAATTTCTTAATAAGGCTCCGAAGTCCCAGTGCCTGAAGCCTGTCATGGAGGCCCTGCGGATCTGTGATCTTCTCATATGAAGTATCTCTAGGTCCGAAAGGCACGGGCACATCACGAAGTATCGTACAGAGTTTTATATTAAGATCGATAAGATCTCTTGAGTCTTGAATGTGTGTTTTAAGAGACGGAGTGAGCTTATCTATATTCTCATAGATGCCGTCGATCGATCCGTAATCACCGATCAGCTTAAAAGCAGTCTTCTCGCCGACTTTCTCAACACCCTTGATATTATCGGAATTATCACCCATCAGAGCCTTTACATATACGAACAGCTCAGGCTTGACACCGTATGTATCCTCGAACATCTTACGGTCATAAAGAACCCGCGGAGGCTTGTTCTTTCCGCTTTGCGGAAGGATAACGCTTACATGATCGTCTATCAGCTGAAAATCATCATGATCTCCGCTTAAGATATAGACCTCATCCCCCGCTCTTTCCCCGAGCAGGGACAGCGTTCCTATGAGATCGTCAGCCTCGAAACCTTCAAGTTCCATCCTCTTAATGCCCATAAGATCAAGCAGTTCCTTTGTTACCGGCATCTGGGCTGATAATTCGGGCATCATGCCTTTGCGCTGGGCTTTGTACTCCGGATACATCAGATGTCTGAATGTAGGCTTCTTAAGATCAAACAGAACACAGATCCTGTCAGGCTCATATTCATCCATAACACTCAGCAATGTATTGAAGAACCCGTTTACCGCGCCAGTGGGAGTTCCGTCGGGAGCTGTCATGGGAGCCCTTCCTATAACGGCGAAGAACGCCCTGTTGATAATGGAATTACCGTCTACAAGCAGAAGTTTGCTCATGACCGTTCTTTCCTCATCTGCTCTTCCATCAGTTCTGCATTGCGGACTGCATGTGCAGTCGAGATCATGAGCTTGATACGGTTGAGCTGATTGGCCTCGGATGCGCCGGGGTCATAATCGATGGGAATGATATTGGACTTCGGATACTGACGCCTCAGTTCCTTTATCATGCCCTTGCCGGTTACATGATTGGGCAGGCATGCGAAGGGCTGCGAACATATGATGTTAGGCACTCCGTCCTGGATAAGCTCGATCATCTCAGCCGTCAGGAACCATCCCTCACCGCATGTATTGCCGCATGAAAGGACCTTTGATGAATTCTTGGCAAGCTCCTCTATCCTCTCAGAAAGCATAAACTTGCCGTTAGTCTTCTTATAAGCCTCATTTATCGGTTTTCTGAAACTCTCAAGAAGGTCTATGGCTCTGGCATTTATAAAACCGCTCTTCTTCGATCTTCCCATGTTGTCGGCAGCCCATACGGAATCATAAGCGCAGTAAAGGAAGAAATCTATAACGCCGGGAAGAACACCTTCACATCCTTCAGCTTCAATGACATCGAGCGCGTTGTTATTCGCATCCGGCTGGAACTTAACGAGGATCTCACCGACAAGACCTACCCTGGGCTTTCTCGGGATATCCATTAACGGAAGCTGATCGAACTTCTCGACTGCGAGCTTTATGAATTTCTTGTAACTCCTGACCTTGGGGATATTCTCGAGATCGACTCCTATATCCGCTAGGCAGTCTCTTATCTTCTTCTTCTCCTCAGGGCTTCTGTCCCAGTAGTTGCCGGGCATTATCTGATCATAACGCTCCGTAAGATCATCCGCGAACCCTGACTTGTTAAACATCTGTCTTCCGATACGGTTAAAGTACATATAAAGCGCATTAGCCGAACCCGGAACAACTTCATAAGGACGGGTCCTGAGGATAAGTGTAGTCAGCATATCACCGAGGCAAAGCGCTTCCACCGCATTCTTTACAAACGGCAGAGAGATGGTAAATCCCTCATTCTTCTCAAACTGCTGAACGGATAGAGCAACAACGGGAATATTCGGATATCCCGCTTCCTTTAATGCTTTACGGAGGAAAGCAACATAGTTTGTGGCACGGCATCCTCCGCCGGTCTGAGTGATCATTAGCGTTGTATTGTCAGGATCTATATCTCCCCTGATAATGGCATTGATCATCTGGCCTACAACTATTATCGAAGGAAAACATGCATCATTATTAACATACTTAAGACCACACTCGATGTCCTCACGGGTGGCCTGCTTAAGAAGTTTCATCCTGTATCCTTCAGCGTGGAATACACTCTCGACGAAGTCAAACTGGACCGGCGCCATCTGAGGCGCAAGGATAGTGTGTTTCTTCTTGTCTTCCTTAGTAAACTCAACACGCTTTAAGACATAAGCGGGATTATCAAGGTCTGCGGTAACAGCCTTTCTTTGACCTGATCTTATCAGTTCCTCTCTCTCGTTCATCGCTACGACCAGAGATCTCATTCTGATCCTTGCAGCTCCGAGATTGCTTACTTCATCGATCTTAAGGAGCGTATAGAGCTTACCTGAGGACTCAAGTATCTCCTGAACCTGATCGGAAGTAACCGCATCAAGACCGCATCCGAACGACGTCAGCTGAACAAGTTCCAGATTAGGCTTGGTTATTACGAATGCCGCGGCTTCATAAAGCCTTGTATGATACATCCACTGATCAACTACACGGATAGGTCTTGCAAGTCTGCCGGGAACGGCAACACAGTCTTCCGTAAGCACTCCGAGGCCTAACTGATTGATCATCTCGGGGATACCGTGATTGATCTCAGGATCGATATGATACGGTCTTCCCGCGAGAACGATACCGTGCATCCCGCGCTTCTCCATCTCATAGATCATGCGGGCGCCTTCAGTCCTGATATCCTCTTTGAACCTGCCGTATTCCTCTGCGCCTTCGTTAACGGCGGCTTTTGCCTCGTCAAGTGTGACACCCTTATCCTTAAACACATCGGCGAGTTTCTTCGCAACCTCATCAAGATCATCAAGAGGCATAAAAGGATTCATGAAGTTGATATTCTTCTCTTTGATGTTCTCAACATTATTCTTTATTACTTCAGGATATGAACATACGATAGGACAGTTATAATGATTGCCGGAATCCTGATTCTCGACCATCTCGTACGGGACATCGGGATAGAATATATCCGTGATGCCGCGGCTTATAAGATTCTCGATATGACCGTGAGCCAGTTTGGCCGGATAGCATACAGATTCGGAAGGTATCGTCTCCATACCCTTCTCATAGATTGCATGGCTCGATCTTGCAGATATAAGAACCCTGAAGCCGAGTTTTGTCAATGTTGTAAACCAGAAAGGGAAATTCTCATATTGATTGAGCACGCGGGGAATACCCAATGTTCCTCTGGGTGCATCCTTCTCGGCAAGCGGCTTATAGGCAAAAGTCCTCTTGTACTTATATTTGAACATATTGAAGACTTCTTCGTCCTGAGCCTCATCATCTTTCTCGACTCCTACTCTCTCTCCGTTCTCACAGCGGTTGCCGGATACGAATCTCTTTCCGTTAGAGAAAGTGGAGATCGTAAGCTTGCAGTGGTTTCCGCAGTACGGGCATTCGGTCTTCTCACTCTCCATCTCAAATGAATCGAGCTCACCGGGCTTCAATATGGCAGTGACGCTTCCTTCAGTGCATCTGTCCTTCGCTATAAGTGCGGCGCCGAATGCCCCCATGAGTCCTGCGATATTAGGCCTGATAACCTCTCTTTGGGAAATGATCTCGAACGCCCTTAAGATGGAATCATTAAGGAAAGTGCCGCCCTGTACTACGACCTTCTTTCCGAGCTGTTCGGTATCTCTTATCTTGATGACCTTATAAAGAGCATTTCTGACGACGGAATAAGACAATCCTGCTGAGATATCTCCCACAGTCGCGCCTTCCTTCTGCGCCTGTTTGACCTTCGAATTCATAAACACGGTACAACGCGTACCGAGATCAACGGGACTCTTGGCATTAAGAGCCTCTTTCGAGAATGATACGGGATCCATTCCGAGAGTCTGGGCAAAGGTCTGGATGAATGATCCGCACCCTGAAGAACATGCTTCATTGAGCATAATGGAATCGATCACACCGTTTCTTATCCTCATGCATTTCATATCCTGACCGCCGATGTCGATGATGAAATCTACATCCGGACAGAAGTATTTTGCGCCCTGGAAATGGGCCATTGTCTCAATCTCGCCTATGTCGACTCCCAATCCGGCTTTGATGATGTTCTCACCGTAACCTGTAGCGCACGAATACCTTATATAGGCTTTGTCGTTGAGTTTACTGTATATATCCTTGAGGATCTCCACGGCTGAATACACTGGATTGCCCTTGTTGCTGCTGTACCATGAATATACAAGATCACCGTTCTCATTGATAAGTACGGCCTTGGTAGTGGTGGATCCTGCGTCGATGCCCAGATATAAAGGACCTTCCTGCTTCTTCATGTCGAGCATTGGAACCTGCGCATTCTCATGCCTGTCATAGAATTCCTTCTTCTCCTGCTCGTCTTTGAACAGAGGGGCGATCCTGATGATATCGGGCTCGAATCCGTCCCTGTTCTTGAATTTCTCTATAAGAACCTTTAAGGATACAGGATCATCATCCGAACTTAATGCAGCGCCTAATGCAACATAGATCTGCGCGTCTTCAGGCATCCAGAAGGAATCGACCTTGTCAGCGAGTGTTCGTTCGAACGCGCTTCGAAGCTCGGAATTAAAGTAAAGCGGACCGCCAAGGAATGCGACATGGCCTTTGATCGGTCTGCCGCAGGCAAGTCCCGATATCGTCTGGTTTACTACCGACTGATATATTGAAGCGGCGAGGTCTTCTTTTGCCGCGCCTTCGTTGATGAGAGGCTGAAGATCGCTCTTGGCGAATACGCCGCACCTGCTGGCGATAGTATATAAAGACCTGTAGTCCTTGGCAAAATTATTAAGGCCGTCGGCATCTGTCTGAAGAAGCGATGCCATCTGATCGATAAAAGCACCTGTTCCTCCTGCGCACGTTCCGTTCATCCTCTGTTCGATAACCGGGTGAAGATAAGTGATCTTTGCATCTTCACCGCCCAACTCGATTATTACATCCGTCTCAGGGTGATATTTCTTTATGGCCTCTGTCTCGGCCATTACTTCCTGGGTAAATTTGAGTCCCAGCCAATTAGCAACGGACAGTCCTCCGGAACCCGTTATCGTAACGGATGCCTCAAGTCCCGGAAACTCTTTATCAAGATCCTCGAAAAGCTGATTGAGCAGACCCGCGATATCCGAGTGGTGTCTCTTATATTCGCGGTGAACTATCTCATCGCCGTCAAGCAAAACGATCTTGATGGTCGTTGAACCGATATCAAGGCCTAATCTGTATCTTATCTCCATATTAATTGCCGTCCTTGTGTCTGATATCTTCTAACGGTGTGCCTTTAGGCTGATTCTTTGATGTGGTACTCCGGTTGGCGCGTTCTCCCAAAGTCCGTCTATGAGCCGCTCTCGGGACTTTGCGCAGTTCCTTCCGTTTATCATAAGCCATGCTTCCGAATCTTTTCCTTGAATCTTCCTTCAATCTCGTCATGCGGTCATTCTGTTCCCTGCGCAGCGATTCACGGAAGTCGCTCCCCTTGAGCATATTAAGCTTAAAATCATCAGTCAAAGAGATCTTAAGGAGCTCATCCGGAACACCCATGGCAAGGTCGAACTCATTATTAAACCTGTCCCTGCTCTGAAGAGACAATGCTGCAACGCATCTTACGACATTCTGTTCAAAAAGCTCAAAATCGCAATCGATACCGAGTGACAAAGGCATACCGGTAAAATTAAGATTCACATAAGGAAGATTCTTGGTAAAGATCAGATGAAGAGCGATAAGCTTCATATAGGATTCAAGATTGATGCATTCCTGGTCACATATCTTGGCAAGTTCGCCTCCGGTTGTCATGCATGAAACATCACTCTTCTCATCTTCAAACCCTGATGCCCAAAGATAATACAGTTCCCTGTACACTTCGGATTTAAACTTCTCAAAATCCCTGCAAAGAGGCGCCGCCAGGACCGGGGTGCCGATGTTGAATATATACTGCATATAGGACACTTCCATGTACTGCGGTACACCGAAATACTTGAAATAAGCCGCTATATCCCTTGCGTTGTAGATATATCTGTTCAAATAAACTCTCCGTTAAACATAACAAATCATTATATTATATCATAATAAAGGGGCTGTCATTCGTGACAGCCCCTTTATCGGGATAAATCAAATATAATTGAATATCAGTATGCCGTCATTCCGGCGTTCGTACAGAGGGCAGTAAACTCGGCAGATCTGGAGAATCCGTGGTAGACATCGATCTTTGTCATACCGTTCGCCATCTTATCAAGCCAGTATGCGAAGCCGTCCGCATCGGGAGCGCGTCCCAGGAAAGTATTGTACAGGATCGTAATGAACTGCTCGTTCGTAAGGTTGCGGTCTGTCATCTCCTGACTGAATACGAATCCGTAGGCCACATCCTCGCCGGTCATTCCCTCCTGCACGATCTTGTCATACCAGTAAGTGAAACCGGGCCTGTCGGGATTTCTGTCCAGAGTATATCTGTAAAGATAGATGACAAAGTTCTCGATGGGATTGCTTCCTACCCACTGCTGTTCGGTCGGTGCAGAAGGTGACGGAGGCGCGATCTCGTTCGGAGGAAGCGTAACAGCCGTACCCGGCATATTATCGAACACGGGGATCCTGAACACGACGGGAGAATCGATGAGACCTGCTCTGGTATAAGCGGTGCACATATGGGAGGCCTCGGTATATACCGAACCTGTCGCCGTCATGTACTGATGATAACCCTTTTCGCGGGATGAAGCGGGATCGAAGTTAAAGCGCATGAAGTAGAGCGTTCCCTGGCCTGCGCCTATATAATTATCCCTCATCCACATGGCTCCGCCGACGATCGACTTGCCGGGAGTATCCCACGGGATAAGATAAGTTGCATTGAATGAAGGATCGCCCGTTCCGTTCTGGGCAAAGTTGAGACCGCCCACAGTCGCGTCTATAACATCGGAATAAGCTCCGATATTATAGAAATTATAAAAACCGGTCGTTCCTCTTGTTGAATTGCTGCCGTTCTTGCTGCACTCCTGGATAACATGGGAAGCGAGGAAGATAGGGTTTATATCGGCTATATTGCCTGCGTCGGCAAAGATATCACAATAATTGATAACATCTCCGTTCTGGTTGGCTGCCGTTGAATTAAGGAATGTTCCGGGAAGAAGTCCCTGTACGGACGCTCCGGGAATACTGTTATCAGCCGTATAACTAAGGTCCATAAACTGGAATACCGCCACTTCGTTAAGGCTGTTCCTGGGATCCATATAAAACGCAACGATCTCGGAAGATGCATTGACCCAAGTCGAAGCATCAATGACTCTGTATGTACCGGTAGCAGTATCATAAGCAAAATCGGCCTTGGACTTCCATGCACCGTTGCTGTTGTTGCTGATCAGTGACGCTCCGGGCCTGGTCTCCACACCGATCGCCGTATTCCAGTCATATCCTGTATAAACAGGAACAAACTGCCATGAAGGATGAAGAGCGTGCATGTCACGAAGATATGATTTATAGCTGTCGGGGAATGCAGAGATCATTGACTCGAAAGCTGCATCGGAAGGTCCTGTGGAAGTAGGATCACGGCGTACATAATAAGCCGCAAGATATCCGGATTTAACAGTTCCGTTGCTTTCAAAGTTAATGCTGTACCATATCGAGATGCCGGACTGATCGGAAGCGTCAGCTCCGGTTCTTCCGGTTACTTCTACTCTGGAGTTAACTCCGACCGTCCCGACGATAGAAGCCTGGGTCGAAGGAAATGACCTGACATTTGCCAGACTGTTGCAATTGATAACGGTAGCATTTGAAGCGATAGAAGCTTCTACATTGCGCGTCCTGATCAAACATCCCGCCGACAGGATCACTGCCGCAGCAAGAACGGATGACAACATCTTTATAAATGTTCTTCTCATACTCTCTCCTGTTATTTCTCTATCTTCATTCCCGACAGGTAGGCATTTATAAAGCCGTCAAGGCCGCCGTCCATGACAGCATCCACATCGGATTCCTTATAACCGGTCCTCTCATCCCTTACAAGTGTATAAGGGTAGAAAATATAGGATCTGATCTGCGAACCCCATGCTATATCCTTCTGATCTCCCTTAAGGTCCTCGATCTTTTCCATCTGTGCTGCCCGTGCAAGTGCGAAAAGCTTAGCCTTGAGCATATTCATCGCAGTCTCCATGTTCTGGACCTGAGATCTTTCTGCCTGACAGGCAACGACAATCCCGGTGGGATAATGAGTAAGTCTTACGGCTGTATCCGTCTTATTGATGTGCTGGCCGCCCTTACCGGTCGCTCTGTATTTATCAACTCTCAGATCTTTGGGATCGATCTTGATGTCTATTGTCGTATCCATCTCCGGCACGACTTCGCATGAAGCGAATGAAGTATGACGTCTTCCTGCTGCATCAAAGGGAGATACTCTGACTAGTCTGTGTACGCCGAGTTCCGATTTAAGGAAACCGTAAGCATTCTCTCCGATTATCATAACGGAACAGGATTTGATCCCCGCTTCTTCGCCGTCAAGATAATCAAGTATCTTAACCTGATATCCGTGTGCTTCGGCCCATCTTGTATACATACGGTATAGCATGCTGACCCAGTCCATGGCCTCAGTTCCGCCTGCGCCCGACTGCAATGAAAGTATGGCATTATTCTTATCGTACTCTCCGGTAAGCAATGTCTCGAGTCTCATCTTCTCGAAGTCTTCCTTAAACTTTGCAAGTCCTTCGGTAAGTTCCGCCAACGAATCAAGGTCTTCATCCTCATTGGCAAGCTCGCACAAAGCCAGAAGGTCTTCCCTGTCAGTCTCAAGCTTCTCGAAATTATCATGCTTCTGCTGCATTCTTCGAAGCTCGGTCTGAAGCTTCTGAGCTTTCTCTACATCATTCCAGAAATCAGGTTCCTGAGTCCTGTTCTCAAGTTCGCTTATCTTTATAGCCAAAGACTCGATATGAAGCGCGTCGCGAAGTTTTGCTACGGGCTCCTCATAAGACTCAAGTTCAAGTCTCACGTTATCAAATTCAAGCATTATTAATTTCCTTTCTTAAGATCCGCGGTAAATTCCGCAAGCCTCTCCATGGCTGTCTTTATATTCTCCATAGATGCCGCATAACTGATGCGGACATTGTCCTTTCCACACTCACCGAAAGCGCTTCCGGGTACTATGGCGACCTTCTTCTCCATAAGGAATCTCTCACAGAACTCATCAGAAGTAAGGCCCGTATTCTTGATTGAGGGGAATGCATAGAAAGCACCGGAAGGTGTGAAACACTCAAGTCCGGCATCATGCAGGCCCTTGATGATCACTCTTCTTCTGTGGTTATACTCATCCCTCATCGCCTTTACCTGATCATCACAGTTCATGGCTGCCTCAACAACGGCGAACTGAGACATTGAAGGAGCGCTCATGATGCAGTACTGATGGATCTTGGTCATGGGAGCGATAAGTGCCTTGGGGCCCAATACATATCCGATACGGAATCCTGTCATGGCATATGACTTGGAGAATCCGTTGATCATTACGACACGGTCCTTCAGCTCAGGGAATCTTGCCAGGGAACACAATTCATCGCTTACATAATTAAGCTCACAGTAAAGCTCATCGGATATAACAATGATCTCGGGATGCTTCATAAGAACATCTCTTATAGGTGCGAGATCTTCCATAGTCATAACCGCGCCGGTAGGATTGCCGGGATAACCCATGATAAGGTACTTGGTCTTATCGGTAATGGCAGCCTCGAGATCCTCTGCCTTGAGCTTGAAGTCATCCTCCTGCCTGGTAGAGATGATCACGGGAACACCGTGAGCGAAAAGCACCGTTGCCTTATATGCTACAAAGCAGGGTTCCACGATGATCACTTCATCACCGGGATCGATAAGAGCTCTTGCAGCGAGGTCAAGTCCCTCGGAACCGCCGACAGTAATGAGGCACTCGCCGTTATGGTCATACGCGATGCCGTAACGTCTGTTGATATAACTGACTATAGCCTTCTTGGCATTCGTGTAACCCGAATTAGGGGAATAGTGAGTATATCCGTCAACAAGCGAATTGATGCCGGCTTCCCTTATCGACCAGGGAGTTACAAAATCAGGCTCTCCGATAGAAAGGGATATAACACCCTTCATCTCGCTTGCAAGATCGAAGAACTTACGTATAGCAGAAGGCGGTACGCTTGCGACGGATTTTGATACTTTAGAACTCAAATCTATCATAAGACGATCGCCTGCCTGTCATCAGTAGTCTCGTCTTCGAAGAAAATACCGTTGCTCTTGTACTTCTTGAGGATAAAGTGCGTTGCCGTCGAAAGCACGCCCTCACTGGTGGCAACCTTGTTATAAACAAACTCGGCAATATTCTTAAGACTGTCATCATTATAGATAAGGAGCAGGTCAAAAGCACCGGACATAAGATAGCAGTCCGTGACCTTCTCGTATTTGCTTAAGATCTTGGCGATATTATCGAAGCCTCTGTCTCTTTGAGGGGTAATGCGCACTTCTATAAGAGCCGTAACCTTCTCAGGATAAGACTTGGACCAGTTGATCTCGGCGGTATAACCCAGGAGGATCTTCTCCTCCTTAAGCCTGTCGATCTCAGCCTCAACTTCCTCGGCGGCGGCTCCAAGCTGAACGGCGATATCCGCAGGAGTGATCCTGGGATCTTTCTCAATAATCTTCAACAATTCGATATCGTCAATCATAATAAAACCTCCGTCTTTACGGCATATTCAATAGATTTTAGCATAACGCTCCGTATTCATCATACATCTTTTCGATTACAGCCGCGTTACAAGCATAAAGATCATAGTCATCACGGGAAGCCTCTCCCGACACAAACTTCTCCTCGAGAGCTTTCTGCTCAAGTTCTTTTTCCTCGATGAGCTTCTCAAGCTCCCTGATGCGTTCCGCTGTCCTTGCGCGCTCTTTTCTGGCCTGAGCCTGATTCTGCGCGGGCCTGCTCTTTTTAACTTCAGCCTTCGCCTGTACAGGCTCGCTCAACTTCGGCTTGCGCACAGCCTTACGATAGTATTCGTAGGAATCATAAAGCTTCGCCGTGCCGTCAGCAAAGCCCAGCACTTTATCAGCACATTTCTCTATGAAGAAACGGTCGTGGCTGACGCATATGATCGCTCCGCTGTACTGTGCGAGCGCATCTTCAAGTATCTCACGGGACTCGATATCCAGGTGGTTTGTAGGCTCGTCGAGGAAGAGTATGTCCGGATTCTCCTCAAGGATAAGGCACAGATAAAGCCTGCTCCTCTCACCTCCCGACAGAACATTGATCGTCTTGAAAACATCATCGCCCCTGAACCCGAAGCGCGCCAGCAAAGAACGGGCCTCGGTCACGGTAAGATCGGAACGCCTGATAAGTTCTTCATAACACGTTGCAGTCTCATCCTCGAAAGGAACGAACTGCTCCATGAAGCCCACCGTTGATGATGCACTGATAAACACACTGCCGTCGAATCCCGCGATCCTGCCTCTTAACATGGAAAGAAGGGTTGATTTGCCGCATCCGTTAGGGCCCGCGAGGAAGAACTTCTGTCCCGCCTTAAGTTCGAAGCTTATATCCTCGAACACCATCGGACCGTCATCAAAATTCTTCGATACATTCTTAACGGCGATGACGATCTTATCCGAAGCGCCTTCACGCTCCTCGGGAACAACACTGAAGCTCATCCTGCCCTGTCCCGAAGGCAGACGTGCACGTTCTTTCTCCAGCACGGCGCTTAACTTATCCACCATCTTCTCACGCTGATGATATCCGGAGATATTACGGTGCGAGAGCATGGTCTGCTTTACGTCAAGCTGATGTTCGAGTTCCTTCTCAAGGTTTTCCACCACACGTTTTTGTGTCTTAAGGAACTCTTCCTTCTGCAGTCTGTAGCTGTCGTAGTTTCCTCTGTATTCGGTTATGTGCCCACCGTCGAGCTCGATAACGCGGTTGGCAAATGAATCAATGAAGTGACGGTCATGTGTGATAACGAATACAGATCCCCCGTAAGAACCGAGATAGTCCTCCAGGAATTCGATAGCATCAGCATCGAGATGGTTAGTAGGCTCATCGAGCATCAGGATATCGGGGCGTTCTACAATGAGACGCGCAAGGCACACTCTCATCTTCTCGCCTCCTGACAGTGTCATAAGATCAGTCCTGTCGCTTATGTCTTTAAGGCCGAGACCCGCAAGAGCTTCCCTGATACGGAATTCATAATCATATCCGCCCATCGCTTCATACTTAGATGTGACCGAGGCATATTCATCGAGCTTCTCTTTGGAATGATCGGAAGCCAGTTCCGCTTCTATCTGCTTAAGCCTGATCTCCGTATCGGTCATATCGCGGGGCTTTAATGTGGCAGAACTTAAGTCCTGCTCATCCATATTCTGAGAAAGGAATCCGACCGTTGTATTACCGTGTAAGATAACTCTTCCGCTGTCAGGTCTTACGATGCCTTTAACAACTTTGAACAACGTAGATTTCCCGGCGCCGTTCCCGCCGATGAAAGCTATCTTGTCTCCCTGATTAACGGAGAAGCTTATCTCGTCGAGAACCCGCCGGGTCTCAAAACTTACTGATATACTGTCGACACTTAATACCGGCATCAGAAAGGATTACTTGGCAGTAATATATCCTTTCTTCGTAAGAAGCTCGGCCGTAAGCATACCGCCGCCTGCAGCTCCTCTTAAAGTATTGTGAGACAGACATGCAAACTTATAGTCGAAGATATTATCCTCACGAAGTCTTGCTACGCTTACACCCATGCCGTTGCCGAACATGGCGTCAAGCTTGGGCTGAGGTCTGTTATCCTCCTCAAGATACTGAAGGAAGTGCTCGGGAGCGGAAGGAAGCTCCAGCTTCTGAGCCTCACCGACGAACTCGTTCCACGCCTTGATCATGTCTTCCTTGGAAGGCTTGTTCTTAAAGCTTACAGATACTGCAGCCGTATGGCCTTCCTGAACTGCTACACGGTAGCACTGAGCAGAGATGACAGGCTCCTTGGCAAGTTCGATGTGATCTCCTGCGAACTTACCCCAAACCTTAAGGGGCTCCTTCTCGGACTTCTCTTCCTCACCGCCGATGTAAGGGATGAGGTTGCCAACCATCTCGGGCCAGATATCGAATGTCTTGCCAGCACCGGAGATAGCCTGGTATGTACATACGGAAATCTTCTCGATACCGTAAGAAAGAAACGGCGTCAGAGCAGGCACATAGCTCTGTATGGAGCAGTTAGGCTTAACTGCAACAAATCCTCTCTTTGTACCGAGTCTTGCTCTCTGGGCATCGATCAAAGCCGCATGATCTGCATTGATCTCAGGGATGATCATCGGAACATCCTCTGTCCATCTGTTCGCAGAGTTATTAGAGATAACAGGACATTCGAGCTTAGCGATCTTCTCCTCGAGGGCTCTGATCTCGTCCTTCTTCATATCAACGGCACAGAATGTGAAGTCGATCTGTTCAACGTATGACTCTATATCATCCGTTCCGTATACGACCATCTTCTTTGCATAATCGGGCATGGGTCTGTCTATCTTCCATCTGCCCTCTACGGCCTCTTCATAAGTCTTGCCGGCAGAACGGGGTGATGCACATAAAGCAACACATTCGAACCAGGGATGATCCTCAAGGAGACTTATGAATCTCTGTCCTACATAACCCGTGGCGCCGATAACGCCGACTCTTAACTTCTTGTCCATTTCCTTTTCTCCTAACTGCAACGTGTCCTCGGTACGCGGACACTTGTCTTTCGTACGCAACACATACTACCACACGATCTTAATATCTGCAATAGTGAATTTATTCTAATCACACGGCAAACTGAGCATCCGAATTCTGCAGTTCAAACACATACCATGCGGCCTCCATCTTATATACGAGTATATAGACATCGGTATTGTAGTGTTCATTACTGTCTGTTTCGAAGTTTATCCTCAGTTTAACTATCTGAGCAGCCTCGATTAGATCGGCATCAGTGTGATGGAGCGCGGCAATATCCTGCGCCAGTGACGGAAAATCCGTATAACCGTGTTCTTCATCGTAATCGTTATAGGCGGACAAAGAGGCGCCGGCATATGTATATGACGGATCCACAACAGCAGTATACTGCGCAAAGAGGTCCTCCATATCTACCTTTTCCCCGTCATCGTTGACAAAATCCCTAAAGCACAGGGGATAACACTCTTCAAACAATTCCTCGTCATCTGTAAATACTGCCTGAAAGAATCCTTCGGCAACATTGACAGAAGACTGATTGATGTTTTCTTTCGAAACAAACTCATCCGTGCTGCTGCCGCAGGATGTCAACGTGCAAAGCCCTATAACTGCAGTCAATACTAAACTTAATGTCTTATTCTTCATCTTTATTAATCATCCTGTCTTTATAATCAAGATATTCCTTTATCTTCTTCTCATAACCGATATCAGTGGGCTCATAATATCTCCGGTCAAGAACGGCATCGGGAAGATACTGCTGCTTTGTTACATGACCCGGATAATCATGCGGATACTTATACCCGACTGCATACCCCAGGTCTTCCATTCCCTTGGCGGGCGCATTGCGAAGGTGCATGGGGACAGTCCCCGTATCACCGGTCCGAACATCAGCAAGAGCTTTATCGACAGCAAGGTATGCCGCATTGGATTTGGGAGAGGACGCAACTGTTATGCATGCCTCTGCAAGAGGTATGCGGGCTTCCGGCATTCCGACTGCGCATACCGCCTGATATGCGGCAGAAGCGATGAGCAGGGCATTGGGATTTGCAAGTCCCACATCCTCGGCAGCGCAGATCAGTATCCTTCTTGCAAGAAATTCAATATCCTCACCGCCTTCCAGAGCTCTCGCCAGATAGAGAACGGCAGCATCGGGATCGGATCCTCTCATGGATTTGATCATCGCGCTTATATTGTCATAGTGATTCTCTCCGTCTTTATCAAAGATAACGGTCCTCTTCTGCATGCAGTCGCTTACGACCTCATCGGTTATCACGATCGCTCCTTCGGAATCAGGAGGGGTGGTTATTACGGCAAGTTCGAGCGCCTTAAGACTGTTTCTGGCATCTCCTCCCGACAGACCTGCGATTTTCGACAGCGTGACATCGCTTATCCTGACATCGGTAAGGCCGAATCCCCGTTCCTTATCATTGAGTGCATTTCTCAGAATCCTGATAATGTCATCATCGGAAAGAGGATAAAGCTGGAGCACGGTAGAACGCGAGACCAGAGCTTTATTGACTTCAAAGAAGGGATTCTCCGTGGTTGCGCCTACCAGGATTATCGTCCCGTCTTCCACAAAAGGAAGGAGAGCATCCTGCTGCAGTTTATTGAATCTGTGTATCTCATCGATAAACAGGACTGTCTTCCTGCCCTCTGACAACAGAGGATTAGAGGCATCTTCCACAACCGACTTGATATCCGCTACGCCGGAAGTCACCGCATTGAGAGACCTGAATTTTGACGTGGTGCAGTTTGCGATCACTCTTGCAAGGGCTGTCTTTCCCGTTCCCGGAGGACCGAAAAGGATGACCGAGGACAGACGGTCTGCCTCGATCATCCTTCTTAACAGTTTTCCTTTGCCTACTATATGCTCCTGTCCGACATACTCGTCAAGACTTACGGGAGCCATCCTGTATGCCAACGGACGGTCTTTAAGATCTTCTGTCAGCATTACTTGAAATCGGGATACAGAGGATACTTCTCGGTAAGCTTAGCTACGCGGGCAATAACCTCATCCTTCTTGTTCTCATAATCGAAGATGCAAAGGCTGATAAGATCAGCGATCTCGACCATGTCATCTTCCTTCATGCCTCTAGTTGTAACGGCAGGAGTACCGATCCTTACTCCGGAAGTAACAAAAGGCTTCTCAGGATCAAACGGGATTGTGTTCTTGTTGGCTGTGATATTGCAGTCATCAAGACGGAGCTGGAGTTCCTTACCTGTGATGCCTGTTCCTCTTAAGTCGATGAGCATGAGGTGGTTGTCTGTACCGCCGGAAACGAGGTTAACATTTCTTGCAAGAAGAGCCTCGCTCATAGCCTTAGCGTTCTTTATGATCTGGTTAGCATAATCTCTGAACTCGGGAGAAAGAGCTTCCTTGAATGCAACTGCCTTAGCAGCGATGATATGCATGAGAGGACCGCCCTGCTGTCCGGGGAATACGGCAGAATTGATCTTCTTGGCAAGAGTCTCATCGTTTGTGAGGATGATACCGCCGCGAGGGCCTCTCAATGTCTTATGTGTTGTTGTAGTAACAATATGAGCATAAGGAACCGGATTGGGGTGAAGTCCTGCAGCGACAAGACCTGCTATATGAGCCATATCTACGAAGAGGTAAGCTCCTACCTCATCTGCGATCTCACGGAACTTCTTGAAGTCGATGATCCTGGGGTAAGCAGAAGCACCTGCAACGATAACCTTCGGCTTGAACTCGAGAGCCTTCTGTCTTACTTCCTCATAATCGAGCTCACCTGTCTCCTTGTTTACCTGATAGAAATCAGACTCATAAGTACGACCTGAAACATTAAGCTTCATACCGTGTGTGAGGTGACCGCCGTGTGAAAGATCCATACCGAGGATCCTGTCACCGGGCTCGAGGATAGCAAAGTAAACTGCTGTGTTAGCCTGTGCACCGGAGTGAGGCTGAACGTTGGCATACTCGGCACCGAAAAGCTTCTTTGCTCTGTCGATAGCGAGCTGCTCTACGATATCAACATACTCGCATCCGCCGTAATATCTCTTTCCCGGGTAACCTTCAGCATACTTGTTGGTAAGAACTGAACCTGCTGCCTCGAGAACGGCCTCAGAAACAATATTCTCGGAAGCGATAAGCTCGATCTTGTCTCTCTGCCTGCCCAATTCCTGCATTATTGCGGAATAGACTTCTGAATCCTCTGCTTTGATCTTGTCGTACATATTTTTTCCTCCTGCTATAGATATCAGAAATAATTTGGTCCTACGCCTTCCGGCCTTAAGATCTCGTAATCATCCGGGAGCATCTCGACATCAGCGCGATCCCAGCCCGGCATCCTTGATGAACATGAAGCGCAGTTACAGGGTATCACAGAGAAGTAGTTTCCGCCGAAATAAGCATAATTCGCGAATCCGTCCTCTCTGGGTGTCGAGTAACCCGTAAAGCCATAAGCATTGTAATACACCATATGGCAATCCACTTCATTATTCTCGAACATTCTGTATGCGATAACTATCGCCCACTCGGAATCCAAAGATCTCGCACAGTGACACTCGTGTGTCTCGCGGTCAACGACCTCGAACTGTCCGGGTCTTTGAAGAGTGGAAATTACCGATCTTGTCGGCCATCTGGAACAGGCCATACGGTTAAGGACCGTCAGGGCAACAAACACTTTATCCGTGATGTTGTCGTCGTTATCTGCGCCCTCACCTTCGATTACCCTTGCGAAGAATACAAAATCGTTGGTCGAAAGACCGCACGCATAAGCCTTGACTTCTGAAGGCATAAAATACCTCTCTGCATCCGTCGCATCGTTCCACATCATCTCGAATCTCTCGAAACGGGCATTGGCCAATGCGGGCATTCCCATCGTCATTATTACGACACAGGCCGTCAGAATTGATAAAAGCTTCTTAAACAAAGGCATTCTCCGTATAAGCGAAATACCTCGGGATTTTACTATTATTTAGGTCTTAAATCAAACGACCAGATGCAGAATAAACCCTGACAACACTGCCATAAGGACTGCAGCAATAACGGACAGCCACATATGATCCTTCATAAACGGCACAAAACTCAGGATAAAAACCACAAGAAAAGCTCCTGCAAACAGGTATACGGGGAATAATCCGAGCCAGATATTACTTGTCGCCAGGATAAAAAGCGCCAGGGTGAACAGTACCAAAGGTATGGCTGCAAATACAGCCGCAAGTGTAAGTCTGTATTTCATGTCGGTTCTCATATCAGGCAGCCTCCAGACAATTTCTTATAGCATTGATGACATCAGGGCTCGAGAAGAAGTCATTATGAAGCACTCCCTCTACCGTAACGAAGTTAGCCGCTCCGCCGGACAGCGAAGAGAACAGATTCCTTGAAGATTCATAAGGAATGACCTCATCATCCGTGGAAGCGATCATCGTAACGGGACACTCGACATCCGCTGCATATTTGTATGAGGGGAGCTTAAAAGCAACGAGCAGTCTAAGCGGACCGTAGAAGATATTCAGGTTGGCATTATAAAGATCATATCCCGAATTATAAGGTGCGAGCATGATCATGGAATCGATATTCACATCATCCTGCGATGCCAGATACATGGCGGGTCCGTTACCTATGGAATACGAAAGAAGCGTTATACCTGAGGTAGTATCGAGGGATGAGACATAATTATAAGCATCAAGTGTAAACTGATACAGACTGTCCTCGGTAAGTTCGGTATCGTTATCGCCGTACGAAGGATAATCCATGAAGAAGAAATCGTAGTTCTCATACAGATATGAGGACTTCTCGTTACTTAACATGTTCTCCACCCTGTGTGAAGAGTTCTCCCCGTTACCGCCGAAATACAGAATAACAGGTCTGGGCTCACCTTCCGCAACCGCAGTTGCCGGAATCCTCCATCCGCTTAAGTTACCTTCATCGATTTGAACGACAACACCTTCCATGTCGCACAGTTCTTCATAGGCCTCCTCATCCGAGGTACCGGGGAAAGTAATCTTCTTACCGATATTATAAAGAGCAACTGAAAGAACGGTGCAAACCGACAATACTATGATCAGAATAAAGACAGGTACCCTTACCTTGGCGGGCTTTCCTTCCAGAATAAACTGGGCAACAAGAACAAGACCTAATACTGCGACAGCAACTATTAAAGAAATAATTGTCAGCATTCTTGCGGATTCACTTAAAAGCAACACGAACAGACTGCCTGCCAAAGAAGCTATAACAGCTCCTATCAAAGCAATTTTCATTCTTTTTCCAAATGTCATGAGCATCCCCCCGGGCATTAGACATAAAAATAACATGTATCGGAAACATATTCCGTACTTTGAAATTATATAATTATCATATGGCAAATTCAAAAAAGAGAAGAAAAAAGAAACTCAATGCCAGAGGAAAGGCCTTCCTGACCTTATTCTGTCTGGCTATCATATTAGTGGCGGCGATAATCATCAGTCTTGAATCCTGCAGGCACAAAGAGCCTGAGACAAGCACGGAGTTTACTCTTACAACATTATCGACTGATGTTCAGGAAACACTCCCGACTGAGACCGAAGCGCCTACACCCACACCGGTGCCTTCACTGAATCTGCTCGGAAGCATCTACAGCAACGAAGCGATCCTGATCGATGCCGAGACCGGCGTTGTACTTGACGAGAAGAATCCCGACACCCAGGCATATCCTGCATCAGTTACTAAGATGATGACTTTGCTTATCGCCTGCGAGCAGCTGACGGACTACGATGAAGTCTATCCTCTCCCCAGAGAGATCTACGATACTCTTTACTATCAGGATCTTTCCACCGCAGGATTCGAATGCAATGAGAACATTACGATCAATGATCTTCTGTACGGACTCCAGCTTCGTTCCGGAGCAGAGTGCTGTCTCGGTCTTGCCAACAGAGTAGCGGGATCGGAGACCGCATTCGTTGAACTCATGAACAGCAGAGCCGAAGAACTCGGCATGACCGGCACACACTTTATGAACTGCACCGGCGAGCATAACGTAAATCACTATTCGACTGTTCGCGATATGGCTACTCTTCTTCGCGCAGGTCTTCAGAACGATAAGTTCAGGGAAGTATTCTCCACTTATGTCTACACTTCTTCCGCGACTATCAATCATCCCGGCGGTCTTACGATATACAGCACCTTCTACCAGACTTTGTCTTCCATGGATTTCGAAGGGGGAACTTTCATAGGCGGCAAGACCGGCTACACAACCGAAGCCGGACAGTGTCTTGCAACAGCCGCAACCATCGACGGACACGAATACATATTCGTTACTTTCGGCGCATACAGAAACGAAGGAGATACATCATCTCATCTTCATACCAACGATGCCATAAACACATACCGTGCTCTTGCTGCCGTATTACAGCAGAGCACCTGATATGATTAAGCACCTGTGCATAGCTCTTGCCTCCGTACTGACGGCTTATACCGTCAGTGCTAAGAATGAATATGAAGACTTTAAGAAATCTTTTAC
>JAFXPN010000024.1 GCA_017527865.1 Clostridiales bacterium
GACGCCGCTGCCCATGGAAGTGCTGTCGGACGTCGGTCCCCACCAGGTCATGGTTCCCGGGATCACCGCCGTGATCGTCACGACCGCCGGAGAGATCTCTTCAACGACCTTCGTGACCTGCCCGGACACATCGACCTCGATGATCTCGGTCTTACAGTATTTGCTGAAGCGCTTAACATACTCCTCGACGCCTTCCTGGAGCCACTTCTCGCGGATCTTTCCGGGACACACCAGCGTGATCTTCATATCAGAAAACGAGCGCGGGCGTGGGCTCGTAACGGTTCGCTACCGTAAGCTCGTAGTCCGTGCCCTTCTTAAACTTGAATGACTCGAGATATCCGCAGACGGTCTGCTCCGCCTTCTCGTGCGTATTGTTATTCTCCGACAGGTGACCCAATATGAATCTTCTTGTACCGCTGTCGATGAGAGCCTTGACCGCCTCGGCGCAGTCGTCGTTGCTTAAGTGTCCGCCGTCGCCCGCGATCCTGATCTTGAGATCCTCGGGGTAATCGCCGTACACGAGCATTCTTCTGTCGTAATTGGATTCGATAAGTATCGCATCTATGCCCTTGGCCGCATCTAAGATGTCCTCGGTAACGTAGCCCATGTCCGTCATGACCATGCAGGTTTTGTCTTCCGTGATGATCTTGTAGCAACACGAGCCCGCAGCATCGTGGGGCGTGCTTATGGCTTTCACCTTAAGTCCGGGGGCGATCTCGGTCTCGCGGCCGGGGATGATAACTATGTTGGGAGTAAGCGTGTGCGGCTTCGTAAACCTTCTTTGCATCCCTCGAAAAGTCTGCTCCGTGGCATACAGCCTGCTCGGATACTTTCTTATGAATACATCAAGGCCGCTTACGTGATCCACATGTGAATGCGTGATAAAGACAGCATCGATATCCTCGGGGTTCGTTCCGACCTCATTAAGTGCATTTACTATGGCTTTGCAGTTCCAGCCTGCGTCTATAAGGATATTGGCGTTGTCTGTACGGATCAGCGTAGCATTGCCGCTGCTTCCGGAGAATAAAGGGACGAGCTCCATATTAAGCCTCTTTGTCCACGAAATATCCGGTACTTTCAGTAACTTCGATATCCGCTCCGAGGGATCTTAACTTCTCTACGATCTTCTCGTATCCTCTGTCGATCCTTCTTGCCTCATCGATATAAGATGTACCTTCGGCAGAAAGCGCCGCGCAGACAAGAGCCGCACCTGCACGAAGATCGGTAGCCCTGACCTGAGCCGCATTGAATTTGTCGATTCCGTTTATAAGTGCGAAGTGTCCGAATATGTTGACATTGGCACCCATACGGGCAAGCTCGGGAATATACTGATACCTGTTCTCCCATACATCCTCATCCATCTTGCTCTGGCCCTGTGACAGGCAAAGAAGAACTACGGTCTGAGGCTGAAGATCCGTCGGGAATCCGGGATAAGGCGCCGTCTTGACGTTCGTGCCCCAGATTTCCTCTTCGGGATCTTTATATACCCTTAAGAAGTCATCACCCTCCTCGATGATGTAACCCATCTCACGCATCTTGGAAGACAACGGGTCCATATGGGTAGGGATGATATTATGGATAGTAACGTCACCGCCCGTTACGGCAGCGGCGATCATATAGGTTCCCGTCTCGATCTGGTCGGGAATAATGGAATATGTAAAGTTACCGGGAAGCGACGGTACACCGACGATGTTGATCGTATCGGTACCTGCACCCTTTATATGTGCGCCCATAGCGTTAAGGAAGTTCGCAACGTCAACGATATGAGGCTCCTTGGCCGCATTGACGATTGTGGTCTTGCCCTGAGCCTTGGCTGCTGCGAGCATGACGTTAATGGTAGCTCCCACACTTACGATATCAAGGAAGATTTTCGCTCCTCTTAAAGGTTCCGCATGAAGTGAGATGATACCGCCGTTTAAATTTCTGTAGTCTGCACCCCTCGCACCCATCTGTCTGAATGCCTTAAGGTGAAGATCTATAGGTCTCTGACCGAAGTCACAGCCGCCCGGCATACGAAGTGATGCCTTGCCGCATCTTCCGAGCAAAGCTCCGAGAAGATAATAGGATGCTCTTATCTTGGAAACACCGGGGCTCGTAGCCTCATATGTGTTGATACCTCTGGGGTCGATCTGCAAAGTAACGGATCCGTCGGGGCTCAGGCTCGTATCGATCTTGGCACCCAAAGATTCGCATATCTTTACCATTACATGAACATCGGAGATATCGGGAACATTCTCAAGTGTGCATGTTCCGTCGATCATCATGGCAGCAGCAAGTATGCCCAATACGGCATTCTTGCTTCCGCTCACATTAACATGTCCCTTAAGCGGTTTTCCGCCTGTTATCTTAAAAGAATATGAATCCAAATTACTTTCCTTCCGTCTCGTCCAGAACCTGTCTTACGGCAGACTGGATTTGCGCCTCATTATTATCTTCGGAAGACTCGGTTAAGTCAAGGAAAAGACTGCCTTTTCTCTTCTTGCGGGGCGCAGGCTTAATGCTGTCGTTCGCTTCGGGATGTACCGTCACAGCCTGCTTTCTTGTGCCTTCAGAATGCTCCGCCTGAACCTTCGCGGGCTTGACCGGTACGGCTCTGGGGAGAATCTGCTGCGTAAGGATGGCCTTGGCTTCCTCACGGCGCTCCCTGTCTTCCCTCGCGGCTCTCTGCTCTTCCGTCTCTACAGGCTCTACGGGCTCGGGTTCTTCCTGAACCTCGGACTCATCCTGCGGGATGTCCTCTACCACGGGTTCCTCAACCGCCTCTGCGGCAGGGATCTCGGGCTCATCTTCCTCCTCGAGAACATTTCCTTCCGTAGGAAGCACTATGGGCTCGTCTATCATGTCAGGCTCTATAAATGTCAGTTCGTCAACAAGATCCGTATAACGCTCGTCGCCGAATGCCTTCAGAAGCTCGACCATCTTCTGCTCTCTTAATGTCGTCTCACCCACAGGAATCTGCTCGAATTCGTCCGCGATCGTCTCGATGTCGTCATATCCCATGGAGCGTGCGGCTTCTACCGCCTGCAGGGACATAAAGTCCGCCGCGGAACTGAAATAAGGCTTTTCGCTTATGACGCCCGTCTTGGCATCCTCATATACATTCTCAAAGACAGAGCCTGCAATGGGCAGGAGCACAGTGAACGACGAGCCCGCGTAAAGCTCTGACGCGACGCTTATCGTACCCTCATGCATGTCAACGATATCCTTAACGATCGACAGGCCGATTCCGGATCCGCCCGTATCACGGGAACCCGAATTATCGACTCTGAAGAACCTCTCGAAAAGATAATCTATATCCTTCTCGGGAACACCTCTTCCGTTATCGGAAACTTCAATACCGATCCTGTCGCCTACTGCCGAAACGGTAACATCGACCTTGTTCGGAGCCGTCTTGCCTTCGTAAGATATGTACTTGATCGCATTCGTAAGAAGATTGATGACAACTCTCATGAGAAGATTCTCATTACCGTAAACGAGCGGATAGTACATGTCCTCGGGAACCTTGATCTCGACCTTGTCTCTTCCGGGATACTCGGAAACAGATGCGACAGCCTTGCCGATGATCTCACCGATATCTACGATAGTCATGGGGACCTTGTCCTGACACATAGACAGTGTAAGGAAGTCCTGAACGATATCCTGCATCCTTACGGCATTGGTAACGACTCTGGTACCCCAGGTCTTGATCTGCTCATAAGTCGGCATATTATCAGGAGTTATATTATTAATAAAGAGCTCGGATGCGCGGATGACCGTAAGAGGAGTCTTGAGCTCGTGCGATACATTCGCAGCGAGGTCCTTCTGGCGTCTCTCGTCATCCTTAAGCTGGGTGATATCATCAACGATGACTATATCCAGTCTCATCTGATCATATATCTTATGAAGGATCTTGATCTCGAAGATCTTATTACCGCTGTTGTAATTAACTCTTATGGCGGTATCCGTATTATCTACATTTAATAAATAATCTGATTTAAGATGATTGCCCTGCTCGAACTTATCGAGGAAAGCATCCATGGTGGAAGGAACCGGACTTCCTTCGAGGAACCCCTCCATAGTCTCGATCGTCCTATTGTTATAGACGATACCGTTCGCATCATAAGTAATGACACCGAGACTTACGTTATCGATGATGGAAGATCTGACCTGTCCCTGATACTCGAGCTTGTCGATTATCTGCTTGACCTGCTCGTCCGCGCTGTGATTATAGACATTATTGCCGACAATATACCCGACGGCGAGTCCTGCAAAGATCAGGATACAGACACCGACAACACACAGCGCGAAATGCGATGTGATAAAAGCGATCATTATTACTTACTCTCAGTCAAATTCCTTCGGGAAATAGTAACCCGATCCGCGTCTTGTGAGGATGTACTTATAATTGGGCTGATTAGGCTCGATCTTCTTTCTTGTTCTTCTTACTGTAACATCGACCGTACGGACGTCGCCTGAGAAAGCGTAGTTCCATACCTTCGAAAGAAGTTCATCTCTCGTGCAGACACGTCCCGCGTTCTGCTCAAGATACTGAACGAGCTTAAATTCATTGGATGTAAGATCGCAGCTGATACCGTTAACGAGCACCTGCATGGCATCGTAATCGATAACAAGCTCGCCGTCACAATATGTATGCTTGGAATTATCTGTCTTGGACTCGCCGCTTGAACGTGTGGATCTCTTAAGAAGAGCCTTAACACGCTCTACAAGAAGCGTAGGGTCGAAAGGCTTGGGCATATAGTCATCAGCGCCTCTTCTCAAGGCTTCGATCTGATAAACATTAATATCACCCTTTGCTGTAAGGAAAAGAATAGGAATCTCGCAGCCTTCTTTTCTGAGATTCTCTGTAAACTGAAGACCGTTAAGCGAAGGCATCATCCAGTCAAGGATAATAAGATCCGGAGCCTTCTCGAGTGCCATATCATAACCTGCATTGGCATCTGTGGACGAGATTGTCTCAAATCCGAAGCTTTCAAGAACGTCCGAAACTGATGAAACTATCTGCGGCTCGTCATCAACGATCAAGATCTTTTCCATATAAATCCTTTTCTCCCCTGAATTTTGTAACATTACAATTTATGATAGCAATAATGTGTTTTTGTGGCAAACAAATTTCTGTCTGATTTCAAAGAAATAAAAACAAATAAAGAAGCCTCAAGCGTTTAGCGCTTGAGGCTTCATATAAACCGGCAGCAACCTATCTTCCCGGGCCGTCGCCAGCCAAGTATTGTCGGCACACGCGAGCTTAACTTCTGTGTTCGGAATGGGAACAGGTGTGGCCTCGCGGTAATAACCACCGGTATGGTTGAAGGTTTGTACCCTCAGGACTGCATAAGAGCTAATGGAAAGACTATGTGTTTTGAATGTATAAGACATTGAACATAACTTGTGGTCAAGTCCTCGGGCATTAGTACCGGTCAGCTGAACATATCTCTATGCTTACACACCCGGCCTATCAACTGGTGGTCTTCCAGTGCCCTTACCAAAAAGAGGGAAATCTCATCTTGAAGTTGGCTTCACACTTAGATGCTTTCAGCGTTTATCCAATCCAAACATAGCTACCCAGCTGTGGCCTTGGCAGGCCAACTGGTACACCAGAGGTTTGTCCATCCCGGTCCTCTC
>JAFXPN010000006.1 GCA_017527865.1 Clostridiales bacterium
ATCCAGGTAAACAGAGGTTACAGAATTCAGTTCAACAGCGCTATCGGACCTTACAAGGGCGGTATCAGACTGCATCCTTCTGTTAACCTTTCCATCCTTAAGTTCCTGGGCTTCGAGCAGATCTTCAAGAATTCCCTTACAACACTTCCCATGGGCGGAGCAAAGGGCGGTTCCGACTTCGATCCCAAGGGCAAGTCCGACAACGAAGTACAGGCTTTCTGCCAGAGCTTCATGAGAGAGCTTTACAGACACATCGGTCCTGACTGCGATGTACCTGCCGGCGATATCGGTACAGGTGCACGTGAGATCGGCTACATGTTCGGTCAGTACAAGAAGATCGTAAATGAGTTCTCCGGTATCCTTACGGGTAAGAAGATCTCTTTCGGCGGTTCTCTTGCAAGAACAGAGGCTACAGGTTACGGTCTTTGCTACTTTGTTGACTGCCTCCTCCACAAGAAGATGGATACATCTTTCGAGGGTAAGACAGTAGTTATCTCCGGTTCCGGTAACGTTGCTATCTATGCATGCGAGAAGGCTACACAGCTCGGCGCCAAGGTAGTTGCTCTTTCCGACTCCAACGGTTATATCTATGACGAGAACGGTATCAACCTCGACGCAGTTAAGGAGATCAAGGAAGTTAAGAGAGGAAGAATCAAGGAGTATCTTGATTATGTTCCTTCCGCTAAGTACACAGAGGATGTTGACGGTTCCAAGGGTATCTGGACGATCCCCTGCGATATCGCTCTTCCTTGCGCTACACAGAACGAGCTTAACCTCGAGTCTGCCAAGGCACTCGTTGCTAACGGCGTAAAGGTTGTAGGTGAGGGCGCTAACATGCCTACTACACCTGACGCTATCACATACTTCCAGGAGAACAAGATCTTCTTCTGTCCCGGTAAGGCAAGTAATGCCGGCGGTGTTGCCACATCCGGTCTTGAGATGTGCCAGAACAGCGCTCGTCTTTCATGGACATTCGAGGAAGTTGACGCTAAGCTCAAGGGTATCATGACAAATATCTTCGAGACAGTTGATAAGACAGCTGCTGAGGTCGGTCACGAGAACAACTATGTTGTAGGCGCTAACATCGCAGGACTTCTCAAGGTTGCTGATGCAATGATCGCACAGGGCTGCATCTGATACATTATGGACGTTTACTGATATTAGGGACTGCGTTTTGCAGTCCCTTTCTTATATATGGATAACTGAAATGAATAATGCACTTTTTATCGATACTCACATACACGGCGCTTTCGGTGAGGATGTAAGCGATGCATCTGCTGACGGTATCGTGAAGATGGCCAGAAAACTCCCTGGATTCGGAGTCGGAGCCTTTTGTCCTACTACGATGACGATAAGCGAAGATAATATCATGAGATGCTTTGAGGCCGTTTGTTCTGCCCGGGATAAACTTGCTGATGAAGGCGGGGAATATGCAAAGATCCTTGGTGTTCATCTTGAAGGCCCGTTCATGAGTCCGAATAAGGCGGGGGTGCAGAACCGTGAATACTGCATATCACCCGTATCGGCAGGAAGGATCGTGGACAGGATAGAGAAAAGCTTCCCCGGTATGCTGAAAATCATAGATATCGCTCCTGAACTTGAAGGCGCGATCGAATTCATAAGTGAGTATAAGGACAGATATGTTATCTCTCTTGCTCATACCGAGGCTGATTATGATACAGCATGCAGGGCGTTCGAGGCAGGTGCATCGAGCGTTACCCATCTTCTGAATGCCATGAATCCGTGCGGTAAGAGAGATCCCGGCATTCTCGGTGCCGTTTTTGATAACAGGAATATCTATGCGGAGATAATATGTGACGGTATCCATATAAGCCCGCCGGTGCTCCGTATGCTTTTCGCATTGCTTCCTCAAGACAGGATCATAGTTGTCTCCGACTCTATGAGAGGAGCTGGAATGCCCGACGGGGTGTATAAGCTTGCCGATGCAGATGTGACCGTAAGGAACGGCAGGACTTATTACGGTCCGGACGGCAATCTTGCAGGTTCAGTCACGAATATGGGTGAGGAAGAGAAGAGGCTCATAAGCTTCGGCATCGATCCGTCAATGGTTCGGCACGCCTGCATCGAAAATCCTTTGAGCAGGCTGAACATAATGTTATAATTCTATATTATGGGCAGCGATTCATTAATATCACAGCTGATCGATTTTATATTCGAGCTGATAAACAGTATCTCGAGCGGCTATGTGTTCTTCGGAAGCACCGTCGATATCATCCGCTATGCTATAGATATCCTTCTCGTAGCAGCCCTGTTCTACTGGACGATGCTCTTTATAAAGCAGTCAAGAGCGTGGCAGCTCCTTAAAGGTATAATACTCATATTGTTTTTTGTCCTTCTTTGCGGTCTGTTCGGCCTTGAGATGATAGGTTTTATCTTCAACAGACTGCTCTATGTGTTTGCCATACTGTTCATTGTGCTCTTTCAGCCGGAATTGAGAAGAGTCCTTGAGGCAGTCGGACTTCGTTCCTTTATGTCATTCAGGAATCTTTTCTCATTAGGCAATTCTAATGATTCGGCTTTAAACTCTTCTTTTATACATGAGATCTGTACAGCATGCAGTGAGATGGCTTCCGACTATACCGGCGCGCTCATACTTATTGAAAGAAGGACCAGGCTCGATGAACTGCTGACACAGGAAAATGTTGTCAGATTTGATTCCTCCGTTACCAATTCAGTGCTTCAGTCGATCTTTTACAAAGGATCTCCGATGCACGACGGCGGCCTTTTGATTAGGGACGGAAGGATCATAGCGGCAAGATGTCATGTACCTTTATCTGTTACAATGCATGACCTTACCAGGTCCGGCACCCGTCACAGGGCAGCAGTCGGTGCAAGTGAAATGGGCGACACGGTAGTTGTCGTAGTATCTGAGGAGCGCGGAAAAGTGTCGGTTGCCGTTAACGGCAATCTGTATGAGATGAAGGATGAGAAGGAACTTGAAGCCAATCTTGATTATCTTCTCGGAATGACTTATGAAAGCTCAGACTATAAGGGGATCAACAGGATCTTCCGCAAGATAAGACGTAAGAAGAAGGCTGAAGAACGGGCCCGTCAGGCTTATGTCACTGCAACCGAAGCTGCGGGTGAGAACGCGGAGAATCTTACTATCCGTACTGCCAATGCGGAGGAGATCGCCAATTCTTCCAAGGTAGGTCCGGGAACAAAATTTGCGCTTATGCTCTTATCTCTGTTCCTGTCTTTCTGTCTTTGGATGTACATTCAGGTGAATACGAATCCGGTAGTTACCACAAATATAACTGTCCCGATAAAATACGACGGATCGGCAACACCCGACAATATCGATGTATCTTATCCTATCGATTCCGTTGAAGTCGAACTCGTAGGAAGACAGGAGACTATCGATGATATCGGAATTAATGATATCAATGCTACGATCGATTATTCGGCCGTATCACAGACGGGAGTGGTCGAACTGCCTATTGTTATATCATCAAATGACAACAGTATATATTTCAGAGTTGAAAGACAGATACCGGAGACTATCTCTGTAACTGTTTATTCTTTAAACGAGACTGCGGAAACGCAGCAGGAGGTCGATCAATAATGTGTGGGATCGTTGGATATATCGGAGCCAGGAATACTCTTTCGGTGCTTATCAACGGATTGAAGACTTTGGAGTACCGCGGGTATGATTCAGCCGGTGTTTCTTTTATACGTGACGGGGAACTTCACCTGATAAAGAAGAAAGGAAGGGTGAGCGAACTGAGCGATGAGGTCGCTTTGGAAGGTTATAACCTCGATGAGCATAAGACCAACAAAATCTCTTCCGGTATCGGACATACAAGATGGGCAACACACGGAGCTCCTTCCGATGAGAATTCTCATCCGCACCTGTCGATGAACGGCAAGATCTGCGTAGTCCATAACGGCATCATAGAGAATTATGCCGAACTTCGTAAGTTCCTTAAGAAGAAGGGTTACGAGTTCAGATCCGAGACCGATACGGAGGTAGCTGCCCAGCTTATCGAGTATTACTACGTTAAGCTCGGAAACAACGACATTGAAGCTGCTGTTTCACGCGCTCTTGCCGATATAGTCGGTTCTTATGCACTTTGCATACTCTGTGTTGATAAACCCGATCAACTCATTTGCGCCAAGAAGGATAATCCAATCGTTATCGGACTGGGAAAGAACGAGAATTTCGTAGCTTCCGATATCACGGCTCTTATCGAGTACACCAGAGATGTCATTTTCATGGAGGATAACTGCTATCTTATCATGAAGAAGGACTCTGTCGAGATAAAGGACATTCACGGAGAGCCTGTAGATTACGAAGTATCACATGTCGAGTGGGATGCTGATGCCGCGCAGAAAGGCGGTTATGCTCACTTTATGATGAAGGAGATGTTCGAGGAGCCTGCGGCTTTTGACAACACTGTCAGACCCAGGATACAGGACGAGAGGATATATCTTGAGCATATTCCCGTAGATAAGGAATTTCTGTCCCGTTTTAATAATGTAAACATAATCGCATGCGGTACCGCATACCATGCAGGATGCATCGGAAAGTACCTTTTGGAGAAACTTTGCCGCATACCGACAGTCTGCGGTGTTGCAAGTGAGTTTATCTATTCGGATCCGCTTATTGATGAGCATACACTTACGATCGTTATATCCCAGTCGGGAGAGACCCTTGATACAAGAAATGCCATGAAGATTGCAAAGGAGAAGGGAAGTCTTACAATAGCTGTAGTTAACGTTATCGGCAGTACTATCGCAAGAGAAGCCGATTATGTTCTTTATACTGCTGCAGGCCCCGAGATATCGGTTGCATCCACAAAGGCTTACACTACCCAGCTCGGATGCATGTATCTTATGGCGATCAAGTTTGCATATGCATTGGGCAGGATAAGCAAGGAGCAGTATCTTGATTATCTTAAGGAATTGCTTTCCATACCCGAGAAGCTTAAGAATATCCTTAGCAAGCAAAATGAGATCCAGAAATTTGCATCAAGACAGTTCAATGCCGAATCGATCTTCTTTATGGGAAGGGGACTTGATTATTATCTGTCGATGGAAGCTTCTCTTAAACTCAAGGAGATATCATATATCCATTCCGAGGCTTATGCCGGAGGTGAGCTGAAGCACGGCACTATTGCTTTGATCGAAGAAGGTACACTTGTAGTATCACCCATCACTCAGGATGAACTGGCCCCGAAGATGGAATCCAACATAAAGGAAGTTAAGACCCGAGGTGCTACGGTCCTTGCCATTATCCCTGAGAGAATGAGCAAGATGAAGTTCTCATGTGATACTAAGTTTATTATTCCCGATTGTGACGAGATATTCGCTCCGATCCTCGGTGTGCTTCCGTGTCAGCTGTTTGCGTATTATATGGCGGTCAATAAAGGATGCGACGTTGATAAACCCAGAAATCTTGCCAAGAGTGTCACTGTAGAATGATTTTTTGGCTTTATAAATTTGTATAATATATTTTAAATTTTTAGGAGAGTTATTTATGGGCAGGTATTTTGGAACTGACGGATTCAGAGGGGAAGCAAACGTAGAACTTACTGCTTCCAGAGCTTTTCAGATCGGCCGTTATCTCGGATGGTATTACGGACAGAATCACGAAGACAAAAGAGCCAGGATAATCATCGGAAAGGATACGAGAAGAAGTTCGTATACTTTGGAATATGCTCTTTCCGCAGGAATAACATCTTCGGGATCTGATGCGTATCTTCTCCATGTATCTACAACGCCTTCTGTATCGTATTGCTGCAGAACGGACGGTTTTGACTGCGGAGTCATGATCTCCGCATCTCACAATCCTTTCTATGACAACGGGATAAAGATCATGAGGGCTAACGGTCAAAAGATCGAACCTGAGATCGAAGAGAAGATCGAGGATTATATCGACGGCCTTATTCCGGAATTACCGCTCGCATCACGTGAGAAGATGGGAAATGTTATCGACTATGCCGCAGGAAGAAACCGTTATATCGGTTATCTTATGTCCATACCCACCAGAGGCTTTAACGGCATGAAGGTCGGTCTTGACTGCGCTAACGGAGCTTCCTGGAATATTGCAAGAGCCGTCTATGAAGCTCTCGGCGCCAAAGTATATGTAATCAATAACACTCCTGACGGCGTGAATATAAATCTTAAGTGCGGTTCAACTCATATGGAGAGCCTTAAGAAGTATGTTGTCGACAACGGTCTCAATGTGGGCTTTGCGTATGACGGTGATGCTGACAGATGTCTTTGCATAGACGAGAACGGTGAAGAGGTTAACGGTGACCACATTATGTATATGTGCGGTAAGTACCTCAAGGAGAACGGTCAGCTTGACGGTGATACCATTGTTACTACTATCATGTCAAATATGGGTCTGTATAAGGCTTGCGAAGCTATAGGGATCCGCACGGAGAAGACTGCTGTTGGCGATAAGTATGTTGCCGAGAACATGATGCAGAATCATTATGTACTCGGAGGGGAACAGTCCGGTCATATCATTTTCGGAAAGTATGCTACTACGGGTGACGGAATCCTTACTTCACTTATGGTAATGATGACAATGCTTGATAAAAAGCTTCCTTTGTCAATGCTTGCGGGCGAGATGAAGATGTATCCTCAGTGCCTCAAGAACGTAGTTGTCAAGGATAAGAAGACAGCTCAGGAGAACCCTGCTGTTGTTGCTGCCGTAGCTCAGGTCAACCGTGAGCTTGACGGCAACGGAAGAATGCTTTTAAGAGCATCGGGAACCGAGCCTAAGATCCGTGTAATGGTTGAGGCTTCCACGGATGAGATCTGTGAGAAGTATGTAGATCAGCTTATTGAAGTTATCAAGGCTGAAGGGCTGACAGCAGACTGAAGAATTTAATAAAAGGAGAACATATATGGAAACTGCATTGATAAGCAATATGTACAACCTTGATGAGACTATCGCCAAAGATATCTTTGAGGGATGCACATATCCCTGGGAAGTCCTTCCCAAGATCAAGGATTTTATCCTTAAGCTCGGTCCCACATTGAGTCCCGATGAGTATGACAAGGTTGGTGAGGACGTCTGGATCGCAAAGGATGCCGAGATCTTTCCTTCGGCATATATTCACGGACCGGCCATCATCGGCAAGGGTGCCAAGATCAGGCAGTGCGCGTTTATCAGAGAGTCTGCGATCGTCGGTGAAGGTGCTACGGTAGGCAACTCCACTGAACTTAAGAATGTTATTCTCTTTAATAAGGTTGAGGTTCCTCATTACAACTATGTAGGAGATTCTGTCCTCGGATTTAAGGCTCATCTCGGTGCCGGCGCCATTACATCAAATATCAAGGCTGACCGTAAGAACGTTGTAGTCAAGGGTGAGGGAAGAGCATATGAGACCGGTCTGCGTAAGTTCGGTGCGATGCTCGGAGATAATGTGGAAGTCGGATGTAATTCCGTGCTTAATCCGGGTACTGTTGTTGGCCCTCACACAAATATCTATCCTTTGTCCATGGTAAGAGGTATCGTACCCGATCATTCCATCTATAAGGATAAGGACAATATCGTAGTTAAGACGGAAGATTGATTATATATAGTATTCTTTCATCAAAGGAGATTAGAAATGAGAGTAATCAGAAAAGCCAGTTATGAAGAAGCATCCAAGGCATGTGCAGAACTCATTGCATCCCAGATAAGGCTTAAGCCTGACTGTAAGATCGGTCTTGCTACAGGTTCTACTCCGGTAGGAACGTATAAAGCCCTTGTTGACATGTACAAAGAGGGAAGCCTCGATTTCTCGAAGGTTACATCTGCCAATCTTGATGAGTACAGAGGATTAGGCGGTGATCATGATCAGTCTTACAGATATTTCATGAACTCTAATCTTTTCGATCATGTAAATATCGACAAGAGCAAGACATATGTACCTGACGGTCTTGAATCAGATGCCGTTAAGGCCTGCACCGATTATGATGCCATCCTTAAGTCGCTCGGACACCTCGACATTCAGCTTCTCGGAATCGGCGGAGACGGTCATATCGGCTTTAACGAGCCGGCGGATTCTTTCTGTGTCAATACACAGTGCATCGACCTCGAGGAGCAGACGATACAGGATAATGCGAGGCTTTTCTTCAACGGCAAGATAGAAGAAGTGCCTACACAGGCTTACACTATGGGTATCGGATATATCATGAAGTCCACAACTGTAATCCTTATGGCTACGGGCGCGGGCAAGAAGGATATTGTCGAGAAAGCCTTTACCGGTCCCGTTACTCCTTCGGTGCCTGCTTCGATCCTTCAGCTTCATCCCAATGTTGTCGTTATCGGTGATGAGGCTGCGATCTCAGATAAGGTGGTTGCTGCAGCAGACTGATCAGTTAGGTTCGAATAAACAGTGAGGCTGTCCTGATATCCGCAGGACAGCCTTTTATTTTTTGTTTTTTATGAAGAAAGGCCGGTATGGTTTCCCGGGACACAGGATCGGAGCAAGACGCGTGTGCCTGAAGAGCGTCTCGATCATGAAGAGCGCTGCCAGAAGAACTATAAGTATAAAGAAATGATGTGATCCTTTTATTATCTTGCCGATATCCGTCAGTTCAATGTCGTATACGACGCTCTGCAAAGGCCAGGTCAGAGGGATCAGATCCTGATGCAGCGCGAAGTATATAAAGGTATTCTGCCCAATGTGTTCGATAAAAGGGACCTTGAACAGCATCGAAAACGATATGCAGGCGGTTATCCCGAAGAATGCGCACGGATAGGTAAGGAAGGGATTGCCGTAACGGATCAGAAAGAGATTGAGTCCGGACGGGGCAATGCGGTAATTGATCTGTTCAAGTATTACCATGGCGATGAGCGCGAATATAAAGGTTATAACGGCTGTCTTCTTTGGGATGTCATCGGTATAAAGCTTCCCCGATTCTTTGATGATATATCCTGCTGCAAAGAAAATGATGACCGACAGGACCATATCACTGTTCCACAAAAGAACATGGGCAACCTTTATCTCATATATGATACCGGTTACCGTAAGCACGGCAGATATCACCGATAAGGGAAGCAGCTTATTCTTTGTTAATCTGACAAGACAGTAGAACAGTATGTCGACTGTAAAAAGACAGGGCAGAAACCATATCGGCCCTTTGCGCTGCTGCAATATTATCTCTTTCAGGTATCGGAGTATGTAGCTTAAGTCTATATCCTCGGCTAAGGCGATCTTATAACATAATGCGACAATAAAGCTTATCATCGCCAGAATGAAATAAGGGAGGAGAAGAGAGCGGGCTTTTTTCTTTAAATGTCCTGAAAAACTCTCTCCCGATGAGAAGACAAATCCGCTTAAGAAAAAGAAAAGAGGGATATGAAAACAGTAGATGAGATCATGAAGCAGCCTCAGATCTTCGCTGAGATGTCCCAGTATGACCAGTATAACACCGTAACCGCGGGCCATATCTATCCACCTGAGACGTTTTTGGCGCCTGATATCGGTGATCGACTCGATTGCTGTTTCCATAGAGAGAATATAACACAAAACAAATTAAAAAGACCGCCCATTGAGGGCGGTACTTAATTAACTAAAAACATAACAGATCAAACAACTCTGTCCTTAAGTCTGTCAAATGCTGCCTTTGCTATCTGTCTGACATTAGGATCCGAATCTGCGAAGGCGAGTTTCTTTACATATTCCTCGCAGTGCTTTGCTCCTATGTCGGCAGCGGAAGTCGCCGCGGCTGCGCGAACAGAAGGTGATGAGTCTCTCAATAAAGGTATAAGTGCCATGCCGGATTCATAAGTCCTGATCTGTCCCATGGCTATGGCTACTTCTGTACGCACATCTTCATCGGAATCTCCCGAGAGTTTCACAAGACCATCCAGCTTGCCCTTGGAAGCAAGTTTCATGATCTTATTGCGCAAACTGTCAATTCGTGCCATCTATCCGTCTCCTCTAGTGTTCTAATTACTTTTTAATTATATAACAGACTTAGTTTTTATTTGTTAACAAATTATGACTATTATAAATACCTGCCGCTTATACATGTCAATAACACGATTGAATTGTCTTATTTTTAATTATATACTGGTTTATCTGTTTTTTTATCGGAGTTTGTTATGAAAAATAAGGTTATATCTGTTTTATCGGCTTTGATCTTATGCTTAACTGTACCCGTTACATCATGTTCTTCGAAGCTTCCTCCGGAGACTCTGCCTCCCGAGACTGAAGCAGTTACCGTTACTGAGACTTCTGAGGAAACAGAGGAGACTGTTGCCGTAACCGAGGAGACAGAAGAGACTGTCGGTCCCAACAGTACGGCTCAGGTGCTTGATGTGCCTGTCGAAGTTAACGGGCAGTTAAGAGTCGAGGACGGCCATCTCGTCAATGAGTCAGGCGAACAGATACAGCTCAAAGGGATGAGTTCTTATGGCGTATCATCCATATTCAGGTTCTTTAATGATGATGTTACTCAGACCCTGGTCGAGGATTGGGGCTGTCAGGTCATAAGGCTGGCTATGACTACAAGAGGCTACGATAACGGTTATACCTATGATCCTGAAAGATTCTTTGAAGAGGTTTGCGGATATACCGATACGATTATAGAGCATGGGGCTTACGTCATAATTGACTGGCATATTCTTTACGACGGTGACCCTACTGAATATCAGGATGAAGCGGTCGATTTCTTTTCGCGTATGTCTGCTATCTACGGAGATTATCCCAATGTCATATATGAGATATGCAATGAGCCTAACGGAATGTCTGTGGCAGACCCCGAAGCTCCTGTCGATTGGGAGAATGTTATAAAACCTTATGCCGAGACAGTTATAGATGCGATAAGGGAGAATGATCCGGACAATATAATTATTGTAGGTACACCCAATTGGAGTCAGGACGTTGACATTGTTTCCGAGAATCCTATTTCCGGCGATAATATAATGTATGCATTTCATTTCTATGCAGGTTCGCACGGTCAGGATCTCATGAACAAGCTTCAGACTGCGCTCGATAACGGTCTTCCGGTATTCTGTACCGAGTGGGGAACTTCTCAGGATTCCGGCGGTGGCGGTGTTTATTATGAGGAGACTCTTGCGTGGATGCAGCTTTTGGATGATAACGGCATCAGCTGGTGCAACTGGTCGATCGGAGGGTCTAATACCGAATCGTCTAATGCTCTTAAACTTTATTCCAATCATTTTACTGTCGAACAGAAGATCGGCGGTCATTGGCCGGATGAGATGCTCTCGGATTCCGGTCTGTTTGTAAGATCCCTGATACTGGGATGGGAGTTCGAGATACCCGAGGAAGGATAACGGTCATTAGTTTGTTAACGGAGAATATCATAAGGAGAATAGGTATAGCTGCTGCCGTTTTCACGGCATCCGTAATTACCGTATCCTGTTCTTTTATTCCCGGAACTGCCGAACAGACTCAAGTCTCGATAACTGAAGCCACTGAGGCCACGATAGCTGCGACAGCGACTCCCGTTCCGACCGATACACCGGTTCCGACACCGACTCCTACGCCTGCGCCTGAACATATCGTGGTGGATTTTCTGGGGGATCTTACTTTGGCTGATGCTCTTGCCTGGAGCGGTTCGCCTTCGAGTTTTGATGCCGTTGTCGGTGATGATTATAATTATTGTTTTCAAAACTGTGCCGATTACCTTGCTTCAGATGATCTTACGTATGCCAATTTTGAAGGTACATACGGAGATGAGCATGAGCCTCATATGAATAAGGAATTTGTTTTTGCCAGCGATCCGCAGACCGTTCAGATACTTATCAACGGTAGCGTAGAAGCCGTAAATCTGGCTAATAATCACAGTTGGGATTATTGGGATGAAGGACTTCTTAATACGCAGCAGACGCTTGAAGAAGCCGGTATTCTTTGGAGTAATCAGCACAGTACGGCCATTTATGAAGTCCGCGGAATAAAGATCGGTATGTTCGGTATTGACATGATCGGATCAGGCGATAATGCTTCCACTGCTTATCCGCTTATCGATGAATTGAGGGAGGCGGGATGTCAGATAATCATCGCTTCCTGTCATTGGGGGATAGAGCGTTACTACGAACCTACCGATGAACAGGTTTATGTAGCTCATCAGCTCATTGATTACGGTGTGGATATCATAGTAGGCACGCATCCTCACAGACTTCAGCCTATTGAGATATATAACGGCAAATATATCCTGTACAGTCTTTCAAATTTCTGTTTTGGCGGTAATACGGGTCTTTCCGATCCGGACACCTGCATAGTAAGATGTGAATTTGTAATGGATGCTTCAAATTCTTACGCAGAAGAATATAATCTTACGGTGGTCCCTTACAGTCAGACGAGCTTTGCATCTAATGATTACTGTCCAAGACCGTACGAATGGGGAACTGAAGATTATTACCGGGTTATGGACAAACTTAACTGGTCTCAGGAAGATGAATAAATAAGCGGAGGAGTAATGATGGCACGTAAGAAAGTATTGGTCATAATGGGGTCCGATTCGGATTTTCCGGTTATGGAGGGGTGTTTCAGGATTCTGAAGAGATTCGGTGTTGAATACGAGGCCCACATAGCTTCGGCTCACAGAAGTCCCGCAAAGGCGCAGAAGCTGGCAAAAGAAGCAAAGGAAAACGGCTTTGCAGTGATCATAGCGGCTGCCGGGCTTGCCGCGCACCTTGCCGGTGTGCTTGCTTCCGATACTGTTCTTCCGGTGATCGGTGTACCGTGCAAGGGCGGCGCGTTAAACGGCGTGGATGCGCTTTATGCAACCGTTCAGATGCCTACGGGGATACCTGTTGCCACAGTAGCGATAGACGGAGGTTCCAACGCTGCGGTGCTTGCCTGTCAGATACTTGCTGTTGCCGATGATGAATTGGCAGAAAAGCTTATCATGTATAAAGAAGAACTTAATTCTTCAGTGGAAGACAAAGAAACTAAGCTTCAGAATAAGTTAAAGGAGGCGGGACTTTAATATGAGCGGTATATTCGGTGTTATCAACAGAAAGGGTATCGATGAGGGTACTGCAAGTACTGCATATTACGGCATATTCTCATTGCAGCACAGAGGTCAGGAGGCTGCAGGAATTGCCATTAACAACAGCGGTTCGTTCCTTGTGCATAAAAGGGACGGCATGGTTGCCGATATCTTTGACGATATTACATTAAATACACTTCAGGGTTCCTGTGCGATAGCGCACGCAAGAGGATCTGACGGTATCTCCGGTCCTGACGGCATTCAGCCCGTTGTTATCAGATCTTCTGTCGGAAGCATTGCATTAAGCTGCGATACAGCCATCCTTAACGCGGAACGTATAAGAGAGGAACTCAAGAATCAGGGCGCCATTTTCCAGACAAATACGGATACGGAACTTATCCTGTCCTTGTTCTCGAGAAACAGGATCGTTACGGATACGACAGAACAGGCTCTTCTTAAGACTATGCAGGAGCTCGAGGGCGTCTATGCAATGGTCATCATGACTGAAGACAAGCTTATAGCAGTAAGAGATCCGTACGGACTTCGTCCTCTCTCTCTCGGCAAAAAAGGCGATGAGTGGATGATCGCATCCGAGAACTGTTCATTCGATGCTCTCGGAGCCGAATACATAAGGAATCTTGAGCCCGGTGAGATCCTGTCCATTTCTGCCGAAGAAATGAGCAGCATCTATTACAATGACCAGATCAGCGAGGCAGAGAGGATAAAGAACGGAAAGATATGCATATTTGAGTATGTATATGTTGCAAGGCCTGATTCTGTCATTGACGGCACCAATGTGTTCAAGTCCAGATACGATGCAGGAAAGGCTCTGGCTAAGATACATCCCTGCGACTGTGATCTTGTCATAAGTGCTCCCGATTCAGGCAACCCTGCTGCGCTGGGCTTTGCCGACGGTCTCGGAGTTACATACGGGATGGGACTTCTTAAGAACAGATATGTAGGAAGAACATTTATCAAGAGTACGCAGGAACAAAGAGAGCTTGCCGTAAGACTTAAGTTCGCAGTCCTTAAGGAGGCGATCAGAGGAAAGAAAGTAGCGCTTGTCGATGATTCGCTCGTAAGAGGAACGACGATGAAGCATATAATCAATTTCTTAAGAGACAACGGAGCTTCTGAGGTACATGTAAGACTTGCTTCTCCTGAAGTCAGGTTCCCCTGTTATTACGGTGTCAATGCGTCATCTGACAACGAACTGCCCGCAACGCACATGACCGATGATGAGATCTGTAAGATGATCGGGGCTGATTCACTCGGATACATTACTCTTGATGCCTTAAAAGCCGCTTTGGGCGGACTGATCTGCGATTCGTGTTCAGCCTGTTTTGACGGTGATTATGTTGCAGGAAAGACCGAAAAGAAATGAAGATAGCAGTATTTGTATCGGGAGGCGGCACCAATCTCCAGGCTATAATCGACCGCATCAACAGCGGAGAACTGAAGAATGTGGAGATAGCACTTGTTATCGCGTCCAATGACAGTGCATTTGCGCTCAACAGAGCTTCAGACAACGGTATTCCTTCAGTGGTAATGTCAGCTAAGTCTTATCCTTCAAGGGAAGAGTGGGACATGGCCGTTGTTAATAAGCTAAATGAAGTCGGTGCAGAGCTTATAGTTCTTGCAGGTTACCTGTCACTTCTGGGGGCTAAGACGGTTAAGGCATTCAGCAACAGGATCATCAATATTCATCCTTCGCTGATCCCGTCATTCTGCGGCAAGGGGATGTACGGTATCAAGCCTCACGAGGCTGCACTTGCAAGAGGCGTAAAGGTATCAGGTGCTACGGTTCATCTTGTTAATGAAAACTATGACGAGGGGCCGATACTTCTTCAAAAGTGTGTTGATATCCTGCCGGATGATACTCCCGAAGTGCTCCAGAAGCGCATAATGAAGGAGTGCGAGCAGGTTATTCTGCCGAAGGCGATAAGCCTTTTCGCAGAGGGTAAAGTTGAGATTAAAGATAATATTGCATATGTAAAGGAATGATGTATTTATGGAAAAGAAGAACATCTCAGAGATCCTGAAGACAAACGCTTACCCCGGAAGAGGTATCGTTATAGGTAAGTCCGCAGACGGCAAGAAGGCAGTAACAGCTTATTTCATAATGGGAAGAAGCGTTAACTCCAGAAACCGTGTGTTTACTGCTACAGAGGACGGCATCAAGACGGAAGCGTTTGATCCTTCCAAGCTTTCCGATCCGCACCTTATCATTTATTCGCCCGTAAGAGTTCTCGGCAATAAGACGATAGTTACTAACGGCGATCAGACAGATACTATCTACGAGAATATGGATAAGCAGCAGACATTCGAGATGAGCCTTCGCGGACGTGAGTTCGAGGATGATGCTCCGAACTATACTCCCAGGATTTCCGGTATCCTTCATGTTGAGAACGGCACGTTCAATTATGCTATGTCTATCTTAAAATCGGCTGACGGTAATCCGGAGTCCTGCGAGAGACATACATTCTCGTATACAAATCCTATCGCAGGTGACGGAAGATTCATCCATACATATATGGGTGACGGAGATCCGCTCCCGAGCTTCGAAGGCGAGCCTGAGAAGATCGGCATTGACGCAGAAGATATCGATTCTTTCACTGATATGCTCTGGACAAGCCTCAACGAGGAGAATAAGGTCTCTTTGTATGTTAAGTTCATCGACATTGCTACAGGCGAAGCCGAGACAAGAATCGTAAATAAGAATGTTTAAGGAGTAATAAGGAAATGAGTAACGAAATGCAGCTTAAGTACGGTTGTAATCCCAACCAGAAACCCTCAAGGATCTATATGGAGAACGGTTCCGAGCTTCCTATCGAGGTTTTGAACGGCAAGCCCGGTTATATCAATCTCCTCGACGCTTTTAACGGCTGGCAGCTTGTAAAAGAACTTAAGAAGGCTACAGGTCTTCCTTCTGCTACATCATTCAAGCATGTATCTCCGGCCGGAGCAGCCGTTGGAAAGCCTCTCTCAGACACTGAGGCTAAGATCTACTTTGTTGATGACCTTGGAGATCTTTCTCCTATAGCTTGTGCGTATGCCAGGGCCAGAGGCGCAGACAGAATGAGTTCTTACGGCGACTTCGTTGCTCTTTCCGATATCTGTGATGCCATTACGGCTAAGATGCTTGCCCGTGAAGTATCTGACGGTATCATCGCCCCCGGATTTACCGATGAGGCTCTTGAGATCCTCAAGACCAAGAGAAAGGGAACATATAACGTGATCAGGATCGATCCTGAATATAAGCCCGATCCTGTCGAGAAAAAGCAGGTGTTTGGCGTGACTTTCGAACAGGGGAGAAACGAGCTTGATATCAATAACGATCTTCTGACAAACATCGTTACCGATAATAAGGAGATCCCTGATGACAAGAAGATCGATCTTCTTATCTCACTCATTACACTGAAGTATACCCAGAGCAATTCAGTCTGTTATGTTAAGGACGGTCAGGCAATCGGTATCGGTGCAGGCCAGCAGTCAAGGATCCACTGCACACGTCTTGCAGGAAACAAGGCTGATATCTGGTGGCTCCGTCAGCACCCGAAGGTCATGGGCCTTAAGTTTGTTGATGATATCAGAAGACCTGACAGAGACAACACTATCGATGTATATATCTCCGATGAACACGATGACGTTTTAAGGGAAGGAACATGGCAGACTCTGTTCAAAGAGAAGCCCGAGGTTCTTACTGATGCTGAAAAGAAGGAGTGGATTGCCAGGAATACTGATGTTGCACTCGGTTCCGATGCATTCTTCCCGTTCGGTGACAACATCGAGAGAGCATATAAGAGCGGTGTTAAGTACATTGCCGAACCCGGCGGATCCATCAGGGATGACCATGTCATTATGACATGCAACAAGTACGGGATGGCTATGGCATTTACGGGCATAAGGCTTTTCCATCATTGATAAAAGGCGGACTGTTAAGTAATGGAATCGATTAAAGAAGCATATATAACTTTACCTAAGGGATTCAAAGCTAACGGGGTTGCCGCAGGACTTAAGTCCGATGCGGCAAATGTTAATCCCGATGTCGATAAGTCTCTCGTGCTTGACGTTGCTTTGGTTGAATCTGATGTTCCTGCTGTTGTTGCAGGCGTGTATACATCGAATCTGGTAAAGGGTCATTCGCTTGTCAGAAGCATCAGGAAGATCGGTCAGGGCGGCAAGATGCGGGGCATGATCGTTAACAGCAAGAATGCCAATGCCGGCGTAGGCAAAGAAGGTGAAGAGGATGCAGATAAAGTTGCAAAGGCTGTTGCCGATGAACTCGGATGCACATCTGATGAGATCCTTACTGCTTCGACAGGTGTTATAGGAACAAGGCTTCCTTATGAGAAGATCATCAATAAGGTCCCCGAACTTGTAAGCGGCCTTTCTGCTGATGCTAAGAATGCTCATTATGCGGAATACGGCATGATGACGACCGATACTTTGCCTAAGGAAGTTGCTGCTTCCATTACTCTTAAAGACGGCAAAGAAGTTACAATAGCCGGTATGGCAAAGGGTTCCGGTATGATACATCCGAACCTTGCCACAATGATCGGCATATTTACTACTGATGCCGATATCGATAAGGATCTGCTTCAGGATGCTTTGAAAAAGGCGGTTGCTCATACTTTCAACAGAGTTACCGTTGACGGCGATACTTCCGTATGTGATATGGTCGTCGTTATGGCTAACGGCATGTCCGGAGCAGTTATTGAGAAGGATACTGAGGACCTTAAGCTTTTCGAAGAAGCGCTGGAAGAGCTTTCCTATGATATAGCAAGGATGCTCGCTTCAGACGGTGAGGGGGCGACGAAGTTTATCGAGATCGAGGTTACGGGAGCGGCAGATGAGTATGATGCAAAGCTTATCGTAACTGCAGTAGCAAGATCTCCGCTTTGTAAGACGGCATTCTTTGGAGAGGATGCCAATATCGGACGTGTTCTTACCGCGGTGGGATACTCCGGCGCGAAGTTTGATCCGGAGAAGATCGATATCCTTGTAGGCGGAATGCTTTTCTTCCATGACGGCGTGTGTGTGCCGTTTGATGAGGATGAGGCTGCGAAGATCCTTGCTGAACATGATATCCATGTCGAGATAAGACTTCAGGAAGGTGATGCATACGACCGTATGTTTACTTGTGATTTCTCGTATGATTATGTAAAGATAAACGGCAGTTACAGAACTTGATTTAACGGGGGGAGAGTATGAAGGACGGGTTTGTCAGAGTCGGATCGGTATCGCCGCAGGTTCGTGTGGCAGATGTGGATTATAATGTCGAACAGATCATAAGGCATTGTGCCGAGGCGGAAGAAAAGAAATGTTCTTTGCTCGTTTTCCCTGAATTGTCTGTCACCGGATATACATGCGGGGATCTGTTCCTTCAGGATGAGCTTACAGAGTCTGCATTAAGAGGTCTTTACGATATAGCAGAAGCTACCTGCGAGATGAATCTTGTCATCGTAGTCGGGCTTCCTCTTAAGTTTGACGGCAAGCTCTATAATGTTGCTGCCGTTGTTGCGAAAGGCGAAGTGTTGGGTTATGTGCCGAAGAGGTTTATACCCAATTATTCCGAGTTCTATGAAAGAAGATACTTCGAACCTTTCGAGGGAGAAGACGAGACAGAAGACGGTGTTCCGTTCGGCAATCTCGTGTTCCGCAATGAAACCTATGAGGACTTCACATTCGGCATCGAGATATGCGAGGACCTTTGGGTACCTGATCCCCCTTCGGTGAATGCAGCGAAGTCGGGTGCTCTTATCATATGCAACCTTTCAGCTTCCGATGAAGTTATAGGCAAGAGAGAATACAGAGAGAAACTTGTATCAATGCAGTCCGGACGTCTTATTTCCGGTTACATCTATTCCGATTGCGGTACAGGAGAGTCAACACAGGATCTGGTGTTCGCAGGACACAGGCTTATATGTGAGAACGGTTCGGTATTGTCCGAATCCGAGTGCTTCGGCAAGCCCGGTGCAGTGTATGCCGATATCGATCTTCAGAGACTGTCTCATGACAGGATCAGAAATACATTTGAGGTTTCCGGCGACCCTTTGAGCATCGTATACTTTGATACTGAGCCTGAGACTGATCTTAAGCTCATGCGCAGGATCGCAGATCATCCGTTTGTTCCTTCCGGATCTTCGGATCTTTCATCCAGATGTGATGAGATACTTACAATGCAGGCTGCAGGTCTTTCCACCAGGCTTGCTCATATCAACGGGAAGTGCGCAGTCGTAGGACTTTCCGGCGGCCTTGATTCTACACTTGCTCTTATAGTTACGGTTCATGCGTTTGATATGCTCGGACTGGACCGTAAAGGCATCATTGCCGTTACTATGCCCGGATTCGGTACAACATCCCGCACGAAAGGCAATTCGGAGAAACTTGCCGAGGCGTACGGAGTAACGCTCAAGACAGTTGATATCAAAGCATCCGTAAGGCAGCACTTTGAAGATATCGGTCACGATGAGTCTGTTCATGATGTTACTTATGAGAATTCCCAGGCAAGAGAACGCACACAGATCCTTATGGATATAGCCAATAAGAACGGCGGTATCGTTATAGGCACAGGCGATCTTTCTGAGCTTGCTCTGGGATGGGCTACATACAATGGCGACCATATGTCCATGTACGGCGTAAATTCTTCGATCCCCAAGACATTGGTCAGGCATATTGTTGCATTTGAGTCTTCAAGGACAGAAGGGGAGCTTTCTTCCGTCCTTAAGGATATCGTGGATACGCCTGTATCACCTGAACTTCTTCCTCCTGACGAGAACGGACAGATCTCCCAGAAGACAGAGGATCTTGTGGGACCGTATGATCTTCATGATTTCTATCTGTATTATTTCTTGAGATGGGGATTCAAGCCGTCTAAGATTTACAGGCTCGCATGCATAGCATTTGAAGGTGTTTTTGCTCCGGATGTCATCTATAAGTGGGAAGAGACATTTATCAGAAGATTCTTTAACCAGCAGTTCAAGCGTTCCTGCCTTCCGGACGGACCCAAGGTCGGAACAGTAACGCTTTCTCCCAGAGGCGATTGGAGAATGCCTTCAGACGCGGTTTCAAGGCTGTGGCTGGACGATCTTAAGACTGTGTTGTAAGGGAATACGGGCTTGCTTTTTAACTCGATACAATTTGCTCTCTTTTTTGCGGTCGTAATGGTCGTGTTTTATGTTATGCCGCCGCGTGCCCGCGTCTGGTGGGTGCTTGTGTCGAGTCTGTTCTTTTATTGTTATAAAAGCTGGAACGAACCTGTTTCCGAACAGTCGATCTGGCTCTTCGCCGCGATAGGAGTGTCATATGTATCGGCTGTCATAATGGATATCATCCCCCGTGAAGGACGCCTTAAGATCTTAAGACTACTGCTTTTGCTCGAGGGGCTTTTTGCTGACTTCGGAATGCTTATCTACTTTAAATACTATTCATTTTTCACAAACCGGGATATCCTGGTCCCGATGGGAATATCCTTTTTCATATTCACTTCCACGGGGTATCTGTTTGATATATACAGATGCAAGTACCGCGCGGAGAGGAATCCGCTCTATTATGCGCTGTTCACATGTTTTTTCCCCTGTATAATGTCGGGACCGATCGAGAGAGGTGACCATCTCATCCCTCAGCTTAAAAACCTTCATAAAGTGAAGGTGATAGATGCAGACCGCATGGCAAACGGTATCTCTTTGCTTGTTTGGGGTCTTTTCGCGAAGATGGTAATAGCAGACAGGATCGCCATGATCGTCGATAATGTTTACGGGCAGTATTATCTGTACGGTTCGGTCGAGCTGATCTTTGCTTCGGTCTGTTATTCGATCCAGATCTACTGCGACTTTATGAGTTATTCAACGATCGCCATGGGCTGCGCAAAGCTTATGGGAATAGATGTTATTGATAATTTCAATGCACCGTATCTTTCTCTGAGCGTTAAGGAATTCTGGAAGAGATGGCATATATCTTTAAGTTCGTGGCTCAGGGATTATGTCTATATTCCTCTCGGCGGAAGCCGGTGTTCCAAGTTCCGCACATATATCAATGTGATGATCACTTTCCTGGTAAGCGGTATCTGGCACGGGGCAGGTCTGAACTTTGTCATCTGGGGCGGCATACACGGGATACTTCAGGTTATTGACGGACTTTTATCACCCGTCGGCAAGAAGATAAACGAACTTACAAAGGCAAAGACGGACAGCTTCGGATACAGGTTCGGAAAAGGTTTTATCACTTTTGTGCTCGTTGATCTTGCGTGGGTGTTTTTCCGTGTAACTGATTTTAACCTTGCTGTTGAGTTATTACGAAGGATGTTCTCCAAGCCCGATCTTTGGGTCTTCTTCGACGAAGGACTCTATAAGCTCGGCCTTGACCGAAGAGAATCCAACATTCTGTTCATCGCGGTCCTCGTTCTTGTTGTAGTCGATATCGCGAAGAAAAAGACGGGAAGATCATTCGGAGATATCATTCTTTCCCAGCCGTGGTGGTTCAGATGGTGCGTTATAATCGCGCTTTTCTTTGCCTTATTAACGTTTGGTGTATACGGTCCTTCGTTCCATCCTGTTGAATTCATATACCTGCAGTTCTAGGAGGCAGCATATTGAAGACTTTTGTGATCAGATTATTACGATTCTTTAAGAATACCGTCAGGGTAACGGCATTCCTGATCATTGTCGCGATCCTTCTCGAGATATGGGTCTTGTGGTTAAGGCCAAAGCATTACGACGGAAATCTTATGATGGAAGCCTTTTACGAGCAGCCGCGAAACAGTATCGATGTCCTTTGTGTCGGCAGTTCACATACATTTGTTGACTTCAATACGGCGTTGCTGTGGGAAGACTACGGTATCCCGTCATTTGTTATCGGCGGATCATTGCAGCCTTTCTGGAATTCTTATTACTACATCAAAGAAGCATGTTCATATCAGACACCGAAGCTTATCATCCTCGAAGCCCTTGCTTGTAATATCGAGGACGAATACAGTGAACACGGTATTGTCGTCAATAATTATTCAGGCATGAGATGGGGGATGAATAAGCTCGAGGCTATTCGCGCGAGTGTTTCCGATACAGACGGCGTTATCGATCACAGCCTGTTTTTTGAGGAGTACCACACGAGATACACGGACCTTGATATCAACGATATAGATCTGGAAATGGGTGATGAAGTGAAAACCCGTAACTGGAAGGGTTTTTATGACTATTTTCTGACACTTCCTTTGCCCCGGCCCGAACTCGAAGATGATATCGATCCTTTGCCGATAACGAATAAGCAGGAGTACTATTACAGAATGATCATCGAGTACTGCGAGCAAGAGCAGATACCTCTTATGATTATGGTCTCACCTGATGCAGGTTATAATGAAGTTGCAAAAGCGCGTTATATGTATGCAGCTGATATTGCCGAGGAATATGGTGTCGATTTTGTTGATTTCAACAGTTACTATAATGAGATCGGTCTTGACTTTAATACTGATTTTGCCGATATTGGACACCTTAATCATGAAGGAAACAGAAAGTTTACAGCCTATCTCGGTGATTATATTGACGAGCAGTTTGATCTTCCGGACAGACGGGCGGAAAGCACGGATCTTTATGATTCATGGGAACAGAATGCAGCTTATATAGATTCAAGATATGATAATTATATACTTAAGACTACCGAAGACCTTGATGAATACATAGACAGGTTAAATGCGCTTCCTGATGATTATGAGATATATATCAGGATATCCGATATCACATGGATACGTGAACAGATGAGTAAATTCCTGGGAATCTACGGAATACCGTTTGTAAGACCCTATGATGAGCATCTGTATGTTATAAGAGACGGAAGTACTGTGGTTCTCGATGCCGATGACAACGGCCTTTTCACGGAACGGGAATTAGGATCCCACAGGTTTGCCGCTAATACATCAGGTTTCATATTTGACGGTAATGACATCGTGGAACCCGGAAGGATCGGCGTTATAGTAGTCGTACTGGATACATATAATCAGTGTATTGCCGATTCCACGGTCATTGTGAGTGACGAGGTGCACAGTGATGCGTATTGATACTAAGGTCGATATCAAGAAGGTATTAAAGACATCGCTTCTGTGGTTCTCCTATCTTGTAAGGATCGCTGCTGCATGCCTTATCGTTTACTGGTGCTATGGGAAAGTACGGGAATGGAATGATTTTCAGGTGTTCAGGGAATGGAACGATCATTACGGATTCGAAGGCGGAGGAACATATGAGGATCCTTATCTGATTAGTTCGGAAACTGACCTGATTGCTTTGTCGGATGCTGTGAACAACGGGGATTTTTTCTTTAATACCTATTTTGTCCAGACTGAGGATATCGATATGTCATCATGTCCGAGTTTTACTCCTATCGGCACAATGGAGAGCGGATATATGTTCCGCGGGATCTATGACGGTGCAGGACATACTATATCGAACCTTAAGATCTACGGTGATGTCGAAGAAACCGAATATGTCGGCCTGTTCGGAAAACTCGGCGGTGTTGTCATGAACCTCGGGATCGACAGCGGAAGGATCACCGGTCATTATGTCGGCAGCTTTGCTTCGGCAGACGGTTCTACAGATGCAATGATCATTAACTGCTACAACGATGCGGATCTTTCTGCGATATACCGCTGCGGCGGGATAGCAGACAATTTCTCATCAGGCAGGATACTCGGATGCGCTAATTACGGTATTCTTACCGGTTCCGTAACCGGTCAGATTGTCTCTTATAACTGTTCTGTCATTAGCGGCTGCTGCAACTTAATGTCTTCAAACGATGATTTTATCCCTTGGAATACTTTTGCCGGCGATATATATGATTGCTTTATCGGATCTGACGACCGGACAGAGCTTAACAGGAGGATCGACAGATACCTGGATTATATTATCTATCCCGGTGATCCTCAGTTCGATGTCAAACCTTGGACCTCAAAAGAAGGCTGAATATTCGGTATCGGATACCGGCATCCTGTTCTTATAATAGAACAATTCCGGTACGCCCAGGGACCTTAAGTATCTTGCCGTCCGTTCAAAGTGCCGACCTATTGATGAACAGTCATGAGCATCGGATCCTATTGTGAACAGTTTGCCTCCCATAGCGATATACCGTCTGATTATGTCAGGATCGGGCATTATGTAATCCGCGCCTTTTCTTATCTGTGCTTCAATAGAGCTTGTGTTGATCTCCAATGCTTTATTCCGTGAGATAAGGGCATCGAAGAAGTCATCAAACTGTTCAGGGCAGTCACTGTAGAATACTGCCGAGTCCTTATCTTCGATATATCTGTTTATGTAATCGTAATGAGCTGCGATATCAAAGTCATCGATCTGTCTGCACATCTTTGCCAGAGTGCCGATATATTCTCTGTTTCTTTCCTTGCGTGACAACAATCCGGTCTCGGTGCTGTAATAGATATCCGTACCCCGGAACAGATGGTTAGAGAGGATGACGGAATCAAAAGGGAGCGCCGCTGCGGCTTTCCTTATCCTGTCGCCAAGATGAGGCTGCCATCCGATCTCGATGCCCATTAACAGCTCAGGACCGTTAAGTTTCGCTGAAAGATCACGCCATAACGGGAATGTCTTACCGTATTCTTCAAGATCGAATTCCATGATCTCGTCTTTGTGCGGATAGTCCATGTCATAATGATCAGTAACAGTGACCCGCGCCATCTTAAGTCCGGCCGCCGTCTTTATGATCTGCTCCGGCGTCTGGACAGCATCCGAACTGAATATCTTTGTGTGCATGTGCGTATCTGTAAGCATGGAAAGATTATATAACAAAGGTTTACTTTTGGATGCAAATTACTTATTATCTAGGGGTAATTTTTTATACAAAGGAGTTATTCTCATGGAAATTTCAGCTCTTCAGAAGGCAAGATATGAGTATCAGCCTAAGCTTCCCGGCATGCTTAGAAACGGTGTTGCCGAGATCTGCGTTAAAGAAGGCGCAGAGACGTCAAGTGTAGCAGATCAGGATAAGATCAAGGCTCTTTTCCCCAATACATATGGTAAGAAGGAGATCACTTTCGAGAAGGGACAGAATACTTCCGTTGCTAAGAAGCAGGTTGTAGGCGTTATCCTTTCCGGCGGACAGGCTCCCGGCGGACACAACGTTATCACAGGTCTTTATGATGCTCTGACGGCTGCTGACAGCAACAACGTTCTCCTTGGATTCAAGGGCGGTCCTGACGGACTTCTTAAGAATGACTTCGTGGAGTTTGATGACAAG
>JAFXPN010000025.1 GCA_017527865.1 Clostridiales bacterium
GACTTCTCCGATGACCCGCTGTGGATGATCCTTTCCGTAGCTGCTTACATCAAGGAGACAGGTGACTGGACAATCCTCGATGAGATGGTTCCTTACGACAACGACGAGTCACTCGCTAAGCCGATGCTCGATCACCTCAAGGTATCCTTCTATCACATCGTTGATAACCTCGGACCTCACGGCCTGCCTCTTGCAATGCGTGCTGACTGGAACGACTGTATCAACCTTTCCTGCTTCTCTGACACACCCGGTGAGTCTTTCCAGACATACACCAACCCTAAGTTCAAGGCAGAGGGCGGTTATTCCAAGATCGCTGAGTCTGTATTCGTTGCTACACTCTTCACTTATTCCGGTCCTGCATACGTAGGCATTCTCGAGCACCTCGGAAAGACAGAAGAGGCTGCCAAGGCTCAGGCTGAGATCGACAAGATGAAGAAGGTTGTTATGGAGTCCGCTTTCGACGGTGAGTGGTTCTTAAGGGCTTACGATGCTAACGGCGAGAAGATGGGTTCCCACGAGTGTGAGGAAGGTAAGATCTTCATCGAGCCCCAGGGCTTCGCTGTTATGTCTGAGATCGGTAAGGATGTCGGAGCTGACATCAAGACACTGAACTCCATCGATAAGTATCTTAACTGCGAGTTCGGTCTCGTTCTCAATAACCCTGCATTCACTAAGTACTATATCCAGTACGGCGAGATCTCCACATATCCGGGCGGATACAAGGAGAACGCAGGTATTTTCACACATAACAATGCATGGATCATCTGTGCCGAGGCTTATGCGGGAAGAGGAGATAAGGCATTCGAGTACTATTCCAAGATCGCTCCGGCTTTCACTGAAGAGACATCTGATATCCACAAGACTGAGCCGTATGTTTACGGTCAGATGATCGGCGGTAAGGATGCCAAGAACTTCGGTCAGGGCAAGAACTCCTGGCTCACAGGTACAGCTGCCTGGAACATGGTTGCTATCTCTCAGTACATCCTCGGTGTTAAGCCTGAGTTCGACGGTCTGAGAGTAGATCCTTCCATCCCTGCCGCATGGGACGGCTTCAAGGCTACACGTCAGTTCAGAGGCGACACATACGAGATCACGATCAAGAATCCCGATCACGTAAACAAGGGTGTTAAGAGCCTTACTGTTGACGGTCAGGCTATCGAAGGCTGCATCGTTCCCGTTGCAGGCGACGGAAATACACACCAGGTCGAGGTTGTCCTGGGATAATCTTTAAGATTCGGATCATTAAGCGGTTTGACCCCGTCAATCATCTTTCAGGTTGACGGGGTCTGCTGTTATAATCACGAAGTAATTATATTAACAACACCGGAGGTTAGACGATGGGAAACAATACCACTCTGACAGGAATCAAGGCAAGGGATAAGCAGGTATCTGCGAAGGATATAGCGCAGGAGAAATTCGGAAGTTTACTGACAGGAAATGTCAGCGCTCAGTATATAGGATTTACGAAGAAGCCGGTCGTAGCGGCCGTATCGGGACTCCCTTTCGAATCCCCTCTCGTAACGGTCATCCTTCAGTTGAAGGAGATCGGTGATGTGTTAAGCAGGCTTTTCGCTGAGGGCAAGAGCGTGCTTTTTACAGCGGAAGGCGAGCTTTATTCAGAAGGGAATGATTCGCCTGAGGCATTGACCGATGCGCAGAAAGCGGCTGTCAAAGCAGTTATCGATGATTCAAGGACATGGGGAGGCAGGCTTGCGGACAACGGCGAGCTTGTGTTCGACCCGTCGACCCCGGTCCCCGGACCTCATTACTACACGAATATGCTGATCGGCAACAGGATCGGATTCGACCGTCCTCTTCAGAGCACGCCGAAGAGCGCGGTGGATGCCCTTGGCGGCGGTTCCTTCAGGGCTCACGCGGATACCCAGGTACTTGCAACGAAGTGGGACTACCTTCCCGAAGAGAACGGATTCCCCGCTAACCGTCAGTTCTACATTACCGAGAACGGGAAGAAGATCTTCTGGTCCGGATCCGCAAAGGCTGACGGTATTATCAAGGTTACTACCACTCATGCCCAGAACAGGACCAGGATCGTCTATGAGCTTGCAGACGGACTTAAGATCACAAGAACGATATTCATCCTTCCCTCGGAGGATGATATGCCCCTCGCAGCGGAAGCGCAGATGATAGACATCGAGAATACAGGGGTTGAGGACAGGGATCTTCGCATCGTTTATACGGGAATGTTCGGAACGTCGGAGGTTCATGCCTTAAGAGAGGACGTAATCTTCTCAACGGTAGTAGCGCAGTCCGAGGTCTTCTTTGATGAAGATGAGAAGATAAAGGCTGTCTGCTTCGATCCCAACCCCAAGTGGACCAAGGGCAATATCCGTTGGAATACGCTTCTCGTACACGAGGGCGATACAGTGAAGTTCCCGGAGCAGTACTGCGCAAGGTATGCGGACTTTGTCGGAAACGGCACTCTTTCTGACCCTGAGTTTATCTCCTACCTTGCTGACCGTCATTCGCGAAAAGGTCCCGGTTTCTTCGCCCTTGCAACACCGTTTACGGTAAAGGCAGGTTCGTCTGTAAGAGCAGATAACTTTACCTGTCTTACGACGGATGTGCTCAATGATGACTATGTGGAAGATGAGACGGTGAAGACCGAGATACTTGCTCTTATCGACCGCTACAGTGACAGGGATGCACTTCCTGCCGCATATGATAAGGTGATCAGTTTTACCCGTGATTATGCGAAGTACATGAAGATATCGCACGAGGATAAGAACTTCGAGTCCTATGTCAATAACAACCTTCCGTTCCAGGTTTTCTATCAGACATTTGTATCAAGGTCGCTCGACTGGACGCAGAAGGGATACCGTGAGATCGGCTTCAGGGAGATACAGGATATCTTTGCCTCCATGTATTATTTTGCAGGCATGGGACAGCAGGAATTCGTAAAGAAGCTCCTCCGCGAGTGGACGGGCAATGTATTCCCCGAAGGCTTCACGAATCATAATTTCTACTGGTACGGCAAGGAACCCGGCCAGTGGTCTGATGACGGGCTGTGGCTCCTGCAGGCGCTCGACAGATATGTAAGCCTCACGGGAGATTACGATTTTCTGAAAGAGGAAGTCGTAATGGCAAGGGAGTACGATACCCCCGAAGAAGCGTTGAAGGCCGTTAAAACAGGCGCAGGCGATAAGAGGACCATTCTCGATACGATCAAGGCGATCATCACATACAGCGCGAAGATCTCGGTCGGATCGCACGGTATCCCGCTTATAGATAAGGCAGACTGGAATGACTGCTTAAGAGTCGATCCCGATTTCCTGCCCGGCAAGAAGAAGATAGAAGAATACAAAGCTCAGCTTGCATCAAAGGGCAAGGCTTTCGGCGAAGTGCCTTATGAGTCCGAGTATTCGGAATCCGTTATGAACGGCTTCCTTCTTAAGGTCGCCATCGATGCCGCTAAGGGTATGTTCGAGAAGACGGGCGATGAGGAATATGCCAAGGAGCTTGAAGCATTATCTTCGAAGGTTAAGGAAGACTTAAGGGCTAATGCCTGGAAGAATGATTTCTTCGCAAGAGTATTGTTCAACAGGAAGGATAAGCCCGAGCTTAAGTACCTGGGAGCCGCGGGCGACGATCTCCAGGTGGAGGATGCACCCGGATCATATTTCCTTAATGCGTTCTCATGGTCCATTCTGTCTGACTGCGCCGATGAGGAGCAGATATCGACGATGCTCGATACGATGGACAGATATATCAAGTCTCCTTACGGATTCAGGCTTTGCTCAACTGTCGATTATTCGAAGATCGCGCCAAAGATAGATGTAGCTCTATATTATCCCGGTGACCGTGAGAACGGCGGCGTATTCAAGCATGCAAACATGATGGCGGCAGCTGCGATGCTCAAGGCGGCGAAGAAGGTTTCCGATGAAGGTCTTGCCGCCAGACTTGCAAAGACCGCTTACTGGGTCATCGACTGCATCCTGCCTTACAAGACATTAAAGCACCCGTTTGATTCCTGCGGTAATCCGAGGTGGTGCACACAGTACAACAATTCCGATTCCGGAGAGAATATCGGACCTACCCTGTCAGGTACGTCCACATGGCTTCTCCTGTGTCTGTTCTCCTGCTTCGGCGTGGAGTTTACATCCGATGCGCTTATCGTTGAACCTCTCCTCCGTGAGGATGACACGGGACTCGATGTTACGGTCAACAGCGGTCTTGCTGTCTATGAGATCAGCATCAGCAAGCCTGCAGGATTCAAGAGGACACGCGAAGGCGTCAAGGTATTCTGTGACGGCAGCGAACTTCCCGACTGCAGGGTTCCGATCTTTACCGATCACGCCTCCCATAAGGTCGAGGTCAAGTTCCCGTGATGAAAGAAATGCAGTATCGCTGATACTATGAGCGCCGCCTGCAGTACCGTCTGCGGCGGCGCTTTTGTGTCGGACGGCGGCTCGACAACCGCAGACGTTGAGTTTATTATGATTAAAAGAAGAAAGGACGGCAGTTATTATGAAGTCAACGGTATTAAAGAAAAAGCTGGTCAGTCTTCTGATCGCGACGGCGATGATCCCCGCAATGATACTGAGCGGGTGTTCCGGATCTTCTGACTCTAAGAAGGACATGGATGACGACGAAGAGGAGATATCAGAAACCACTGAAGAGGCCGGGAATGAGACCGAACAGACCGGTGATGTTCAGGAAACGGAAAGCCATGAAACGGATACTTCCGAAACCACTACCTCTCAAACAGAGCCTTCCGCGGATGATCAGCCTGTTACGATAGATGTATATCCTTTCGGTGATGAGATAGAAGATCGCGACGGACCCATTGTCGGCAGTGTTCCTGACGGCAGGTACTTCGGATACATCCTCGGCGTGTCGGAGGACGGCAGATATGCGTGCCTTTCTCTCGGACACAACATAGAGATCACGGAAGATGAGTTTAACGCGTATGCGGTAGGTGACACTTTGCAGTACGCGAGATATGAGGACGGATCTGATGTTGTAACACTTACCGTCACCCGCGTCTATGAAGTCGATTGGGGACATGAGGTGGAGTTTGACGATTATGATATCCCGAGCTTCGCGCAGGGTTCTTATGCGGCGGTCAGTTCGGATTATGTCCTGATGGAAGAGAGCGACAATCCGGTGGTATGCGATCTTTGTGTATGCATCCTGCCTTTGTCTGATGACTGTGATATATCGGATACTTATGAGTATCTTCTGAACTTTGACGGTGATGATGCCGTGGCAGGATATGAGACATGGGCGGCAGAGCAGACCTCAGGCGGCATTACCGCTTCTTCCTACTGGTATTATGAGACAGAGTATACTGATTATTATGACCTGTCAGACGGCTGGTACAGGATCGGCGGGCTCGTATATCCGCTTACCATAGAGAACGGACAGATTACGAGCATGAGTATCGAGTGGAGATAAAAAGGCCGGACATAAGGGGAGGTTCAAGGTGCCGTATTCAAGTATTTTCCTCGGAAAGATAGTCGAGCATTTTAATCTCGAGGTCGTATACGATTCGGGCGATATAGAGCAAAGGCGCATTACCGTCGATGACGTGACGCGTCCCGGACTGCAGCTTGCGGGTTATTATGATCACTTCGGTCCGGACAGACTTCAGATTGTCGGAAACATGGAGCACGCTTTCCTCGGGAATCTGACGTCAGAAGACCGCAAGAGGTCGGTCATCACGCTCTTCGAGAAAGGGATCCCGGCACTCATAATAACGCGTAATCACGAGGTGCATCCCGAGATACTGGAGGCAGCGGAGGAGACAGGGACACCTGTATTGAGAACGGGTGACGTGACATCGGATTTCTCGAGCGAGCTCATCAAGTATCTTAAGCTGGAGCTTGCCCCGAGAGTGTCGATGCACGGCGTTCTCGTCGAGGTCAACGGCGAAGGCATCCTGATATTGGGAGAATCCGGCGTAGGTAAATCGGAGACTGCGCTCGAGATCGTAAAGAGAGGACACAGGCTTATCGCGGACGATCTCGTTGAGGTAAGAAAAGTGTCGGAGTCGACACTCGTAGGAAGAGCTCCCGATGTTATAAAGCACCTTATAGAGATCAGGGGCATCGGCATCATAAACGTCAAGGAACTGTACGGCGTGTCTTCGGTCAAGCCGCAGGAGTCGGTGAACTTTGTCATCAATCTCGAGAAGTGGGATGAGACCAAGACATACGACAGGATGGGGTTGGGCGAAGAGACTACGGAGATCCTGGGGATCAAGGTTCCGTCCATAACGATCCCCGTAGGGCCGGGACGCAATCTGGCAATCATAGTCGAGGCGGCTGCGATCAATCACAGAGTAAAGAAGATGGGATTCAATGCCGCGCAGGATCTTGTGAACAGGGTATTTCCGGGAGGCAATCTGTCCTGATGGCCATAGAAGATATCATTCAAAGAAACGTTGTATTAAAGCCTTTCACAACGATGAAGACCGGCGGAGCCGCGGCATACTTTGCCGAGCCCTCTTCCGAGGAGGAGATAAAGGCGCTGCTCGATCATGCCCGCGAGAATAGTATCGATACGTTCATCCTGGGCAACGGCTCCAATGTCATTGCGGCTGATGCGGGCTATGACGGCCTCGTGATAAGAATCGGGAATAAAATGTCGGATATAAGGGTCACGGACGATCCGGAAGACCCGGAATACAGACTGATCAGCGCTCAGGCGGGATGCCTTCTGTCAAAGTTCGGGAACAGAGCTGCTTCCGAGGGCCTCGACGGGGCGGAATTCGCGTGCGGGATCCCCGGATCTGTCGGAGGCGCCGTGTTCATGAATGCCGGTGCTTACGGAACCGAGATCAAGGATATCGCATGGGAAGTTCAATACATAGAAGACGGTCAATGTAAGACCGTAAGGGCAAATCCGGATATGTTCGGCTACAGGACATCATTCTTTGCTCAGGGTCAAAGGATAGTCACGGGCTTCACCGCGAGGCTTAAGAAGGGTGACAGGGAGCGCATAGAGTCCTATGTCAGGGAACTGCGCGACAAGCGCGCGGCATCGCAGCCTCTTACGGTCCCGTCGTGCGGATCGACCTTCAAGAGGCCTGAAGGATACTTTGCGGGCAAGCTTATCCAGGACTCGGGACTCAAAGGGTTCTCACTCGATGATTCCGGCGCCCAGGTAAGCCCCAAGCACGCGGGCTTTGTGGTCAACAATGAAGGCCGTGCGGGGTCTGAGGACATCAAGAGGCTGATAAAGTATATTCAGGACAAGGTATTCGAAGACAGCGGCGTTAAGCTTGAATGCGAAGTCAGGTTCTTAGGAGGGTAAACAGGAATGGATATCATCATCCTTACCGGTATGAGCGGAGCGGGTAAGAGCCAGGCGGCAGCTTACTTTGAAGATCACGGATATTTCTGTATAGATAATCTTCCGCCCGTGCTCATGCCAAGTATCGTGGAATCATTTGCTTCCGTAAAGGATGACGGTTCGGCTCCGATCGACAAGCTCTGTCTGGTCGTCGACGTCAGATCGCGAAGCTACCTTAAGGGGTTTGATGCCGCGCTTGCGCAGCTTGATGATATGAACTGCACTTACCGCATAGTATTTCTTGAAGCAAGTGACAATGTGCTGGTCTCGCGTTACCGCCAGACCAGAAGGACCCACCCGCTTACTGCAGAGCTGAGCCTTGTTGATGCGATAGCTTCCGAGCGTAAGATGCTCCACGGGATAAGAGGCCGCGCCACGAATGTCATTGACACTACAATGACATCTATATCCGCATTCCGCAAAGAACTCCGGGTCGTTCTCGAAGAGGGCGAATCACAGGAGATATCCGTATATGTCGAATCGTTCGGATACATGTACGGTCTGTCGAACGACAGCGATGATGTTATTGATGTCAGATTTCTGCCTAATCCTTTCTGGGTCAAGGATCTCCAGATGCTGTCGGGTCTCGATGATCCGATAGGGAATTACCTGATGGGCTTCCCCGAGACGGTGGAGTTCCTTGAGAAGGTGAAGGATCTGCTGGAATTCATGATCCCCTTCTATATCCGGGGAGGAAAGACCAGGCTTAATATAGGGGTCGGATGTACCGGCGGACGGCACAGATCGGTATTCATCGCGGAGCAGATCGGGAAGATAACAAGGGAATTAGGATACAGGACCACGGTAAATCACCGTGACATAGACAGGGATCCGAGGTATGCAAAGTAAAAACAAGAGCTTCTCGAAGACGGTTAAGGAGGAGCTTTCAAGACTCTCTGCCAGGAACCGTGACGAGCGGGCTTTTTTACGCGAGCGCTTTATGGCCTGCGGGTATATAACCGATCCGCGTACGGCATACAGGGTGGAACTGCGCCTTGATGACCCTGAAGAAGCTTTGAAGATATCGGAGATGCTCAAAGAGTACGATATACCCTTCACCGCGGCTTCTCGAAAAGGAAATGAAGTTATCTATGTTCGCAGCGGCGACGGCGTCTCGGATTTTCTGGGATTGATCGGAGCGAATTCAGCTCGCCTGTCCTTTGAGAATATGAGGGTGGAGAAAGAGATGAAGTCCGTGGTAAACCGTGTGGTCAATTGTGATTCCGGCAATACGGGAAGGCAGGCGGAAGCAGCGGCGAGAAGAGGGGAACTGATCGGGAAGCTCCTGGCTTCCCCCGAAGCAGAAAAGCTTTCGCCTGAACTGCTTGAAGCGGCGGCGGTACATCAGAATAACCCCGGCGCTTCGATAGCGGAGCTGGGTAAGCTTATGAATCCTCCCTTGGGCAAATCGGGGATGAACCACAGGCTCAGTAAGCTCGTCGAAATAGCGGAAAACATAAGTATGTGATATTATTTCCCCTATGGATCTGAAGAATCAGTACATTGAGCCCGATAACAGCTATCATCAGCCGTCACACGATCCTTCCTCAGGTACGATGGCGCTTGTTGTCAGCCTTACTCTTATATCGGTGGTCCTGACCTCTGTTCTTGCGGTCGTATGGTACAGGAAAACAAAGGGTGATAACCCTCAGACCGAACAGTCCGGTCCCGGCATAAGCAATTATATAGCGGTCGCAACTTCCACCCCTACGCCGATCCCGGATCTTCAGGACTATCAGAATCCCATACTCTATCCTGCGGCGGCGGATATCGTAACGGAAACCGAATCCGTAATCGAGGACAATGTAAATCCGTCGATGAGAGGCATAACGCAGAATGTTATCACGGGTTCCCAGATCGTGACAGGGTTTAACCGAGAAGATCCGATCTATATGGGAGATCCCCTCTACTACAATCAGATCGCCGGCGTTCTTACCTACAGGGGCAATAACTTCAGGAATACCGCGTCGTTCGGCTATGTCGAACCTTCGGACGGAACACCCGATACCCTTACCGAGGTCTGGGAATATACTGACGGGCACAGTCTCCTGTCGTCCGATATGACATTCGAATGGCAAGGATATCAGCTTACGGGACAGCCGCTCATCGTCAGATGGCCCCAATCCGCAATTGCATCGATGAACATCTATCCGTCTGCCGTCAGGCCTGACTTTACCGAGGTAATATGCCCCAGCCTCGACGGATACATCTACTTTATGGATCTTTACGACGGCAATATGACCAGAGATCCCATATACACCGGTGTAACCGTCAAGGGGACGGCATCGCTCGATCCGCGCGGTTATCCGCTTCTTTATGTCGGTCAGGGTGACGATAACGGAGAGTATACATTCGGTATGTATATCTTCTCTCTTATTGACGGGTCGCTGCTCTATTCGTATGAAGGCCTCGATGACGGCGCATACCGGATGAACTGGAGCGCATTCGATTCTTCGCCTGTAATAGATTCTGCGTCCGATACGCTGATCTGGCCCTGTGAGAACGGGATAATCTACACATTCAAGCTTAATTCGCAGTATAACCCCGGCGCCGGGACTGTATCCGTTAATCCGGTCTGCACGGGTTATAAGTATATCTTTAACGATACCCAGGGAAGATTCCTCGGAGTCGAGAGTTCCGCTGCCGTTTACGGAAACTACTGCTATTTCATGGATAATAACTGCAACCTTGTGTGTCTTGATCTCAATACATTCCAGATGGTGTGGGTATTCAGGATGGCGGACGATTCCGATCTTTCCCCCGTTATATCGGAGGAAAACGGCATTCCGTATATCTATATCGGAACCGAGGTAGACAACCAGGGTTCGGGAGAATATAACGGTGCTGCCTATACTTATAAGATCAATGCTCTTACGGGTCAGGAGGTATGGCAGACATCCCAGTCCTGCTATACATATAACGGTGAGACTTCGGCCACCGACCAGAGCGGAGGATGCCTGGCAAACCCCATTATAGGCATGGGAAATATCTCCAATCTCGTTATCTTCTCGTATTCCATGACCGACGGACTTACCAGAGGCAACCGCCTTGTTGCTTACAATAGGGACACAGGCACAGAAGTTTGGCAATATGACATGAATATTTATACATATTCATCACCCGTTGCATGCTACACCGCGGACGGGAATGCGTATATAATCATTGCTGACAGCTTCGGACAGGTACATATGGTCGACGGTCAGACCGGCGAGCGTATTACCTACATCCAGGTGACATCGGAGGCGGGCTCTGATGTTTCTTTCCAGGCGTCACCGGCCGTATTCGGCAACAATATCGTGATCGGATCGACACAGGGATACGTTTACGGGATACGGATCGATTAAGAGGGCAAATGAAAGAAGACGGAAGATATAAAATGATATCGTTTCTGGAAGTAGAGATCAGCTCCTTTGCGGGCGGAGGCTACAAGGTCCGCTATGACTTTGCGCGCAGGCTTATTTCCTGGAATGACGGGTATATGTGGAATAACAACTTTATGAAGTCATTGACTCCCGAGAAGCTCGATCTTATCAAGGATGAACTGCCCGGAACGGGCATGCTCGAGTGGATGGAAGGCTACAATGCGGGCAAGCTCGCCAAATACGGCGCACCGACAGCCAATCCTTCGTCGTGGCGCATGTGCGTTAAGTTTGATGACGGCACTGATCTTGTGGCCTCTCATGCAAAGAATTTCCCCAAGGACTGGATACTGTTAATAGATCTGATCGAAGCCACTACCGAGTGCCGTTTCAGATTGAGATAAGCATTTTTCTATTAGTCCCCGCTTTGTGTTAAAATATAAAGACGGATTTTTATACGGAGGAGTATCCTTTGGATTACGTTGAAGGCCTTTTTCTGGGCAGACATTGGAGTGATACTGACTTTGAGAACAGACGGCATATTGAACTGTTCATCCTTTACGGTATCCTTACAACACTCTTCCTTATAACTTATTACTGGAACGGAACCGCCCTTATCGGTGTCGGCGACTTCGGCACAGTTTCACTTATACTGTTGATAATCCTTTCTTTGGTCAATCCTCTGCTGTGCTTCCGTTATTACTCGTTTCCCATTTGGACGAAGCTCGGCATTATCGCGATAAAGGTATTTAAAGCATATCTGGTAATGAGTCTTACGGTAAGCCTTATCCTGCCGCGTATCACGGTCCAGAACGGCGGTCTTAAGGATTTTCTTGTGGACTATCTTAATTCCACGCTTGAGACATATACCGAGAAGTACGCGGCGGGCGGAGGCAGCTTCTCCACCGTCATGGGAGTCCTGACGGGAGGCATACACGTTGTGCTCGTCGGGGTTGCCGTTCTTGCCGCGTTCATCGTTATCCCGGGACTTGTGGTCATCATCTTTAAGCTTGTGCAGAGACTGTATGACTACATAATAGACAGGCTTATCTTAAGAAGATTCTTCAGATACAGAAGGTGATAATATGGCAGTTCTTGAGGACAAGATCAACATCACGGTAGAGCAACTGGAAGAGAATCTCGGAATAAAGAAGCTGCCTGAATTCATCTCAATGAGCGAAAAGGCTTTCATCGACCGCATCGACCGTATTGTCGATACCGTGAACAATGACCGGTCGATAAAAGCCGTATTTGTTGCAGGTCCTACGTCTTCGGGGAAGACGACTTTTACCGTCCGTCTGTCCCAGGGACTGTCGAAGTCCGGAAGATCGGCCGCATTCCTGTCTCTGGATGATTATTACATCCTGAACGACCTGACATTTGACCGTGACGGCAGACCGGACTTCGAGACTATCGATGCAATAGACGTGGAAAGGGCCAATAAGGATATACACGGCATTATCGAAGGCAGGGAAGTCATCCCTCCGTTCTTTGACTTTAACGACAGACAGAGCAAGCAAAGAGATCCTTCGGAAGCGATAAAGCTTCCTTCTGACGGGATCCTTGTGGTCGAGGGCCTTCACGGTCTCAATAAAGCGATATCCGGGGATTTTAACGGAGAGATCCTTAAGGTGTTCATCATGCCTTACGGCAATATCTACTCAGACAGGAAACTTATGGGGTCAAGGGAGATAAGGCTGCTCAGAAGGATCGTCCGTGATAACAGGCACAGGGCTTCACACGCTCTGTCGACGATAGATTACTGGCCGATGATAGAGCGGTCGGAGGAGAAGATCTTCGATGAGTATCTGGAAGCTGCCGATGTGCATGTGAACTCGTTCCTGCCCTATGAGAGCCTGATAATCGCCCCTTTGGCCCTGTCCGATATCGACGATGCCCTCATGATGGTAGAGAAGGGAAAGATCTCTCCCAATGTGTTCATGGAAAGATCACTGACAGGCAAGGACTTCGCTGACCTGTCTTCGGCTCTTGCTCTTGCCGACAGGCTCGTAAGGCACTTAAAGAAGATCCCGAAGGTCGATCCTTCGAGGGTGCCCGCGGAGTCGATCTTAAATGAATTTATATCGATGTAAGGAGGCATATCAATGCCTATAAGAATAGCGAACAATCTTCCGGCAAGGCATGTCCTCGAGAGCGAGGGGATCTTCGTAATGGAGGAAACGCGCGCGCTGTCGCAGGATATAAGACCTTTGAGCATAGTGATACTGAATCTCATGCCGAACAAGGAGGTTACGGAGACACAGCTCCTGCGTACATTGTCAAATACACCGATCCAGATAGACATCGAGCTTATGCGCATCTCCACGCACGAGAGCAAGCACACGAGCAAAGAGCATCTCATTAAGTATTACGAGACTTTTGACGCGGTAAAGGACCGTTACTTCGACGGAATGATCATCACGGGAGCCCCCGTGGAGCAGCTTCCTTATGAGCAGGTCGATTATTGGGATGAACTGTGCGCGATAATGGAGTGGAGCAAGACGCATGTCTATTCCACCATGCACATCTGCTGGGGCGCGATGGCGGGACTCTATTATCATTACGGGATCCCGAAGTATGACCTTCAGGAGAAGTGCTTCGGCGTATTCAAGCATTATATGACCTACAGCCGTCCGGTCAAGCTGTTCAGGGGATTTAACGATGTATTCTACGTTCCGCATTCAAGACATACGGAGCTTAAAAGGGAAGACATAGCCAAGGTGGAGGCACTGCGCATTCTATCCGAATCCCCCGAGTGCGGCGTCTATGCCGTCTCTGATAAGAAGGGGAGGCAGTTCTTCATTACCGGACACTCCGAGTATGACCGTTATACTTTGGACAGTGAGTATAAGCGTGACAGATCCCAGGGTATTCCGATCAACATCCCTGTGAACTATTATGAGGATAACGATCCTTCGAAGGAACCCGTCATGCTATGGCGTGCTTCGGCGACACTGCTTTTCACGAACTGGCTTAATTATTATGTTTACCAGGAGACGCCGTTCGATCTGTCGCTTCTCAATAATATCAGCAACAAGGTAGATCTGGAGGACACATGAGCTCCGGGACCAGGTTAACGGAAAAGCTCGTTCAGGGCATGGCTCCCGCAAGGGACAATACCTTTCACAAGAATGACTTCGGACATGTGCTCATATGCGCCGGGTCCGAATATATGACGGGTGCCCTTGTTCTTTCTGTTTCTTCTGCGCTTCGAAGCGGCGCAGGGCTCGTTACCGCTTTTGCGCCCGAAGCGGCGCTTGCGCCCGTTAAGTTCAGCTGCCCGTGCGCTTTAACTTCACCGTGGGGCGATGATGTTGCTTCCACCCTGCGCAGAGCAAATGATCTCATGCAAAAGACAACAGCCGCTGCGATAGGTCCCGGACTTGATGAGAAGGATCCGAGATCAAAGGCTCTTGTTGAACTGTTCTTAAACGAAGCGAATGCGCTTGTCATAGACGCGGGAGCTCTTAATATCATCTCAAAGCATAAAGAGGTATTACTGCCTTTGATGGCTTCACGCAAGCAAAGGGGCCTTCTTCCGGCGGTAATAACGCCGCACAAGGGTGAGATGAAGCGTCTGTTGGGAGAAGATCCGACTCATGAGGCGTGTTCGGAATTTGCCGTAAACAATACATGCCTTCTGGTGCTCAAAGATCATGAGACGAGGATCTATACACCGCATGATTCCTTTTACTATATCGAAGGGGACAACAGCGGCATGGCCAAAGGCGGCAGCGGAGATGTGCTCACGGGACTTGCCGCGGGTTTCCTCGCCCAGGGCATAAAGCCCTGCAATGCAGGCGCGGCGGCCGTATATCTTCATGCCAAGGCGGGCTCACTGGCGATGACGTATATCGGCGCGAGATACATGCTTCCCACGGATCTGATCGACAATCTGTGCGAAGCGTTCGAAGATACGGGGTGGAGATGACGATGGGAATAATCGAAGACGGAGTATTCTTTGACAGGACTTGTGTGGAGATCAACAAGTCTGCCTTAAGGAACAATATCAGGGAGATAAGGCGGATCACGGATCCCAATGCGGAAATAATGGCGGTCGTAAAGGCTGATGCCTATGGGCACGGCGCATACGATGTGGCCAGGACATTGCTGGATAACGGCGCAGACGGACTTTGCATCGCCACCATCGGCGAAGCGGTGCATTTAAGACAGAGCGGCATAACTTCGAGGCTTCTCATATTAGGCGGAACGGACATCGCAAGCTATAAGGATGCCGTTCTTTATAACATTGACCTTGCCATATACGATGAGGAGTCGGCAGCAGCTCTTTCCGAAGAGGCCGTGAGGCAGGGACGCGTGTGCGATATCCATATCAAGCTCGATACCGGCATGGGAAGGATAGGCTTTCCCGCTGACGGAACTGCCGTCGAAAGGATAGCAGGGATATGCAGGCTTCCGGGACTTAATCCTTATGGTATATTCTCTCATTTTGCAGTGGCAGATACTTCAGATGACGATTATACAAATAAGCAGTTCGAAGCTTTCATGAGGACTGTCGATGAACTTAAAGGTCTGGGGATAGAGTTTAAGAAGAGACATATCTGCAACAGCGCCGGCATCCTGAGGTTCCCCGGCATGCATCTTGATATGGTGCGCGCGGGGCTTATCCTTTACGGCATCATGCCCGACGGCTGCCCCGATCCGTATACGGATATTACCCTTGAGCCGGTTATGACATGGTATGCGAAGGTCGTCCATGTCAAGACGGTCCCTGCCGGTACATCCATAAGCTACGGACGGCACTTTACTGCCCGAAGGGAGACAAAAGTGCTGACAGTATCGGTGGGTTACGCAGACGGGTTATCAAGGAGACTGTCGAACGGTTTTGAACTGATGGTAAACGGCCAAAAGCTTCCGATAATCGGAAATGTGTGCATGGATATGTGCATGCTGGACGCCACCGATATGGAAGGCGAAGTCCGCAAAGGCGATATAGTGACCATTTTCGGGAAGGACAGGCCCGCAGATGAGCTTGCAAAGGCACTCGGCACCATAAGTTACGAGATAACATGCGATGTGGGCAAAAGAGTACAAAGAATTTTTACACAGTGACATACTGACAGAGTGATATATAATAAGGCGGATAATCTACAAGCGGTGTTTACGAGGAGATTAAGATGACGGCAGAAGAGAAAAGAAAGCTCGAGTTATTCTCGGCAAAGATGAGAAGATGGATCATTGAGGGTGTATATAACGCCAAGAGCGGACACCCGGGCGGATCACTGTCCTGTACGGATATCATGTGTTACCTCTATAACATGGAGATGAAGGTCGATCCGGCAAATCCGAGTGATCCCGACCGCGACAGGTTCGTACTGTCAAAAGGTCACTGTGCTCCCGCTCTTTACGCAGCCCTGGGCCTGCTCGGATTCTTTGATGTCAATGAGATAAAGAACCTTCGTAAGATCGGATCATTCCTTCAGGGGCACCCTTGTAAGGCGATCACCCCCGGCGTCGATATGTCAACAGGTTCCCTCGGTCAGGGTATCTCGGCAGCAGGCGGAATGGCGCTCGCCGGCAAGCTCGATAAGAAGACATACCGTGTATTCTCGATCCTTGGTGACGGCGAGATGCAGGAAGGCGAAGTGTGGGAAGCCCTGATGAGCGCAGCTCACTACAAGCTCGACAATCTGTGCGCCTTCCTCGATTATAACGGACTTCAGATCGACGGCGCAGTCGATGATGTCATGAGCTTAGGCGATATCGAAGCCAAGACCAAGGCGTTCGGCTGGGAGACAGTAGTAATAGACGGCCACGACTTCGAGCAGATAGAGTCTGCCGTGAATGCATTTAATGCTAATGCGGGTTCTGGCAAGCCGTTCTTCGTTATCTGCAAGACCCATAAGGGTAAGGGCGTGTCATTCATGCATGACGATGCTTCCTGGCACGGAGTCGCTCCGAAGGAAGATCAGTACAAGATCGCAGTCGAGGAACTCGATGCGAGAATAAGAGAGCTGGAGGGTTGATCCTATGGGCAAGATGGCAACAAGAGAGGCTTACGGAAGGACTCTGCAGGAGATAGGCACTGACGAGCGTGTGGTCGTATTCGATGCGGACCTTGCAGGTTCCACGAATACGGGAAGATTTAAGAAAGTATTCCCGGAAAGACACTTTGACATGGGTATCGCGGAGGCGAATATGGTCTCTGCGGCAGCGGGCATGGCTACCTGCGGCAAGATCGCATTCGTGTCATCGTTCGCAATGTTCGCGACCGAAAGAGCGTGTGAGCAGATAAGGAATTCGGTCTGCTATCCGAATCTCAATGTTAAGGTCTGCGCTTCCCATGCAGGAATCACGGTAGGTGAGGACGGCGCTTCCCACCAGTGCCTCGAAGATCTTTCCATCATGAGATCATTACCCAATATGACCGTGCTCTGCCCTGCAGATGCAGCTTCGGCGAGAATGGCGGTAAAAGCCGCTTACGAGAATCCCGGTCCTTTCTATGTAAGACTTGCGCGTCTTGCGACCGATGCCGTATACGGCGAGTTCGGCGAAGACGTTGAATTCACGTTGGGCAAGGCTCATATGATCAAGGACGGCAAGGATGTTACGATCATGGCCTGCGGATATATGGTCGAGCAGGCGGTCGAGGCCGTTGCCATCCTTGAGAGTGAAGGCATCAGCGTAAGGCTTCTTGATATGCATACGATCAAGCCCATCGATGTCAAAGCGGTAGTCAAGGCTTCACGCGAGACAGGCTGTATCGTCACATGCGAAGAGCATTCGATCATCGGAGGCCTGGGCTCTGCCGTTGCCGAAGTGCTTGTCGAGAACGCGCCCTGTCCGATGCTCCGTGTCGGCGTAAACGATGAATTCGGCCGTTCGGGCACTCCGGATGCGCTCATGGCCTATTATCATCTTACCGGCGCGGATATCGCCGATAAGGCCAAGAAGGCGATCGCGCTTAAGGGTTGAGAGAATAATCCGATCACACAGAAGGGGCTGCCGTACGGCGGCCCTGAATACATCGTATGAGACACAGGTCATTTATTAATCTCCCGGTATTGTTCATGGCCGCAGCGGCCGTTCTTTTTCTTGTGCACGGGACCGCCGGCGGATCTGCCATTCTTCAGAATGACCGTGGAAGCGCGGGCGATATCAGGGGGACCACGATCATTGTCACTCTTCTTACCGATGAAGCGACATACAAGTGGGATCTTCAGGATGAGTCCGACCTTGCGAGGATCAGAACTGTGAACAGATATCTTGATATCGCATGTGATTATATCAGCCGGCAGGTGAGCGGTTACGGCGGAGAAGCCAAGTTCATCAATGATTTCTATACAAACAGCGATCTTATCTATCATGTCAGTGTCGACCGGTCCATGGTGACGTACGAAGAATACTCTTTCAACGAGTCAGCCATATGGGATGTGATCGATGACATAGATGTTGATTCACTTAAGAGTAAATATGATGCCGATAACGTAGTATTTCTTGCTGTATTTAATACTGATGAGGCGTCATCTGCCATAACCTGCACGCGCAACTGGTACCCGGGAATGCCCAATGATAATGAGATCGTTTTCCTCTACTATGTTGATTACGGTCAGGTGAATCCGCCTGCTGTATATGCACATGAGATACTTCACACCTTCGCGGCGCCCGATCTTTACCAGACTGATGAAGACTTCGGGATCACCAGCGGGAACATCGCCGCTCTGCAGGAAAGATTTCCGAATGACATTATGCTCACCTGCAGTAACCTTGAGACAGGTGAATATGTATACGACCGTATCACGAACGAGATAACCGAATTGACTGCCAAGTACATTGGCCTCACATAGGGATCAAGCCGGATGTGTATTACGGAGAGTATGGTAATATAAAGGCATAATTCCAAGGAGGATAAGATCATGATGTTCATAAAGGTTGGATTACATCTTATATCAGTCAAGGAAGGCGCTGTCTTCAATATCCAGCCGAACCCCAAGTTTGTCAGGAACGATGTGGAATACGGCGCCATACTGCTCGACGGCAACGTGATCGGTGTCTATCCGATGGATCTGTCCGGCGACTATGCAAAAGACAATGTTTATGCGATGTTCAGAAATCTCAGCAAGCAGATAAGCGACGGCGCGAAGATGATCCAGCTTCCTATCGGATATAAGTTTAAGTCGATCGAAGAATTCGATGAGTTTAAGGCGATGATGAAGGATTACAGCAAGACTGAGATGGTCGACATCTTCTATAAAGCCATAGGCAATGTCTGATAATCCGTTATGAGAATCTTACTCGCCGAAGACGAGAGATCGATGTCGCGCGCGCTGTGCGCGATACTTGAGAAGAATAACTATTCAGTCGATGCCGTTTATGACGGCGAGGCGGCGCTACGCTATCTTCGTACGGGCGACTATGATGCCGCGATACTGGATGTCATGATGCCTCAAATGGACGGCATCGAGGTCCTTAAGGCGATCCGCAGGGACGGAAGCCTCATACCCGTTATCATGCTTACCGCGAAGTCGCAGATTGAAGATAAGATAGAAGGTCTGGACAGCGGCGCCAACGATTATCTTACGAAGCCCTTTGATTCGCAGGAGCTGCTCGCCAGGATCCGTGCGATGACACGTGTATCGACGGTTCAGGCCGATTCGGTATTAAGGTTCGGGAACATAACTCTCGACAGGACATCATGTGAACTTAAAGGCCCTGCGGGACAGGTGAAGCTGTCGGGAAAGGAATACCAGATGCTCGAGCTGCTGATGCTTAATCCCGGGATGCCGATATCGGGGGACAGGCTTTTCGATAAGATATGGGGGCCTGATTCCGATTCGGACGTGAGCGTTGTTTGGACTTTTCTTTCCTATCTGCGCAAGAAACTCGAGAAAACAGGCGCAGACGTTAAGATAAAGGCCTCCCGTAATATCGGTTATACCCTGGAGAAGGCCGATGATTAGAAAACTGAGATTCAGATTTGCCCTTACGGTGATACTATCCTCGTTTCTGATACTTGTGGTCCTAATCGGTTCGATCAATATAGTCAACTACAGAAGGGTTGTCTCTGACAGTGACCTCGAACTGGATACGTTTACGCGGCCGACCGATATGCCGCTGATGCCCAGACCGAAGTCGAACATCTTTACTGCGGTCTACGGTAATGACGGGACTCTTATCGATAAGTTCACCACATGGAACAGCATGTATTCCGATCAGAATATGGAGGAGTATGCGGGTGAAGTCCTGAACGGAAACAAGGACCGCGGGTTCATCGGCGACTTCAGATATGCCCGTGAGAAAAACACTGAAGGTACTCTGATCGTCCTCGTTGACTGCGGTCCGGGACTTAATAATTTCAGGAATTTCTTAAGATCGAGCATACTGCTGTCGCTGGGGTGCATGATCATCGTAAGCGCTGCGGCGGTTATCGTGTCGGGCAGGGCGGTAAAGCCCGTGGCCGAGAGTTATGAGAAACAGAGAAGATTCATAACGGACGCCGGACACGAGATAAGGACTCCGCTCGCGATCATCAATGCTGATGCCGATGTGATCCTGTCTGACGGGAAATCCCAATGGGCCGAAGACATAAAGGATCAGGTTGAAAGGCTTACCGAACTTACCGACAGCCTCATAAGTCTGTCTAAGATGGAAGAGGGTCTGCCTGAAGCCGCCATGGAAAGAACGGATCTGTCAAAGATCGTCGATTCATCCTGCAGCGAGTTTGCGTCCATGTTCCTGACCGGCAGGAAGAACCTCGATAAGGACATAGACGCCGGACTGTATATAAAAGGAGACAGCAGGTCGCTGAAAGAGCTTATGTCGATATTGCTCGATAACGCGCTCAAGTACTCTCCCGAAGGAGAGACGACAACGGTCAGATTGAAGCAGTCTTCAAAGGGGATTGCGCTTGATGTTTCCAATAAGACATCTGATCAGATCACGCAGGATGATGCAAAGAATCTTTTCGAGAGATTTTACAGAGCGGATAAGTCCAGAAACGCGCATACCGGCGGCTACGGCATAGGTCTTTCGGTCGCACAGGCTATAGTCAATGCCCATAAGGGACGGATATCAGCCGAACCTGCAGGATCTGCGCTGACGATCAAGGTAATCTTTCCGGAGGGGTAATATGGATAAGGAAAAGACTCTTAATAAGATAACGGTTTTGGAAAGGGAGATCAGGCGGTGGAAGGAAAAGTCAGAGACGGATCCCGATCGGCAGAGCGCTGCTGCCGCCCGGCTTGATCTTAGGCGCGTTGAAAGAAAGTATAAGGATCTGCTGCTGGAACTGAGCGACCGGGATTGTGATGAGATCAGGAAGCTTGCTGCGGACAAGGGGATCGGACTGGACTTCTTCGATGAGCTTAATTGTTCCGAAACGGAAAAACAGCAGATAAGAGAGCAAAACGATAAAGCCGATAAAGAACTCGAGGAGTTATACAAAGCTCATCCCGAATTTCTGCGTGCGCTGCGTGAAGGAATTGCCGAGGATCTGAAAACTCTTAATGAAAAGATAGGGCCGGACCGGCTTTGACCGAAAGCGGTTGACACTGCACCGAACCGCGTTTATAATCGTTAGGCTATTTATGCGAAAGTATGCGTATGCATAAGAAAGATATGGAGGAAATAAGGCTATGAAGATGACATTCCAGCCTAAGAAGAGGCAGAGAGCCCAGGTTCACGGTTTCCGCGCAAGAATGGCAACAAGAGACGGCCGTGACGTTCTTAAGAGAAGAAGGCTCAAGGGCAGAAAGAAGCTCGCAGCGTAAGGATCACGGCTGTGGTCCTTTTTCGTTTGTGTGAGGCCATTGATTGAAAGCGCAGCCTTTAAGATTCAATTATGAATTCTCAAGGGTTTACAAAAGAGCCTCATTCGCAACGGGAAGATTACTGACAGTTCATGTCTTTCGTCGTCCCAAAGGATTAAAACATAACAATACACGCATACCCGAAGATCTTATCAGAGTAGGGTTCTGCGCCTCAAAGAAACACATGGGCGCAGTGGGCAGAAACAGAGCAAGACGCCTTATGCGCGAGGCATATCGACACCTCGAACCGCGTATACGCGAAGGAAATGATATTGTTATTACCATGAAGAATGTCGATGAGCTGCCGTCTTTTGCGGAAGTTGCAAAAGAGACGGAAGCTCTCCTGTCCGGACTTAAGGTCTTAGAAAACGGAGCTTGCGATGATGCGAAGAGCGATGATCAGCGCGGTTAAGTTCTATCAGAAGAACATTTCCCCGGCAACGGGGCCGCATTGCAAATATTGTCCTACCTGTTCCGAATACATGGTCGACAGTCTGGAAAAATACGGTGCCGTAAAAGGTCTTGCGAAGGGAGCGTGGCGGATACTGCGCTGCAATCCTTTCTCGAAAGGCGGATACGACCCGGTTCGTTAGAATGGAGATATAGTATATGGGTTTTCTTATGACCCCCCTTTACAATTTTTTCGGATGGCTCACGCGTATCCTGTTTGCTTTCTTCGGCAACTACGGAATGGCCATCATCATGCTTACCGTTATCATCAGGCTTGCGCTTGTCCCGCTCAACTTAAAGTCCCAGAAGTCCATGATCAAGATGCAGGCACTCTCGAGCAAGAGCGCAGAACTGCAGCGCAAATACGGTGATGATAAGCAGAAGTATCAGGAAGAACTGATGAAGCTGCAGCAGGAGAACGGAGCCGGCGGACTGTCGGGATGCCTTCTTCCGCTCCTGCAGATATTCTTCATCTGGCCGATCTACCGTATAGTATCCGGACCGCTCATCTACCTGTCGCAGGTGTCAAAAGAGAATGTTCAGGCGATGATAGATATGGCGCAGGAACAGGGAATTGCCGAGAATGCGGCCAGGTTTACGGTTGAGAACCATATCAAGCTCATAGACATCCTTAACAGCAACAGTGATTTCCTGGCAGAATGCATCTCCAAGGGATTCATCAGAATGGGTCAGCTTCTCGACCTGAACTTTATGGGAATTGATCTTACCCAGACTCCTGCATGGAATCCCGTAACGATCATCTCGGATCCTTTGACGTATATCCCTTTGCTGATCTTCCCTTTGCTCGTTATCCTGACAAGCATAATCTCGATGAGGATGGCAAACTGGCTTAAGCCCGGATACAAGGAGCAGAAGGAAGCCAAGGAAAGACAGAAGAACAATCCCGCAAGGGCAGGACAGGTTCAGCAGGATCAGGCTGAGATGACTGCCAAGATGATGACATGGATGATGCCCGCGCTTATGCTCGTAACGACATTCTCGCTGCCTGCCGCAATGGGTCTTTACTGGGTCGTCGGCGGTATTATGGGCATACTTACACAGCTGCTCACTTATTTCCTGTTTACAAAGCCTTATGAATTAAAGAAGGCCGAGATGGAGATAAAGAAGGCCGAGGTATTCAAGAAGAATTCTGCCGATAAAGACGAGAAACATAAGAAGAACAAGAAAAAGAAATAATAACGAGTAATAAACCCGGAGGTTATTGATATATGCAAAAGTCAGTTGTAAAGACAGGAAATACCGTTGAGGAAGCCCGCCAGGCTGCATTGGAAGAACTCGGCGTATCCGAGGATCAGGCAACAGTCGAGATCCTGAGCGAGGCCGACGGCGCTGAAGTCAAGGTTACCGCAGATGTCGAAGAAGACGCGGAAGAGGAAGTCGTTTACTACGGTGACGATGAGTCATACGAAGGCGATGACGTGAGCGAAGCCGAGGATGCGGCAGTCGCTTTTGTTGCCGAAGTTCTGTCGGGCATTGGGATCCACGGTAATATGGATTCTTACAAAGAGGATGATACCATCTATATCTCTGTCTCAGGCGGGGACTGCGGCGCTGCTATCGGCAGACACGGCGAGACTCTTGAGGCCATTACATATATGACCAACCTCATAGCCAACAGACACAGTGAGGACAGAGTACATGTCCATCTTGATGTCGGCGGATACAGAAAGCACAGGGAGAGGATCATCGAAGGACTTGCGGACCGGGCTGCATCGAAGGCGCTTCGCATCGGCAAGCCCGTTGCCATGGAACCCATGAATCCCGCAGAAAGAAGAATGGTTCACTCATATCTTCAGAGCGTTGACGGAGTAACCACACACAGTGAGGGCGAGGATGCCGCAAGGCATGTCGTCGTTGCTCCGGAATCTTCAGAGGAGTAAAGGCTGATATAGACATATGGAGCCGTTCTGTGCCTTGTCAACGCCTGCCGGACTGTCCGGCGTTGCAGTAATCAGGGCATCCGGAGACGGCGTGGCCTCGATAGTTTCAAGGACCGTAAAGGTCCTTCGCACGACGGGAGGACGCACAGACGCCGCGCTTACGGATCTTAAGGGTTATGAATCCTGCTACGGAAGGATCTTCGATCCCGCTGCGGGAAGAAGCATAGACGACGTGGTGATCACATTCTTTGAAGCTCCGCACTCTTATACAGGTGAAGAAATGATAGAGATCTCCTGCCACGGCGGTTCTGCCGTAAGGCAGGAGATCTTGCGCGTTATGTATGATCTCGGGATAAGGCCCGCGCAGCCGGGTGAATTTACAAAGACTGCATTTATCAACGGCAAGCTCGATCTTACGGAGGCTGAAGCCGTGATGAATGTTATCGCGGCGGATTCCTCACGCGCGCTCGAGGCTTCCAACACACAGCTTATGGGCAAGCTTTGCAGGAAGATAACCGAAGTCGAGGATCAGCTCTACGGGGCGCTTTCCCTGATCGAGATGATGATAGAATTTCCCGAGCATGATGATACTCCCGAGAATGCAGACCGGATCACCGGCATCCTGAAGGATGCCCGCAGGAGCTTTTATGAACTTCACAAAAGTTTTGCGCAGGGCAGGCTTCTCACCGACCGCATGAAGGTCGCGATACTGGGTCTGCCCAACAGCGGCAAGAGCACCCTGTTAAACTATCTTGCGGGATTTGACCGTGCCATTGTCACGGATGTTCCCGGGACGACAAGAGATACTTTGGAATTCAATACGGAAGTTGAAGGAATCCCCGTTACGTTTGTCGATACGGCAGGGATAAGGCAGACGGATGATGAGATCGAGGCGATGGGAGTCAGACTGTCGTGGATAGCGGCAAAGGAAGCCGATCTTGTGTTATATCTCGTCTCTCCTGAGGCTTCATGCAAAGAGGTCTGCGATGCGGTCCGGGGTATCGAACCCGGTAAGGTCAGGGTCCTGTTCACCAAGAGCGATGAGGGAGAGAACCCCGCCGCGGATGAGATCACGGAGATCCTGAAAGAAGAAGGCATAACGGATTTCTCGTCAGTCTCGGTCAGGGAGCGGATCAATACGGAAGTCATCTCGAAGCTCGTAAGCGAGGCATACGACAGTGCAGGCGGGCTTAATTCAAGCGATATAACGGTCCTATCCTCGCGTCACGACGTTCTCCTTAAGAGCGCGTGCGGCAAGCTCGATGAAGCGGTTGCCGTCCTAGAGGGAGGTCTCGGGGAGGACGTGTGCTCGCAGGTCATCAGATCCGCCCTCGATGATTCCGGACAGATCACGGGACGCGTGGTATCGGATGAGTTGGTGGATACGATCTTTTCGAAGTTCTGCATAGGGAAATAATATGAATATCGAACAGGCGCTGTCAGAAGAATACGCATATCTTGCAGGTGAATATGATGTCGCCGTCGTCGGCGCAGGCCACGCGGGCTGCGAGGCTGCACATGCCTGCGCGGCAATGGGGCTCAAGACCATACTGTTTACGCTGCACCTTGATTCCCTCGCGAATCTTCCGTGCAATCCCAGCATCGGAGGGACTGCCAAAGGTCAGATAGTTAGAGAGGTCGATGCGCTGGGAGGCGTCATGGGTAAAGTTGCTGACGAGTGCCTCATCCAGATGCGGATGCTGAACCGGACTAAGGGACCCGCGGTGCACTCTCCCAGAGCGCAGATGGACAGATCGAAGTATTCGGTAACGATGAAGGGTCTTCTTGAGGGGACGGAAGGTCTTGATATAAGGCAGGCCCATGTCACCGCCGTTCTTGCGAAGGAGTCCGCGGACGGGATCTTTGCCGTCGAAGGAGTGATGACCGAGAGCAGGGCCGTATATAAGGCGAAGGCCGCAGTCGTCTGCTCCGGCACCTACATGGAGAGCAGGACGATAAGGGGTGAGGTGATCATAAGTTCGGGTCCGGACGGTCTACCCAGGTCGGAAGGCCTGTCGGCATCTCTGGCCGGCTACGGCATTCCGATATTGAGGTTCAAGACGGGGACTCCCGTCAGAGTGAATTCCGGCAGCATCGACTTTACGAAGATGCAGAGGCAGGAAGGGGAACACGATGTCCCTCTTTTCTCCTTCGACAACGAGATGAACGGGAGAACGGTTCCTGCGGATCAGAGCCCCTGCTATTCCGTATGGACGACGGACGAGACCCGTGAAGTGATACACGACAATATGGACAGGTCTCCTCTTTACAGCGGCATTATTAAGGGCACCGGCCCCCGTTACTGTCCCTCGATCGAGGACAAGTTCGTAAAGTTCAAGGATAAGACGCGTCACCAGATCTTTATCGAACCCATGGGAAGGAATACGAAGGAGATGTATCTTCAGGGATTCTCTACGAGTCTTCCCGAGGACGTGCAGGTCAAGATGGTCCGCTCTTTGCCCGGTCTTGAAAAAGCGGTGATACAAAGAAGCGCGTATGCCATCGAATATGACCTTATCGAGCCCACTACGCTGAAGCCGTCGCTCGAATCCAAGATAGTCTCCGGTCTGTTTACCGCAGGTCAGATAAACGGTTCTTCCGGTTACGAAGAGGCTGCGGGGCAGGGCATAATCGCGGGCATCAATGCAGGAAGATATGCCAAAGGCGAGGATGCGGTCATCATTGACCGTTCGCAGGGATACATCGGTGTCCTTATCGATGATCTTGTCACCAAGGGTACAAATGAACCGTACCGCATGATGACATCGCGCGCGGAGTACAGACTGTTCCTGAGATATGACAATGCAGACTTGAGACTTACGCCGACAGGCCATGATGTCGGGCTTATAGACGATGAGCGCTACGGCAGGTTTTTGAGGAAGTACGATTCTGTTAAAGAGGAGTACGACAGGCTTTCCGGGACCTACATAGGTCCGTCGGATGAACTTGCGGCCGTCATGGCGGAAGCGGATTCCGTTATGCCGTCATCCGGAGTGTCTCTTGCGGATCTCATAAGGCGCCCCGGAGTGAGCTACGCTATGATCGCACCTGTCGATAAGGACAGGCCTGCTCTCACGGAAGACGTAATACGCGCCGTAGAGACCGACATCAAGTATGAGGGATATCTCAAGCTCGAAAAGGAGAAGATCGACAGGTTCAAGAAGCTTGAGAAGAAGATCATACCTGCCGATACGGATTATCAGGGTATTACGGGATTAAGATTGGAGGCAAGGCAGAAACTCGATAAGATGAGACCCGTTAATGTCGGTCAGGCATCGAGGATCTCGGGAGTATCTCCTGCGGATATCTCGGTTCTCCTTGTTTATCTTGATTCCCGCAAAGGAGGTTCCGGTGTCTGAGATCATCAGGAAGATCGTTAAGGAATATTCCGACAGTGAAGGGCTCGGGCTGACAGACCGTCAGCTTGAGATGCTCGATATTTATGCAGGCATGCTCGTTAAGACCAACGAAGTCATGAACCTTACGAACATTACGGATGACGAAGGCATCGCGGTCAGGCATTTTATCGATTCCCTGACTTTGGTCCCTTATATCAGGGCCGAACAGGAACGGGCGGGAAGACCGGATATATCGGTGATAGATGTCGGCACCGGGGCGGGATTCCCCGGCATCGTTCTTAAGATCGCGGTTCCGCAGCTTCGTCTCACTTTGCTGGATTCGCTTAAGAAACGTCTGAATTTCCTTGACGATGTCTGTACCGCTTTGGAACTTCAGAACGCCGTTACCGTACACGGAAGGGCCGAAGATGCAGGCCGGGATGCCGGAATGCGTGAGAAGTTTGACGTTTCCTGTGCGCGCGCCGTGGCTTCTTTGCCGGTGCTGTGCGAGTACTGTCTGCCTTTCGTGAGGAAGGGCGGAGCATTCCTTGCCATGAAAGGCAATGTCGACGAGGAACAGAAGGCATCATACAAGGCTGTAAAGATCCTGGGCGGACAGACGGAGAAGACGGACAGGTTCTGTCTTCCCGGGACGGACATGAACCGCGCGGTCGTAGTCGTAAGAAAGACTGCGCCCACTCCTTCAAGGTATCCGAGACAGGCCGGAAAGCCGTCAAAAGATCCGCTCTGAACGGGTTCCTTATATATATTATAGTTATATATATTTATAGTTAAGTGTGTTATACTGATTCGGTATGATCTTATGATGATTTGGCCGGCTTAAGGGAAGTCAGACCCGGACCGGCACCGGAGGAAGAAATGGCAGATAACGACAAGTCAAAGGAACTTCGCAAGCAGCAGGAAGAGCAGATGGATGAGATATTCCGCTCCGAGCAGACGACGATCGTTCCGGTTGACCTCGAGCAGGAAATGAAGAAGTCTTTTATCGACTACGCTATGTCGGTCATATCCGACCGTGCGCTGCCGGATATCAGAGACGGCCTTAAGCCTGTTCAGCGCAGGATACTCTATTCAATGTTCACTCAGGGTTTTACGCCTGATAAGCCGTACCGTAAGTGCGCTACCACGATAGGTGATGTTCTGGGAAGATTCCACCCTCACGGAGATGCATCCGTTTACGATGCTCTCGTAAGGCTTGCGCAGGATTTCTCTTTGAGACATCCTCTCGTTGACGGACACGGAAACTTCGGATCCATAGACGGTGATCCGCCGGCTGCATACCGTTATACGGAGGCAAGGCTTGCCAAGGTCGCCCTCGAGATGATGACCGATATCAAGAAGGGCACGGAATTCAGGCCGAACTTCGATGAGCACGAATTCGAACCCGTAGCTCTCCCCTCGAGATTCCCCAATCTTCTCGTAAACGGATCTGTCGGAATTGCGGTCGGTATGGCGACCAATATCCCGCCTCATAACATGGGTGAGGTTATCGACGGTGTCGTAATGATGCTCGACAACCCCGACGTTTCTCTCGATGAACTCATGACAGTCGTTAAGGGTCCCGATTTCCCGACGGGCGGAGCGATACTCGGAACATCGGGTATCCGTGAAGCGTATGCGACGGGAAGGGGAAGGATAGTCGTAAGGGCTCATGCCGAGATCGAGGAATTCGGCAACGGCAGACAGAGGATAATCATCCATGATCTTCCCTTTGCAGTAAATAAGGCTCGTCTTATCGAGAGGATGGCCGATCTTGTAAAGGATAAGAAGGTAGAAGGAATATCGGGACTCCGCGATGAATCCGACCGTAATGAGATGGTACGTATAGTCATCGAGGTCAAGAAGGAAGCAAATCCCGATGTGGTCCTGAATCAGCTCTATAAGAACTGCGCGCTGCAGGATGCGTGCTGCGCCAATATGATCGCCCTTGTCCCTGATAAGGACGGTAAGCTCGAACCTAAGACGATAACTCTCTTTGATGCTTTGAAGTATTACATCGAGCATCAGGAAAATGTTGTGACCAAGAGGACGGAATATGACCTTGAGCAGGCTCTCGGCAAGCGCCATATCGATGAAGGCCTGCTCCTTGCCATAGATCACATCGATGAGATCATTGCCATAATCAGGGCGAGCAGGACCGAGGCGGATGCGAAGACCGCAATGTGTGCCAGATTCGGCTTCTCCGACAAGCAGGCCCAGCATATCGTTGATATGAGACTCGGACGTTTGACGGGTCTCGAGCGCGAGAAGCTCGAAGCCGAGATCAAGTCTTTGGACGAGGCGATAGCCGGATACAGGCTCATATTAAGCGACCGCAACGTGCTCCACGAGACGATAAAGACGGAGATCCTCGAGATCAAGCGGAAGTTCGCTACTCCGAGGGTCACGGAGATCATCAACGGTTCGTTCGAGGATGTCGATGATGAATCGCTCATCCAGGAAGAGAATATCGTTGTTACGCTCACGCATTTCGGTTATATCAAGCGTCAGCGCGTCGATGTATACAAGAGCCAGCACAGGGGCGGCCGGGGCATCTCGGGCCAGGGCAGACGCGAAGAGGATTACGTTGAGAAGATCCTGACCACTACGACGCACAAGTTCCTTCTTTGCTTCACCAATACCGGACGCGTGTTCAAGATCAAAGGTTATAAGATCCCCGAGACGGCATCCAGAAGCGCGAAGGGTACGGCGATCGTTAACCTGTTAAGCCTCGGTGAGAATGAGAAGATAAGGAACATCATACCTGCCGACAGTCTGGACACGGAGGATGTCAACCTGACGATAGTAACGCGCAAGGGCGTTATCAAGAGGACTCCTCTGTCGAGTTACAAGAACATCAACAAGAACGGTCTCATTGCGGTCAAGCTCCGCGAAGACGATTCCGTCGTGGATATCGCCATGACTGCGCCTTCCCAGGAAGTCATCGTGGTTTCCCGTTCGGGCAAGGCCATAAGGTTTAATTCCGATGATGTAAGAGAGACCGGACGTAATTCTTCGGGTGTGCGCGCGATGAATCTCTCCGCGTCGGATGAAGTGGTCGGAATGGTCCCCGTTACCGACGGCGGCGAGCTGCTCGTGATCTCTGAGAAGGGCATGGGCAAGAGATCCTCCGTAGAGGAATACCGTCAGCAGGGAAGAGGCGGAAAAGGTCTCATCACATATAAGGTTACGGAGAAGACAGGTCCGATCATCGGATGCACGCTCGTCGATGACAGCATGGATCTTTTGATAATAACCGATACAGGAATGATCATAAGAGTCGCGGCAACCGAGATACCGACGCTTTCCCGCGCGACTTCGGGCGTAAAGCTCATGAGGTCCAACGGAGCGTCCATCGTGGACTTTACCGTGACCGAACATGAGGAACCCGAAGAAGAGACGGAGACCGCGTCCGGAGAAGACAGTGAGTGATAATGCGTTAAAGAGATTTGCGGCAGGCCTGCTTGCCGTAGCGGTCATAACGGCCGGAGGGATAATGCCCTTTGCTCCTGCGGGTCTTTGCGGAAGATCCGTGGAAGCGGCGGTGAACCAGCCCGATATTACGATCACGCCGATCGAGGATATACACTGCGCTTCTTATTGTGTTTACGATAAGACCGCGGATACCATACTTCTCGAGAGGATGTCGCATAACAGGATATATCCCGCATCCATGACCAAGCTCATGACATTCCAGCTGGGGCTTGATTACCTCGATCCGGATGATTATGTTACCGTCTCGCAGAATGCGATAGACAATGTAACTTCCGATTCCACGCTTATGTATATCTGTGTCGGCGAGGAACTCAAGGTGTCCGAGCTTTATTACGGCATGATGCTTCCTTCGGGAAATGACGCGGCAAATGTTGTTGCAGAGGCTGTTATCGCCAAGCTTTTCGAGCTCTATCCAGAGGGTGGTGAGATGGGACCTGACGGCGTGAATGCATCCTATTTTACCGAACTGTTCGGAATGTCGGCTGATGAGATCTTGACTTCGTATCCCCTGTCTGCCTTTGCCGAGCTTATGAATCTGCGCGCGAGGAATATCGGGTGTACGGGAACGCACTTTGTCAATCCGCACGGACTCCACAGCGATGAGCATTATACTACCGCTTACGACCTTTGCCTTATCATGGCCAAGGCATCCGAGAATCCGGATTTCAACACAGTCATAAGTTCCCCTACGCATGTATTCCAGGCTACGAATGTTCATACAGAGGATGCATGGTCGATAGTAAAGAATACCAACCAGCTGCTGTCCGATCCGTGGATGGCGTCAAAGACGGCAGAGGGCGAAGATACACACATGATAGCATTCATAGGCGGAAAGACCGGAACAACGTCTGTTGCCGGAACCGGAATGACGACATACAGTGTCAATGAGAACGGGCACGAATTGATGATCTCCGTCTGCGGGATACCCTATGAGGAATATTCCAATCAGACCCGTTATGTAACATCCGCAGTAGCCTACGGCAATCTTGCGTGCTGGAATTCCGATCCCGTGACAGTAATACCGGGTTCGATCGGGGATTACCAGCGGTTCAACTGGACTGCCGATTCCTTTCCTGTTCTTGATACGGTAATAGTGCCGGGCGATGCAGCGACGCTGCCGCAACCCGTCTCATCGGATGAACAGAGCGCAGAGGATCAGCAGACTGATGCCGGAACGGCTGAAACGAATATCGCCGGGGAAGTCATCATAGGCGATTCAGGATCGGGACCGGATGTCGATCCGGCGTCACAGGATCAGGCCCAATCCGGCTTCTTTGCAACCCGTGTAGGCAGGTTTGTCTCTCTTAATCCCGGAGTGTCGGCATTCATCGCGGTACTGGTATTGATAATCATCATACTGGTCATCCTTCTCATTACGAGGAGCATTAAATACAACAGGTCAAAGCGCCGCAGGAAGGCCGTCAGGGACTATAAAGGACCCACTTTCTGATATTCGGTTTTGTTACTGAAAGCAAAAAGGCTGCCCGGTTAACCGGACAGCCTTCTCTGTATCTAATGTTGTCAGTGCTGAGGATTACAGACCTTCCACACTTGCGATAGCGTCTGCGATGTTCTTGCGGGATGCTTCCATGAGAGCTTTCTCGTCTTCGTTCAGTTCCATCTCGATGATGTCTTCAACTCCGCCTGCACCGATCATGATCGGGACGTTGAGAGTTACATTGCTCATTCCGTATTCGCCGTTAAGCTTTGTGGATACGGTGCGGATCGTGTGCTTATCCATGAGAATGGACTCGAGAAGAGTTGTAACGGAAACGGCAACACCGTTGAATGTTGCGCCCTTGAGCTTGATGATCTGTGCGCCGGAAGACTTGGTTTGCTCGACGAGATCGATCTTATCCTGCTCGGAAAGAGGCTGGCCGATGGATCTTGCATACTCTTCAACAGGTACGCCTGCTACGTGTGTGCGGCTCCATGCTGCGAACTGTGTCTCACCGTGCTCGCCGAGGATATAGCCGTGAACGTTGCGGACATCAACATTGAGCTTCTGGGAAAGGAGCCATCTGAAACGCGCGGAGTCGAGGTTTGTACCGGAACCGATGATCCTGGAAGAAGGAAGACCTGTCCACTCGGTAACCTTGTATGTAACAACATCGCAAGGATTGGATACAACAAGGATAACGCCTTTGTTGTAATACTTCATGATGCTGTCTGTGATAACGTGAGCAAGCTTAACGTTCTTCTTTGCAAGATCGATCCTGGTCTCGCCCGGCTTTCTCGGAATGCCTGCAGTAATGATGATGACGTCAGCATCCTTGACCTCGTCATAATCGCCGCTGTGAATGTCCATCTGGCCAAGGAAAGGAAGACCGTGGCTGATGTCGAGTGCCTCACCCAGCGCCTTCTCCTGGTTTACGTCGATAAGTACCAGTTCAGAACAGATCTGCTTCATCGAGATAGCGAATGCGATAGTCGCACCTACTGCGCCTGCACCGATAATGCAGACCTTTGAACCTTCAGAAATCTTACTCATAGAAGATACCCCCATGTGCTTAAATATAGATTATTTATTCAATACGCGTATACGTATCTAAAAGCGCAGAATACTGCTACCAAACTATACCAAAAAACAGTTATTAATTAAAGAATATATTTTATAAAAAAATAGTGATAATGAGTTTTTATAAAGCTGTACGCGCATACCCGAAAAGGGAGTCTCGAGCGCGCGAAAAACTTTTTTGAAAAAAAGAAAAATA
>JAFXPN010000026.1 GCA_017527865.1 Clostridiales bacterium
TTATTCCTCTTCTGATAGGAATACTTATATACCTGACTTCCAGAAACCGAACTGTTCTTTACGATATCTTCTGCCGGATCGGCATAAGACTAAACACCGTCGATCAACCTTCATTTTTGAGAAACTACGGATGTGATTTTTGTTGGGCGTATTCGCTTTTCTGGATAACACTCGGATGGGGACTGATATGCAGATGGAATAACGCCGCGCTTGCAGCCGGTTTGATAACATTTCCGTTTGCTGCTGCCGTAGAGTTTTTACAGATACCTTCATCATTTCCGGGCCACTTTGATCTGTTTGATATAATCGTGGAATTTTCTGCCATCGGGATATCGGCCCTTATGGCAGTTTGGGCAGAAAAGAAAGGAGCAGTCTATGAAAAATCTCATTAGTGTGATCGGAATCTGTCTGATATTAAGTGCTTACGGAATCTCGGCTTCATCAAGCTGTTGTTGTTCAAGTTCAGATTCGTCCGGCCGCGGCGATCGGAGCAGTCAGAGGACGGAAGAAGCGGAAGAAACTGAAGAAGAAACTCCGGACCTTTCCGAAGTCAGATACAACACATATGATCTGTCTTCGATAAGAAATGATATTACGGCAAATTCTCAGAGGGAAGAACAATACATAGATCAAGGCATGATCCTTACTGGAATACTCGAGAGAATATCAAACGACTCAATAAGACTATCCGGTGTCAACGAAGACGAGACTATGCACATCGAAGCATCCACGCAAAACATAAGCCATGATCAGATCGTTGCTCTTAGCATAGGCGATAAGATAAGCATCCGGGGAATATGCACCGCTATATCCGGATATACGATCAATCTTGATGCAAACGAGATAAGTGTTCTTCAATCACACGAAGACATGCTCCGCGATCGTATAGATGATGTACTGGAAAGAGTTGAAGAAACAGAAACCGTAACTATGGAACAGCTGTATCAGGAAGCGCGTGCAAATCCGATGACCTTTGAGAATTATCAGGACAGGTTTATTAAGATCGAGGGCACGCTCGAACATATCGATTCGGTTTTGGAAATGTTTACCGTTGGCGACGAAGGCGGCAATTGTGATCTCGAATGCGATTTCTTTGACAGCAGCTTAAACAGTCAACTCACCGAATTTGAGATCGGTCAGCGGATCATCGTCACCGGACAGGTTACATTCATCGTTAACGCGAACAACAATATTGATTCCGATGATTTTGCGATTCAATTTGTCGAAGGCTTTACCGACGGTCTTTACGGGATCAGCGCTGACGGATTCAACATGTACTTAACCACCTATCAGATAGAAGCGGCAGAATAACTGAATAATTAAACGAAAGCGAGGTGTTCATGATGTTTTCATTATCAAGATCAAGAATTGTTGCCCGACTTACCGCAATCACAATATTCATAGCTGTATTCCTGAATTATACCGGCATTCAGGATGTCCGTGCCGACGGGTTTAATCCCGGAATAGAGACATTTGTAACCAGTCTGTATTCGGATTGTCTGGGAAGATCACCGGACCCTTCAGGTTTAAACGATTGGTGCACCAAACTTGCCAACGGGACGGTCTCGGGAAAACAATGCGCTTATGGTTTCTTCTTCAGTTCGGAGTTTCAGACAAAAGCCAATCAGTGGGACGATGACACTTTGATCAATGCATATTACAGAGTGTTCCTGAACAGACCTGCTGATCCCTCGGGAAAATCCTATTGGGCAAGCCGGATAGCAAACACCACCAACGACATCAGCATTCTGTTTACGGGATTCGCCGATTCGGCGGAATTTGCAAACAAGTGCGCATCTTACGGGATCACGGCAGGAAATCACATAGATGTACCGACTACTGTAAGGAGTACCGGCTCCGAAGCTGCACACTCCACATCTGTCGGAACCGTAAGCTTCGACGGGCTTCAGATCACATTCGGCGGGTACTATGAATTCGTCACCCTCCGGAATATGTTCTCCGATCTGGACGGAGCAGATATAATAAGGATCCCCTTCCACATCAAAAACACAGGAAGAGAAAACAATTATCTCAATCCCTTTGCAGTTACGGCTTACGGTCCGTCAGGACGCGAGGTTGACGAGGTAGGCATATACTTTGACGGAGACAACCTGTGGGAGTCTGACAGCCTGCGTCCCGGCGCTGAGGATGACAGGGCATTTTATCTGGTCTATGAAGGAAACGGCACGTATTCTATCGATCTGGGTTATTGGAGAACCGAAGTGGAAATCTCTTTTAACGTCACAAAATGAGATGTCTTTCGACCCCAATGGTCAACATAAGAGTTAAGTACATTAATAAAAACGCGCCTATGACATACAGGATCCGCACAGGATATCTGATATAGATCCTTTTATCGTTGATGAAAGGAAATGTGTCATATATTCCTGTCCACGAATTACACATATCAATGGCGGACAGACAAAAGATCAGATAGAAAACTCTCGTGGTATAGACCTCAATTGCCGGAGCATCGTCAACTTGCATAGTAAGACAGCAATACATAAAGAAAAAATAGCCTGCTACCGCGAGCGGTACCTTCCACCATGTCATGGTGCGGAAACCCGGCGGCGGGAACAGGGGTTTGAGATTCGCATTCACGGATACCCTGCGAAGGAGCGCATTCTCGAACTGACCTGCATTCTCATAGCGGCCGTCGGGATCAAAACTCATCGCCTTATCTGCGATCTTCTGTATTCTGGCGTCGGAAGGGAATGCATCCTTGAGCATCCTGCCCACGGCATAAATGTCGGTCCTGACATCAGACTGCATGAATCCGTACTGCTCGGGCGCAGCTCGTCCTTCGGTACCCAATGCGACCGTGTCTTTGTCTTCTCCCGGCTTATAGACTTTTGCAGCATCATAATCGATGATGACGACTTGGCCCTTATCCCTCACCATGATGTTAGACGGTTTGAGGTCCCTGTGTATTATCGGCTTGGGTGCGCTGTGAAGAAACTTAAGGCCCTCAAGAAGATCGATAAAATAAGAAAGCTTATCGTTCTTAGGCATATCGGGATCATCGATCACGGTATCGAAGGTATTACCCCTGATATATTCCTCGATAACGGTCAGTTTTCCGTCTTCCTGATCTATGAGCCTTATCACGCGGGGCACATGTCTGTCGCTGTTAGTGCTCAGGAACTCATAGACGGCACGGTCGTAGTGAGTCAGGCTTTTCGAGTAGAAGATATCGCCCGACACCTCGTCCATCACAAGGCTTCTCCCGGAGTCGTAATGATATAATTCTCTGTAAGGAAAACCGTCGCTCATATACCTATTATAATCTTTGAAAGGCTTCTATGAATACCGATAAAACTGATGATCTTATGAACATATTAAACTCCGTGGAAGACAACGCGGAACTTAACGAATATGTCAATGATATAGATGACAGATACCCTGCGGGCTTTGCAGATTATATGAAGCAGATCCTTGAGCAAAAAGGGATGTCGGTCGCCGATCTTCAGAAGAAGAGCCGCATAGACCGCACATATATCTATCAGATCATGGACGGCAGCAAGAACCCCGGACGCGATAAGATAATCGCCATGGCACTCGGCGCACAACTGACGCTTGAAGAATGCCAGAGAGCGCTGAAGACCGCTTCAGAGGGGATCTTATATGCCAAGAACCGCCGCGACAGCATTCTCATCTACGCAGTAAACAACCGCCTCAGCATAATGGAGACAAACGCGCTCTTAGAGGAGTATCAGACGCTTCCGCTGCAGTAACAGCCTCTCGAAAAGCTTATGATCAGCGTCTGCCTCTTCTGCCTCCGCGTAACGCAAGGAGCCTGATCAAAGTTACCGCTGATGATGCGAGCGCGACCGCATATGTGTCACCTGCTGAACGGAGGACCTTGTGAGCAAGCGAGAGCTGATCGTCAGACACCCAGCCTGCCTGCTTCATATCCTTATATGCGCGTGAACTCGCATTGCGTTCGACGGGGAGCATCACCAGGTAGAAAAGGAATGCCACAAAATAGACGACTATGCCGATCGTGCTCAATGTCCATCCGAATCCGGTATCACCGTTGCGGTCAAGATATGCCGACAGCACAACACCGATGATAACGAGCCACGGGCCGACTCTCGAAGAGATCCCCGCAAAGGGAGCTAACAGCTGGCGGAATTCATAGAGCGCCATGTTCTCGTGGTCCTGGACCGCATGTCCGCACTCGTGCGCCGCGATGGCGATCGCCGCGATCGTATCCTGTCCGTAAGTTGTATCTGAAAGGTATATCTTTCCCTCCTTGGGAGAGTAGCAGTCTGTCATCTGACCGGGCTTATGCTCGATCGTTATGCCCATTACGTCGTGTTCCCTGAGCATCTGCTCGACAACCTCATTTGCGGTTATGCCGGAGGCTGCGCGTATCCTGCTTCCCCGGGCAACATTGCTCTTCAGTCTTGTCTGTACGATCATCGACCAGACGAATACGATTCCTGCCGCAATGATATAAATGAAATAATCCATCTTATCGTCTCCCTTTTACTGTTATCACTGTGATTTTACCACTATATCAGCGGCAAAACCCTCATTCTTCCCACACTTTTGTTTCACCGGACTGTTACGATTTAAGTATCTTTTATAATGGGAGGAAAGCATATGGCAGTAAACCGGTTTGTACTTAACGGAATCTCATATCACGGATACGGTGCGATAAACGAGATCCCCGGGATCGTAAAGTCCAAGGGGCTTACAAAGGCATTCGTAGCATCAGACCCTGACCTTGTTAAGTTCGGGGTAACGGCCAAGGTAACAGACCTTCTCGAGAAGAACGGCATTGCCTACGAGCTTTACTCGGACATCAAGCCTAATCCCACGATAGAGAATGTTCAGCACGGCGTTGACGCTTACAATGCTTCAGGCGCCGACTTCATGATCACGATCGGCGGAGGCTCTTCGATGGATACCGGCAAGGGCATCGGCATCATCGTAAACAACCCCGAGTTCTATGACGTCCGCTCCCTCGAAGGCGTAGCTCCGACAAAGAACCGCACAGTATTCACGATCGCAGTTCCCACAACAGGAGGAACCGGGGCCGAGTCAACCATCAACTATGTAATCACCGATGTTGAAAAGAAGAGAAAATTCGTCTGTGTCGACCCTAACGACATCCCCGACATCGCAGTCGTCGATCCCGACATGATGAGTTCAATGCCCAAGGGCTTAACGGCTTCGACAGGTATGGATGCGCTGACGCATGCGATCGAAGGTTATACAACGGCTGCGGCATGGGAACTGTCCGATGTCCTGGATCTCGAGGCCATCAAGCTGATCGCGAAGTCCCTTCGCAAGGCAGTGGCAGGCGAACCTGAAGGACGCGAGGGAATGGCTCTTGCTCAGTATGTCACCGCCATGGCTTACTCGAATGTCGGTCTCGGCATCGCTCACTCGATGGCCCACACTTTAGGCGCGGTCTACGATACGCCTCACGGTGTCGCCTGCGCGATGATGCTCCCTATAGTCATGGAATTCAATCAGGAGACGACAGGCACAAAGTTCAAGGATATAGCCGAGGCATTCGGAGTTGATACAACGGGCATGAGTCCCGAACAGTACCGTCAGGCAGCGATCGATGAAGTTCGTAAGCTGTCGGTCGATGTCGGCATCCCCACGAAGCTCGAAGCGCTGAAGGAAGAGGACCTTCCGTTCCTTTGCGAATCGGCAGCCGCAGATGCCTGCGCTCCCGGCAATCCCCGTCACGCGACGCTCGAAGACTTCGAGGCAATGTTCAGAAAACTTATGTGATCTTCATTTTTGATCCTCTTAAACCAAGGGGCTGTCTCGGCAATGAGGCAGCCCCTTTGCTTATTGTATTCGCCTGCCGGTAAGTTCCGATCATTTCTCCATGTACAGCAGGCCGAAAGTGCCGGCGCCGCAGTTAACGGCGATGGCGGGAGAAGCCTGCTTGAAGTAGATCTCGTCGAAGTCCATGCGCTTCTCGATCTGCTCGCGTATCCAGTCGGTGTCGCGCTTGCCGAGGCCGACATACGTGACAAACAGTACGCGTTTATCGATCGCAGAAGGTGTAGACAAAGCCGAAGCGATATAGCTCTTCCATGCCTTCTCGCGCGAGCCGAAGTAAGTCATTCCGACACCCATCTTACCCTTGCGCAATACAAGAACGGGGCGTCCCATAAGGGATTTCACGACATTTGCCGTACCGGTGCCGACCTGTCCCGCACGCGCGAGGAAGTCGAGATTATCGACGATAAAGCTCGTGCGGATCTTCTTCTTGACGATCTCAAGCTCCTCTATGATCTTCTCCGGCGGCATGCCGAGTTCAACCATGCGGGCAGCCTCGAGCGCGAGCAGTCCCTGTCCGCTCGACAGATGCGAAGAATCGATGACAAATACGTTGTCGAATGACCTGGCAGCATCAAGAGCCGGCTTGTATCCGGAATTTTCTACCAGACTTGAGATAGAGATATGAATGACATTATTGGCATATGACAATTGCTTGGCGAAGAATTCTTCCGCCTCTCTTACGTCAGGTCCCATAGGCATGACCGCATGGTCGGGGTTCTCCATATACTTAAGAACACCCAGTGTCTCTATCTCCATGCCGTCCTTGAAGATGCCTTCGGCGGTACGTACTTTATGAGGAAGAATACCGATCTTGTATTTGCGGATAACTTCAGGCGTCAGGTCGGCTACACTCTCTGTTGTGATGACAACACTCTTACGCTTTTTGCTTCCGTTCATCCATGAGACGGATTCTTCTGCGATCTCGCTTCTCTGTCCCGTGATCTTAACGATCTCCTTGGGAAGGATGCTGTACAATTCATTCTCGAGTTCTTCGCCGCTTACCGGCTTGCTCAGGTACCCGTCGAAATTCTCCCTTGAATACAATGCCCGGTTCTCTTCATCCGCATTCGCGGTAAGGATGACGATGGCAGTCTCGCGGCATCTTCCTCCCGTCTGTTCCTTGATCTTACGGCGGCACTCGATGCCGTCCATCCCGGGCATCAGGTGATCCATGAAGATCGCATCATACTTGATATTAAGCGTTCTCCGCAAAGCCTCTGTGCCGCTCGTAACTGTATCGATCCGGACTTTGGTGCTGCGCAGCAGCTTGCTTACGACCATGAGGTTTGCTTCATTGTCATCGACAACGAGGATCCTCGCTTCAGGCGCTTCGAACCTGGGCGCGTACTTCTTGCGCTTGGCAGCAACGTGGGAATTCTCGAAATCATACTGTCCTATGGAACCATCACGCTCAACCCTCTGCGGGATCTCTATGATAAATGTCGATCCCTTCTTATAGACGCTGTTGACCGTGATCTTACCGCCCATGAGATCCACAAGCTGCTTTACTATGGACAGACCCAGACCGGTTCCTTCGATATGCTTGTTGACATTCTCATCGACTCTCTTAAATGCCGAGAACAGATACGGAATGTCTTCACTCTTGATGCCGATTCCGGTATCCGAGATCATGTAGATCATGTTGCAGATCTTATCTTCCTTCATCTCGCACTGAACGGAGAACGTCACCGAACCTTCACTCGTATATTTGATCGCGTTGTTGATAACGTTTATGAGGATCTGTTTGATGCGCACTTCGTCACCGACAAGCTCGGCAGGGATATCAGGTGATACATCGACATTAAAATCGAGTTTCTTGTCCTTGGCTCTGATCCAGAGCATTCCGACGATATCAGAGAGCATATCGCCCGTGCGGTACGGCTCGATCAGGAGCTGCATGCGGCCCGACTGGAACTTGCTCATATCAAGGATATCGTTTATGAGATTAAGAAGCAGCTTGCCTGCCGCCTTGATGTTGACGGCATCCTCGATGACTTCCTCGCTTTCCGCCTCTCTTAATATCATCTCGTTAAGACCGATGATAGTGTTGATAGGCGTCCTTATCTCATGGCTCATGTTCGAAAAGAAACTGTTCTGCGCTTTATTCAGCTTCTCGATCTCCTTATGCTGTCTCTCCGCTTTAACAAGCTGGTAGTTCAGCCTGTACCTGGTGTAAGACATGATGATGCCCATAAGGACCTGGAACACGGAAAAGATGGTAAAGTTGGCCATCTCATTGGGCTCGATCGCGCCCTTGTTCACCATGATATAAAGGAATGCCATGACGACGCAGTTCGATGTCAGGGAAACGGCTACATAAGCTATGGGGTTAAAGTAAACACACAACGGGACAACGAGCGCCACGGTCATGAACAGCGTGGTATCGACGGTTCCTCTTGCCATGGAATTAGCGATAACAAGCGATATTACCCATGCATAAAGCGAGATTCCCATGAAGTGATTGATGCCGTATACCGTCTTATACCTGGTCGCATAATCCTTCATCGCATAATGAACGCCGGCAAACCAGACGATAACCACTATAAGCAGCCAGATATAGCACAGCTGATGATAAAGGACCGTTGTTCCTCCGAAGTAAGGAGGATATACGAATGTCAGCACGAGGAAGATGACCGCCGTGATAAACGATATGTACATCGTGACGCGTGTAGGACCTACCGACTCATAATATGTTGACTTTACTGCCTCAGGATCATTGGAAGACGGCTTTAACAGATATCTGAATATGTCTCTCATGCCATATCACCTCCTTTTGCAGTATCATCTTCCGGCTCGAATTCGAGGACCTCATCGTCATCTTCTTTTGCCGGAATATCCATAAAGAGCGCTTTGATCTCACCGCATATCCTGCCGTAATCCATCAGCGCCTGTTCGTGATTGGCTGTTATGAACTCTTCATCGGTAGCTTTGGCTGCCATCTCGAGAGCCTTGGCTTCCTCAGACAGATCGACCGCGCCGATCATCTTCGAAGTGCTCTTTAACGCATGTACCAGGATCTCATAATTATGCCAGTCCTTCTTGCCGTAATAAGCTTTCATGGATTCGATCTTCTCTGCAGACTCGGATGCGAACTGGATAAGGAGCGATTTGTAGAATTCCTCATCATCCACACAGTACTTAAGTCCTGCGGCAGTATTGATGCCTGCTGCATATAGTTTGTCCATGGGATCGGTCTCGGGTTCAGCCGTCTTGACCGTGGCCGGCTCCTCTTCATAAGGCGCGTTATCTTCTTCGGCCTCCGCACCGTCATCATAGGAGATCGACTTCTTGGGCAGAACGGCCTTCAGGACACGCTCCAGCTCCTCAGTCTCCACAGGCTTGCTTACGAATCCGTCGAATCCCTCTGCGAGGAACATCTGCTTGGCCGAACTCATAGCGTTCGCAGTGAGCGCAACGATCGGGATGGACACATTGAGACCGGATACATCCGTACGTATCCTCTTCATCGCCTCAACACCGTCCATGCCGCTCATCATGTGATCCATGAAGATGATGTCGAATACCTTCTCGCGGCAGATATCGATCGACTCCTGACCCGAAGTGGCCGTTGTCAATTCCATGCCGTAACGGGAGAAGATGCTCTTTGCCACTACGAGGTTCATCGACTCATCGTCAACAACAAGCGCGCGCACGCCGTTGCAGCGCATCTTCTTGACATTCGGATCGCGGTCGCCGACCGACGAATTAAGGACGGAGACTACCGGGAAACAGTAGAAAGGCTTTTCGAGGAGCCTTACGCGCGAATTCTTCGGAAGGACCATGTCAGAATTCGCGACTACCGAGACGACCATATCGCGGGCCAGCTGTTCGAGCAGTTCGACATTATCGAGATACTCATCCTCTCCGACAAAGACATGTGTCAAATGGATGGAATCGCGGAGCAGCTTCAGGTTGCTCGCATTGTTAACACGGTGCATCTGAACGCCGAGTCCTTTGACGATATTGAGCACCATCGAGTTATAGTAATCGCGCACAGCCGGATTCTCATATTTCTCAAAGTGAAGGAAGGCTCCGAGACACAGCTTGTCGGGGTTAGCGACAGACATGCACGAGACGGGATCGACAACTTTCTGAGGGATGCTGACATGCACCGTCGTTCCGACGTCGGGCTTGCTGTCGATGGTCATGAAACCTCCGAGCAGCGAGACGAACCCCGATACGATCGCAAGGCCAAGGCCCAATCCGCCGCCCTTCCTTGTGCGCGACGAATCCGCCTGATAAAAACTCTCATAGACTTTCTCGAGTTCGTATTCGGTCATGCCGATGCCGGTGTCAGTGACCTCGATACAGAGGTTGACGCCGTACTCATGCTCTTCGGCCAGGATCCTTACATATACACCGCCCTTCTGCGTATATTTAAGGCCGTTGCTGATCAGCGCCTTAAGGATCTTCTTGAGCTTGCTTACATCCGTATTCATAACCGCCGGTATCGCGGGATCAACATCGATGATGAGCTCGACATCCTTTGACTTGTACTGCTTAATCTCCGTAACAAGATCATGGAGGACAGACGAGAGCATATAGTCCTCGTTGTTACGGACCGCCTTGTGACGGTCAATCTCGGAATAATCAAGGATATCGTTTATCTGTTCGGCCACTCTGCGGCCTGCATTGCGGACAGCTGTCATGTCGCTTTCCACAGCGCGGTTACGGCTCTTCTCTATGCAGATCGTAGACAGGCCGATGATGGCATTGACGGGAGTCCTTAATTCATGCGATACGTTTGCAAGGAAGTCGTTCAGTTTCTCCGTAGCCTCCTTGAGCTGGATGACCTCATCCTTGGATCTGTTCAGGACTTCCTGCCACTTGTCTATGATTATCTTGGCAAATCTTCCTATGAAGAAGACCATGATAAAGTGAAGGATCGACCGGGAGATGATAAGTGCATCGAAAGGCTCATGCGCGATCACCATGGCGGCGATGGCATAGATCATGGTGCCGTAGAACGTAAACTGGCAAAGAGAGATAAGGGCCTTGATGCCCGTCATTGTAAACAGCATTATCAGGGCCGATATGACTACGGCAAGATCGAATGTACTCGTCGGATGAGTCCCGTAGAAGAAGTACGTTCCCATCATGAGGATCGCATATATCCAGATCCTTACGCCCGCCGGGGTATCATGCCTTAAGTAAAGGATCCAGCTGATAACCACTCCCGCAACGACCAGCAGGAGCATCCATTTCTCCCACCCCATAAGGAACGACTCGATTATGAGCGCTACCGAGAAAAGCGTATAGCTGATAAGAAGAGTAAGGTGTGATGTCTGAAATAACCCGTTGCTTTCGGTTTCCCTTGTCATACTGTTTTAACCCTTCAATCTGTAGTCTTTGTCCTCTTCGATTATCGAGAGCATTATATCCGCTATCACAGGATCGAACTGTGTTCCCTTGCCGTTTTGGATCTCGAGCTTTATATTCTCCTGAGGCAGGTGATCACGGTAGCTTCTGTCGGATGACATGGCGTCATATGCATCCGCGACTGCGATTATCCGGGCCTCCTCCGGGATCTTATCCCCCTTGAGCCCGTCAGGGTAACCCGTGCCGTCATAACGCTCATGATGGTGCCTTGCGCCCAGCGCGAACTTCGGGTTGGCCTCTATCTTCTGCAGGATCGACGAGCCCATCTCAGAGTGCTTCTTGATCTGCTCATATTCATCCTCATCAAGCTCGCCGTTCTTGTTCAGTACATCGATCCTGATCCCTATCTTCCCTACGTCATGCAGGATGCCGATCATGTAGATCTCATCCTGTCTTGCATCCGAGTAACCGAGCCTCTTCGCTATCATCTTGGAATACTCCGCCACGCGGCTGCTGTGACCCCTTGTATACAGATCCTTGGTCTCGATGGCTGCCACAAGTGCGCTCACGACCTGCAGGAAAAGGTTCTTATTCTCACGCGTCTGCTGTTCAACCTCAAAATACAGCTGCTTCTGGAGCGTTACGAGTTCGATTATGTTGTTCACTCTGAGCAGGAGCACCTCGGGAACAAAAGGCTTGCGGATATAATCCATCGCACCTAATGTAAGACCTTCTTTCTCGGAACCGTCACTCTCGTCAGCCGTAAGGAAGATGACAGGTATCTTGGACGCAGCCGTATCGAGCGAATGCAGCTTCTTTATCGCCTCGTAGCCGTCCATGACAGGCATCTTGACATCAAGAAGAATGAGATCGGGCAGCTGCTCATCCTTTTCGAGCTGCGCGAAAAGTGCTTCTCCCGACTTCAAAGCAGTAACATGTATCCCGTCGGAACTTAATATCCTGCCCGCAACCTGAAGATTGATGGCATCATCATCAACGATATATACCCTCTTGCTCTTCCCGACCTTGACCTGCTCGGCATTGTTGCCGATAAACTCGGTCTCATATGTGATCGCAAGGTTATCGATCCCCTTCTTCTTCCAGGAGCGCATGATGTGAGCGATAACCTTATCGACCGAATCCACCCTTATATCGGTAAGGAATACGAAGTATTGATTCTTCCTGTTGCGCATGAAGATATCGGACTTGCGCAGCGACTCTCTGATGTGATTGCCGAATTCATCGACGCTCTCGTTATACGCCGGACTTATCTGTCCCGACGCAGGCTCGAGAGTGAACAGCACCTTGCATGCGTCGATGCGGTGTCTGATGATGTACCTGATAACGTAACGGTAGACGGGCGAGAAGGATTCCCTGTCGAGCTGCAGCGCGACATTCTGAATGGATCTCTCGCCGAGGATCTCTGAAAGAGCCTTGATATCCAGAACCTGGACTCCGTCAGTTTCCTCTTCGACATCGTCGTTGTACAGTTCGTATCCGTGCTTGCCGTTCTTCTTTACGATGTAAAGGGATTTGTCCGCGAGTTTGAGGAGCGAATTATATTCATTGCCGTACCTCGGAACAAATATGCCTCCGACGGAAGCGCCGAGCGGGATGCTCATGTCGTCGCCCATGATCTCCTTGGCTTTGCGCACAAGACCGCTATTGATGTTGGCAGTGATATCCGCGACTCTCTCTTCTGTCGTTACGCCCGAAGCAAAGGCTACGAATTCGTCTCCTCCGATACGTCCGTACTTGCTTCCGGAAGGAAGAGTATCCCTTATGATATCCGCGAAAGAAACGAGCACCTTATCGCCCGCCTCGTGACCGTAGATGTCATTGACAAGCTTGAAAGAATCAAGGTCGATCATCATAAGGCATCCGGTCGTATCCGAGCACATCCTGGACAGCTCCACGCCGGTCGCGGCTTTGTTAAGGAATCCCGTGAGCTTATCGATCGTCGCCTCACTCTTAAGGCTCTGCATCTCCTGTGAATTGGACAGTATATTATCAAGCCTTCTGATCAGAACATCGGGATTAAACGGTTTTCTTATAAAGTCCGATACACCGACCTCGAAGCCGCGGGTCTCGGTATCGGTATCTTCGTCTGCGGTAAGAAAGATTACGGGCGTCTTCATAAGGCCCTTGGCCTGCTCGAGTTCCCTTAACTTAAGCAGCGTCTCGAAGCCGTCCATCTCAGGCATCTTGATATCAAGGAGTACGAGATCCGGCATGCCGTTCGCATCAACATAATCAAGAAGGGATCTGCCCGATTTAAGGGCAGTGACGCGCATATTGTTCTTACTTAAGATGTGGCCTGCAACCTTTAGATTAGCTGTATCATCATCTACGACTATTATCCACTTCGCCATTTATTCATACTCCGGATCATCAGGGTGTTTTTATCGTATCATAAACAGCGGATAATATTAATAGTAAGGGAAGGCTCTTACAGCCATAGAAAATATGTCAGCGCGGCGGCGGCGATGATGCCTGATGAATTACCCATGCCTGCTGCCTCCCTGTCGATCATGTCTGTGATCATTCTATCAATTATTCCTAACAAAATCATCACTTGCCCTCCCGTCTGTTGCTTATGCAACATTTTGCATTCAGATCAACCATTGGTTCACGTCATAAGACTTGAGATACTTTAATTGAAAGTGAGGGCTGTAAACATGATCAACACATTTTTCGAACAGACTTTTGAAGAAGAATTCAGCAAGATCCCGGCGGTATTCAGGATCCGCAGAAAGGCAAAGGCCGTCTTCTGCTGCCTCAGTGTCGTGATGCTTATAGTGAGCATCAGGTTTTTCCAGATGATGATGATCTATAACCTGGCTGATATCTCCGCCGAAAAGAAAGCATCGACAATGGGTGTTATCCTGGGATCATGGATCCCGTTCGCCATTACCAACGTGATACTGATCATCCTCGCCGTGTGGTTGATCATCGGAACCGTGTATGAGCGTAAAGCTTTCAAAAGGGCATCCGATTACGACAGACTTCACAAGGACTGGGAGCGCGATCAGCTCGCCAAGGAGATCAGGGAAGCTAAGAGCGGCACAGGCTCCGGCCTGCTTACCAGACGCACAAGAGAGATCCCCGTTGCAGGTCCCGGTTTCTGTCCCAAATGCGGACTGCCGACGGAAACAGGCGAAGACCTTTGCGAACTTTGCCGTTCAACTGACTTTATCTGTGCCGCGCCGGTCAAAGCATTCTCATGCTGACAGCCTGACACGGCTTCCGGTTAAACAAACAATAATAATGGCTGTCCCATAGCGGGGCAGCCATTTTAATAATACTCAGTTGATCGAACCGCTTATCAGCCGGCGTTAACGATAACGGAGAAGTCCTCAGCCTTCAGAGAAGCGCCGCCGACGAGACCGCCGTTGATGTCCTTCTGAGCGAACAGACCTGCAGCGTTCTTGGCATTGCAGGATCCGCCGTACTGGATCGTCATTGCATCTGCAGAAGCCTGATCATAGAGTTCTGCGATAACGCCTCTGATGAATGCGCAAACTTCCTCAGCCTGCTCATCAGTAGCTGTCTTGCCTGTTCCGATAGCCCAGATCGGCTCATAAGCGATCGTGATCTGGCAGAGCTTGTCTTTAGGGATATCCTTGAATGCGCCGACGATCTGACCCTTGATCCAGTCAAATGTCTCGCCTGCCTCACGCTGTGCAAGAGACTCGCCGCAGCAGATGATGGGTCTTACGCCATACTTGAGAAGAGCAAGTGCCTTCTTGTTGACTGTCTCGTCTGTCTCAGCATTGTACTCTCTTCTCTCGGAGTGACCGATGATGCAGTAGTTAACACCCATCTTTGCAAGCCACAAAGGTGAGATCTCGCCTGTGAATGCACCCTTCTCCTCGAAGTGGCAGTTCTGAGCAGCGATCTTGATGTTGGAATAAGCAGCAGCCTCGACTGCAGCAGCGAGTGCCGTTGCGGGAACGCCGAGTGCAACACGGGACTTGGCATCCTTGATGAGGGGCTTCAGTTCATTGATGAGCTTGACTGCATCAGCAGGAATACCGCAGTTCATCTTCCAGTTGCCTGCTGCAAAGATACGGCCGTTCTCCTTGTCGTTAAGGCAGTCGATGCCCGGAAGGACCTTGCCCTCGATGTACTCGAGAGAAGCGCCGCCGCCCGTGGAGATATGTGTAACCTTATCAGCGAAGCCGAGCTTCTGGATAGCAGCTGCGGAATCACCGCCGCCGATGATGGAGATAGCATCAGACTCGGCGATAGCCTTTGCAAGAGCCTTTGTTCCTACTGCGAAGTTATCGAACTCGAATACGCCTGCAGGGCCGTTCCAGATAACTGTCTTAGCTTCCTTGATAGCTGCAGAGAACTTCTCGATAGTCTTAGGTCCGATGTCGAGACCCTCCCATCCGTCAGGGATCTCCATTGTGGGAACTACCTTGCTGTTGGCGTCGTTGGAGAAGTCATCTGCAATAACAGTATCCTCAGGAAGAAGAAGCTTAACGCCCTTCTCCTCTGCCTTAGCCATGAGCTCCTTTGCAAGGTCTACCTTGTCTGCCTCAAAGAGAGAGTTACCGACTATTCCGCCCATAGCGCCGATGAATGTATAAGCCATACCGCCGCCGATGATGATCGTGTCAGCCTTGTCGAGAAGGTTTGTTATAACGCCGATCTTGTCGGAAACCTTAGCGCCGCCGAGGATCGCAACGAACGGTCTTGCAGGATTGTCAAGAGCGCCGCCGATAACGTCGATCTCCTTCTGGATAAGGTAACCGCACGCGGAAGGAAGGAAGTTTGCAAGACCTGCTGTCGATGCGTGAGCTCTGTGAGCTGTTCCGAATGCATCGTTTACATAGAGGTCAGCCATGGAAGCGAGCTCAGCTGCAAACTTGGGATCGTTCTTTGTCTCTTCCTTGTGGAATCTTACGTTCTCGAGCATGAGGATCTCGCCGTCCTTCAATGCAGCAGCCTTAGCCTTTGCATCTTCGCCGATAACGTCAGCAGCGAGAGTAACGGGCTTGCCGATAAGCTCTGCAAGTCTTTCTGCAGCGGGCTTCATGGAGAACTTAGCCTCAGGTCCGTTCTTCGGACGGCCGAGGTGTGATACGAGGATAACCTTCGCGTTGTTATCAACAAGATACTTGATTGTGGGAAGAGCTGCAGTGATACGCTTATCGTCTGTGATAGCTCCTGTTTCCTTGTCGAGCGGTACGTTGAAGTCAACTCTTACGATGACTCTCTTGCCGCTGACATCCAAATCTTCAACATTCTTCTTAAGATACTGTGCCATGATGCCACACTCCTGTTATTTATTTTGTAGCGTTAAACGCTTCATTACCGCGTAATATTATATATGCTTTTAAGCCGATTATAAAGGCTTATTGTCCCCATTTTTTGCTCCAGAGCGCGATAATCTCCTCATCGTGCTTCTTATTTATAAGGATAAGAGCGATTACGGCTCCCACGCAGGATGCCGCGACCGTTATCCAGTCTCCGGTGCCAAGACCCGTCATAACACCGCCGCTTTCTGCAAGGTCTCCTCTTAAAAACTCCATAAAGTCAACGCTCGCATGAGCGATCATCACCGGCCAGAGGTTTCCTGTACGAAGGAAGACCGCGCAGAATATCATTCCTACACCGATGGCATAGACGGACTGGATCGCGCACGACAACACATCCCCGCCTGACGTGATGTTAAAGATATGCGTCAGACCGAAGACTATGGACGAGAGCCAGAAAATGAACTTTATGCTCTTGCCGTCCTTAACGCCTCTCATGAAGTTCGCGACAGCGAGACCTCGGAAAGCCATCTCTTCCCCGAAACCCGGAGCAAGTGCGGCAAGAAGCGAGAGCACGATCTTGCCCGAGAAACCGAACTGCATCCAGCTTACGACACTTCCCGCGTAGTGAACAATAAGGAATGGCAGCATCAACAGAAAAGCCATGAAGAACTTGTGTCCGTTAAGTATTCCCTTGTATCCGTCCCTGTGAAAATAGATCCAAAACGCCACCGCCATAACCAGAGAAGTGGCCGCAGTAACGATGCCTCTTGCAGCGTCTTTGTAATCCGGGGAAATTACATATTTTACAACGCCTCCCGTGATGCCTCCGGCCACAGAGGCCGACATTATCACAGTGAATGCGATCAGGAAATAACTTATGATCTTATGATCAAAAACCGGATGTTCTATCTTCGGACTCATGCCGGATCACAGTCTCTTTTCTTACCGAGCAGCTCTACCACCTGGTGAACCTTAAACACTTTCTGACCGTCCACATAGAATCTGAACAGTTCGCCGTCCTTGCTGTATATCTCGAACGCCTTGCCGTACTTTGCCACAAGGCCTCTCATGGTTGCGATCTCGAACACCTGTCTTATAGGCTTCGCAACGCCATCGAGCGTGCGGTTCCTGTATTTCTTCATGGGCTTGCCCTTCTTGTACGGGATTCCGTCAGAAGCGTCGCAGTCAGTTCCCTCGTATATGATCTCTGTCGATGTGATAGTAACCTTGCCGTTGCCGGTCTTCGCCCACGTAAGCGGATCGAACATCTTGTGAAGATCCGCATCGAGTTCCATCCGGAAATCACCGGCGGCAATCTCCTGCTCGACCTTCTCCTTCTCCCAGACGGTCCACTTATGAAGATCATCGAAGCTCTTATCCTCGGCCGAAGCTCCCTCAAGAAGTCCCGAAGTCAGATATCTGACCTTGTTCCCGCACGATGTGCAGACCACGCAGTCGCTGCTGCTCTTTCCGGCCCACTGAACGGTGAATTCCTTCGCACACTTGGGGCAGATGTAGCCGATATTCTCAAGGCCCCGAGCGAGGTTCTTACCCTTGTGAACGGGGTGGAACTTACGGCTGTAATCGTTCTCGTCGTATTTAATGCCGTCGAGGATAAACTGCTGAATCTCCTCAGCGCTCATCTCCCTGACCTTGGACCCCGGCAGCTTATATGCGAATTCGGATGTGATCTTTCCCTTGCGCAGAGAGAGACCCTTTCCCCAGCGGGGCATCGTCAGGTACGCGCCGTGAATATGCTGGATATAGATCGCGGCGCCGGCTTTCTTGGCCATCTTCGCGACGCCGTCGTCGAAGGTAATGGTAGATCCGTCAACCGAACGCGTAGCCTCCGGGTAGATGAAGAGCACGCCTTTTCGCTTCATGACCTTCATCATGGCCTTCACCGCGACAGTATCCACGACGAACTGCTTCTTCGGGATCGCGCCGCCCAGGCGGAACCAGTGGCCCCAGGGATTCTTACGGAAAACGAACTCACCGGTAACGAAATTGCCGGGGCGTCCTCTTGTGAGCTTGCTCGTGACCATCGGATCCAGGTAAGACTGATGGTTCGCTACGACTATGATAGGACCTTCTTCCTTGAGGTAATCCTGATCGGGCTTGACTTTGATACGCGCGATCAACGCTATGAGCGTAACCAGGATGTTCTCGCCGATCAGGTGATACCACCAGTTGCTCGGGACACATCCGATATCGTATTCGTAAGGCTTTTTTGCCATCAATGATGACCCCCGTTAACAATAATTTCTCGTTATTATAACAAATCTTTATTTGCAAAATACTCTGTTATGCCTGATTATTATAATTGTAAATTTTCAAGTAATTTTAAAAGGAGAGTGCCGTATGTTCGATATTATGTCTGACCCCGTCGGCTCTTTGATTACTGAACTTATCAACTGCATCGCCTAGATGTTCCTTTTCAAAAAATGCGGACTCAAGTGGTGGCAGAGCTTCGTCCCCGTCCTGAACAACTACTATAAGGGTTTGTGTGCCAACAGGAAGAAGGAAGGTAAGATCATGGCCGTTCTTGAGGCCGTTATGCTGATTCTGGAGATTCCCATTCTGATCGGGCAGATCAACGATTCTTTGCCCACACCGGTACTTCTTATCTGCATACTGGTCTTCATTATCTGCTTTATCATGCTTGTCGTTTATGATATCCGCATCAGCATCGCCCTATGCGAGATCTTCGGCAGGAGCAAGAAGTGGCTGTGGCTGTGGATCCCGTTCGATTCTTTCACCGCAGCCTGGTGGGGTCTGTCGGGCAAATTCGTTCCGAACAGACTTGCAACCGATAAGGATGAAGAAGCCGAGCTTTCCGGTATCGAAGCTGCAACTGCCGGAGAAGGCCTCACGATCAACATCAACGAGAGAACCGCGAAGACCGCATTCCAGACCAATGTCCTTCTTAAGGATATCCACATGAATATCCCCAAGGGCCACATGGTCCTCCTGTTAGGCGGTTCCGGCGCAGGCAAGACCACATTCCTTAATGCCGTAACAGGCTACGAGAAGGCCGATGCCGTCATCACGTTGAACGGCGTCAACATCTACGAAGAATACGACAGCATTAAGTACCAGTTGGGCTTCGTTCCGCAGCAGGAACTCATGCGCGGCAACGACACCGTATTGAAGACACTTTCCGACGCGGCTGACATCCGCCTTCCCGCTTCGATGTCGCGTAGGGAGAAGGACGAGCGCGTAATGGAAGTTCTCGAGACATTCGGACTTGCCATGCTCTCCGGCACCATGGTAGAGAAGCTCTCGGGCGGACAGAAGAAGCGTCTGTCGATCGCTCTCGAATTCATCTCCGACCCGAACCTGTTCATCCTCGACGAGCCTGACTCCGGTCTCGACGGTGTTGTCGCGAGGGCTCTGTTCGAGAAGCTCAGATCCATCGCCGACGAGGGAAAGATCGTCATAGTTATCACGCACACCCCGGACAGAGTTATCGACCTTTTCGATGATGTTATCGTGCTTGCCAAGGACAGCTCACGCACGGGCCGACTTGCTTTCTACGGTCCTGTCGAGTGCGCACGTAAGTATTTCGCCAGAGGCAATATGGAGGCGCTGCTGCGCACCATCAACCAGAAGGAAGAGGGCGGCGAGGGCCGTGCCGACGAATTCATAGCGCGCTTCTCACATGTCGTAAGACTCATGGAGGAGGGCAAGAGCTGTGACGAAGCCGTAACTGAAGTACTGGCTTCCGAGAGGGAGGTGGCTGCATCATGAACAGAGAGATAAAAGACGTAAAGCATAAGGGACGCATATACCAGACTGGGATCTACCTCGGCAAATTCTTTAGAATGTTCGTATTCCAGAGCGACTGGAAGGTAATGCCGATGTCCGCTGTCATCGCAGGTCTCGTCGGACTTGTAATGAGCAGAACACTCTTCAAGACCATGGAAGGAACTCTCACGGGATCGTTCGCGCTGTCGTGCATCTGCGTGTGGAACGGTTTCTTCAACTCCATCCAGAATGTCTGCCGTGAGCGAGCGATCGTAAAGCGTGAGCACAGAAGCGGCGTGCACATCAGTTCCTACATCACGGCGCACACGATCTACCAGGCTTTCCTGTGCCTGCTGCAGACCTTGATCACGATGTTTGTTCTGTCCAAGATGGGTGTCGCTTTCCCTGCGGACAAGGGCGGAATCATTCTTCCCAACTTCTACCTCGATATGGGCATAACGATCTTCCTGACGACATTCGCTGCCGATATGTTAAGCCTGCTCGTATCGTCCTTCGTTAGAAACACCACGACGGCCATGACGGTCATGCCGTTCCTTCTGATCTTCCAGCTTGTTTTCTCAGGCGGATTCTTCTCACTTCCCGACAGTGTGCTCGGACTTACGAATCTCACGATCACCAAGTGGAGCCTTACAGCCACATGCGCACAGGGCCGCTATAACGAGCTTCCCATGACATCACTGTGGGTGAGCCTGAAGAAGATGCGCAATGCGGAAGTCACCGGAGAGCAGATGAAGGAATTTATAATGACTTCTCCCGACGTAGTCGAGAACCCGGAAGTGGCAGTTGCGATCCTGACCATCCCTGACGATGCGGTCTTCAACCTCGGAGACATACTGCAAGTCATCGAGGCCAACAACGGTGCTTATGTGATCGAGAAGAAGTCAGGCGAGCTCAATTACACAGCAAAATATGCTTCCGATCCCGCGATCGTTAAGAACAGCTGGAGTATGCTCGGCTTCGAGATACTCGCCTACATCGCCATCGCGACCGGCGCACTCGAGTTCATCGACAAGGACAAACGTTAGAAAAAAGTAACACTCCTGTTAATTGCAAATCACGCGATGATTTTATATTATTACGTGATTGCAATTTAAAAGGAGGCTCCTTATGAGCAATAATAAATGGGTTTGCGCTGCTATTCCCGCTCTTCTTCTGCACTGCAGTATCGGTACCGTTTACTGCTGGGGCACGTTCTCGAAGGAGATAGCTGAATACATCGGCGCAGAAAAAAGTGCTGTTCAGTGGGCATTCTCGCTCGCTATCTTCTTCCTCGGCATGTCCGCCGCTTTCCTGGGCGACGTAGTCGAGAAGGACATCAAAAAGTCATCGCTCATCGCTACGATCTGCTTCACAACAGGTATGGTCGGCACAGGTGCCGCTATCCTTTTGAAGTCGCTCCCCCTTATCTTCCTTTGCTACGGATGCATAATGGGTATCGGACTGGGAACCGGTTATCTGTCGCCCGTTAAGACACTCATGCTGTGGTTCAAGGACCGCAAGGGTCTCGCTACGGGTCTTGCAGTTGCAGGCTTCGGTCTTGCAAAGGCCATCGCTACTCCCATAATGCAGTTCTTCCTTAACACATTCGACAACAACCCCGCTTACATGTTCTTCATCATGGGCGGCATCTACTGCGTAATGATGTTCATCGGTCACCTGCTCTTAAAGAAGCCTGCCGACTGGGTTGAGGCTCACGAGGAGGGCGGCATCAAGGAGTTCTTCGCTACACTTGCCAAGAACTTCAAGTTCTCTTTCACCAACAAGACATTCATCGGAATCTGGATCATGTTCTACATCAACATCCACTGCGGTCTCGCGCTCATCTCACAGGAGAAGGCGATCTTCACGGCAGTCGGACTTACAACAGGCATAGCCGCCACATTAGGTTCCGTAACAGCCATCGCCAACGCGGCCGGCCGTCTGGGCTTCTCCGCATGGGCCGATACATTCAAGGACAGGAATACGATCTACAAGATCATCTTCATCATGTCCATCGCTCTTACGGGCGCCACGATCCTCACAAACGGCATCGAGAACAAGATCGTTGTTCTGTGCGTGGCACTTCTGATCGCGGTTAACGCAGGATACGGCGGAGGCTTCTCCAATGTTCCCACTCTTCTTTCCGACCACTTCGGCATGAAGTCCATCTCCGCAGTTCACGGCATGTGCCTCTCTGCATGGGCTGTCGCAGGTCTTACCGGAAACCAGATGGCAACCGCTATCATCGAGCGCGTCGGTGACAACGCCACAGGTTATCAGTCAGTTCTCTATGCTACGGGTGCTTTATACGTTGTCGCTCTTATCGTCTGCTTCGTGCTTGTAAAGCCTTCTAAGAAGGAAAAAGCAGAGGCCTGATAAAGCCATCCCTTAAGCAACATCCACCACGGAGTGCTGCTTAACAAAAACAGTAGAAATACAGATAAGACCCGCCATTGTGTAAGAAGCAATGGCGGTTTTCTTGTGTCCTTTTCTGCTCAGTGCGCGGCCGAATGAAATGATCAGAGTTCATTTCAAATGACAACCCGTTATCCGTATAAGGCTTCCTTATCTGATAAACTCCAGCACCTCTTTAAGAGACGGGAAGACCTGATCCGCCAGCGCTCTGATCTCGTCGTCGGGCTGCACCAGATCGGGCACCATGATCGTATACAGACCGGCAGCCTTCGCGGAGCGCACTCCGTTGAAAGAATCCTCGATGGCGGCCGCATCCGCCGCATCGACACCCAGACGCCTCAGAGCCTCCAGCCAGATGTCAGGCGCGGGCTTGCTTCTTTCCACCATGTCGCCGCACACGATCTGATCGAAGTATTTCTCCAATCCGGCGCCTACGATCTCACGCAGAACGGAAGCAGACGATGTAGAAGACGCGAGCGCCGTCTTGATCCCGTTGTCCTTGAGATAAGCCAAAAGCTCGCGCGTCCCGGGCTTCACCGCAACCAGGCCCGTATCAAAGAGCTGCTTAAAAAGCGCGCGTTTCTTCTCGTTGAGCTCATCGTAAGGCACATCCGGCCCGTACATCTTCACGAAAAGCTCGCGCGTGGCAGCCGAGTTGATCCCAAGCGCCTGACGGCAGAATTCTTCGATGTTCTTAAGTCCCGCCTCGGGCGCAACAAGTTTCCAGCACTCGATAACGGCTCTCTCGGAGTCGAAGATGACTCCGTCCATATCAAATAAGACCGCTTTAATCTTCGTATCCATGCCTCAGACCGCCCCCAGGATCTTCCTGGCATTGTCGACCCGTTCAGCCGAAGGAGTCGTGATGCCTTCAAGTTCGTAAGGGATCCCCAGGGTCTTCCACTTATGGACGCCCAGTGTGTGATACGGAAGGACTTCCACCCTCTCCACTGTCTTCAGTGTCCTGATGAAGTCTGCAAGGCGGACAAGATATTCATCCTTATCATTACGCTCGGGAACCAGCACGTGACGGATCCACATCTTTACGCCGAGATCGCTCAGCTCACGGGCCATCGCCAGTATATTATCGTTCGGCTGCTTCGTAAGCTCTTTGTGACCTTCCGGATCGATGTGCTTGATATCGAGCATCACAAGATCCGTGACTTTCATAAGATCAAGGAATTTATCATGCCACTCGGGATTTGTGTTATACGGGTTGCCTGATGTATCGAGGCATGTGTTTATGCCGCGCTCCTTCGCCTTGGTAAACAATTCGAGAAGGAAATCGATCTGCATCAAAGGCTCGCCTCCCGACACGGTGATGCCGCCCTTGTCACCCCAGTAGGTCTTATACCGGACCGCCTGATCGAGCAGCTCATCTGCGCTCTTAAGCTGTCCGTCAGTCATCTTCCAAGTGTCGGGATTATGGCAGAACTGGCACCGCATGCCGCACCCTGCGAAAAAGATGATGTACCGTACGCCGGGCCCGTCAGCCGACCCGAAGCTTTCAGTTGAATGAATGTATCCTTGTGACATGAGTCTACCTCTCGATCAGATGAATATCTTTTAATTATACCTTATTCTGCACTGACATCCGTAAGGTTTAAGCGCTTAACCTTACGAAGCGCCCATGCGCTTATGACAGCGGTAAAGAATATCGTGAATACCGCCGCGATTCCCCATGACGTGTACTGTATGGAACGGTCGAAATGAAGGATCATGGATTCGAGCAGCCTTACGACTTTATACGCAAGCAGTGATCCCAGCCCGAGACCGATGATTATTCCGAGCACCGTGCTCACTATGATCTCGAGCGAGACGTATTTTATCGTCTCCTTAACAGTAAAGCCGTTTACTCTCAGTATCGTCAGCTCGAGCTTCTTCTGATTGATATACATGTTGACAAGATTAAGAAGGATGAAGTACGCCATCATGGCTGCCACTATGATGAACAGCAAAGAGATATAATCGAGGACCGAAGCCAGATCCTTTACATGCGCACGGTTCTCGGCAGAGTTGGCTGAACTCATATAGCCCGGGATCTTCGAGATATCATTTACGAGGTCTTCGGCGCGCTGCTGATCGATATTTACCAGGAATGCGTTATTGACCGCTTCCTCACCGAAAGTCTCGGAATACGTGTCCGGCGACATGATGACATACTGACCGATATACTGGTTAAACACACCTGCGACAACGACGTCGTGGGGATCCATCGCAGCATCAAATACAGTGATCTCATCGCCGCGGTTGATGTGCATCCGTTCGGACAGCATCGTGAACACCCACAGGCCGTCGGAATTATCGGTTATCAGATCACCTGTCTGCACATCCCTTCTCGTAAGATAAGGCTGCATTTCTTCAAGATCTCCTGCCACCAGTTCGAACGCATTCAGATTACCATTGATCTCATACGTATAGTAATCGTCGTGGACGGTCATATAGTCCGCGTTGTACTCTTCGATAACTTCCGCGATATCCTGTTCGACGGTATCGGAGATCACGGGATCATACTTGATCTTGAGACCGTATACCTCGAACGTGTCGTAATGCATTTCGACGGCATTGTTAACACTGAAGTTAAGCGACATGCCCGCGACAAGAAGCGTGCAGCATCCCGCAATGCTCATGATGGTAACGATGACTCTTTTCTTGTCGGCAAGCATATTGAGAAGGATCATCCTGCCGTAAAGCGTCCCCTTGCTCCTTCGGGAACGCGCGCTCTTCTTTCTTCTGCTGCCGGTCAGGCTGTCCTGCATCAGAGTTATCGCAGAAGCCTTGATAAGATGCGTGCATGCGAACCACACCGTAAAGCTCGACAGAACTATCGCGCCTGCCACGATAATGCAAGTCAGCGGCGTATTGAAGAAGAAGTGTCCTTTGCCGTAAACGTAATTTCTTCCGTACACATGAAGGAAGATAAACTGGATTATGGTGTAACCCACAAGGACACCGAGCGCCGCACCGGTTATGGTTCCCGTTACACCGAACATCAGGTACTTTGCAAGGATCTCCCGGTTAAAGAATCCAAACGCCTTGGTCGCTCCGACGAGACGGCGCTGCTCCTCTATGATCCTGCCCGTAGTCGCATATATAACAAGAGCGCCTACAAGGATGAAAACAAATGCCATCGTCGCACCCATATCGGCTACGTTCCTGGCATCGTTGCGTATCTGTATATATCCCGCATTTCCTTCGGCAGTAAGCACTATCCAGTGGCATGCCTTAAGATTTTTTATCCGCTCCATCGCTTCTTCAAGCTGACCTTTTCCCTGCAAATACTGTGCTTCACCTTCTTCAAGTTGCGGGCGTACCTGAGCAAGCTCCGCAAGTCCCTCCTGAAGCTGTATTAAGCCGTCTTCATACCGGGCTTCGCCTTCCTCGAGCTGTTCCCGCCCCTGATTGTATTCCGCCTGTCTCGAGTTATACTCGGCTTCACCCGCATTGTATCTTGCAAGGCCTTCCGCATACTGTGCCTCACCGGCCTCATACTGCGCATAAGCATCGTCATATTGCGCCTGGCCCTCGTTAAACTGCTCCAGCTTCTCATTGTACTGGGCAAGTGCAGCTTCGAACTCGGGAAGCTTCGCGTTATACCGCTCGATGGCATCTATATACATCCAGTGATATGTGTTCCAGGTTGAGGCAGTATTCGCCAACTCGTTATATCTGGATTCGACCGAGTTATACTCATTTACTATCTCCCTGACTATCGCCTCAAGAACGGTCTCGCCGTCAATGATCACCAGTACCTCTCCCTTTATCTCCTCATAAGCGGCACGAAGCTCATCTTCGGGTATTCCTGTCGATGCCAGGACAGCGAAAATATTATCGCTCATGGAATCATTCAGATCGATCATTACGCTGTCCGATATCTGCATGCAGGACGCAGAGACTCCGGGGTTATCGACATCAGCAGTGGACGCAGGAATCGCCCAGCTGATGCTCTCGGCGATATCACGGCCCAGCACATCGGCGATGGATTCATAGATCCGGGTCCTTACCTGCGTCTTCGCGTCCTCGAGCTGCATATATCCGGATATAAGCTGCTGCCGTCCTGATGCGATCCGTGCTTCGGCATCAGCAATTGCCTGACGCCCTTCTTCGATCTGCGCGCCGTAATAATCGAGCTGCGCCTGCGCTTCATCGAGCTGTGCTCTTCCTTCGGCAAGCCTTGCGGCAGCTGAATCAAGTTCGGCTCTTAAAGCCTGAAGCTGCGCCCATGCATCGTCGAGCTGCGCCCTTCCGTCCCGCAGCCGGATCTGTGCCTCCGCTAACTGATCCCATCCTTCATCAAGCTGTGTGCGCGCGTCATTAAGCTGAACCTGCGCATCGGCTGTCTGGTCGAGTCCGTTTTTATATTCATTCCATCCGTCATCCAGCTGCCTTCGGACACGATCAAGCTCCGCTGAAGAATCATCGATCTGTGCCTGGAACTCTCCTGTGATCTCATCATATCTTATGGGCGCACGTATATCGGCAAGCTCATCGAGCCGGTTCTTCGTCAGCGTTACACAGTCGATGTATTGTTGGGAGAAGATATTATAAGCATCCGCGCCTTCTACTCTGACCGACGCGGTCATAAAGCTGCCGTTCAAAGTCTCCATGTCGAAGACTTCAGGCAGCACTATAACGTAACGCGATCCGGGCGTAATATGCGTTCTGCAGGCAAGATCCGGATGCTGAATGATACCGCTTACCGTGAATTCATTTCCAGTAAGATACTGAGGGATTCCCTGATGCGAATCAATGACCTCGACAGTGTCTCCGACCTGCAGTTCCAGATCCTCGGCCAGGAAATACTCGATAACACATTCACCGGCATTTTCCGGCATATGTCCTTCCACGATAACAGGCGTATTTATGCGCTCATTCAGCGATACGACCATAACATCCGATGACGTTTCCTTCCCGATGATCTTGCCGGGAGTCCTGTATCCGGGTTCAACATCGAGCACGCCTTCCGTATTTCTTATAGCCTCCAGGTCGTCCCCGGTGAGCATATAAGTGGATGTTATCTCGATATCCCTGAAAGCGGTCTGCCTGAAGAATTCATTTCCGTTTCCTTCAAAAGCGGTGGAGGCATAGTGGATCCCGAGATAAGTCAGGATCGCAAGACCTGAGATGACAACAACAGACAGATATGAGACTATCTGCTTCTTTATGTTGCGTACAGCATCTTTTGCCTGGGTCTTCTTCATCGCCTTACCAGACTAACTCCGTCGCATGGAGAGGATTAAGATTTCTCTTAATGCTTCCTATCTTGCCGTTGCGAAGCTTTACTATACGGTCTGCCATCTTGGCTATCTCCGCATTGTGGGTGACCATCATAACGGTTGTGCCCTTGGTCTTTATGATGTCCTCAATGACCTGAAGGACCTCAATGCTCGTCGCATAATCAAGCGCCGCGGTAGGCTCATCGGCAAGGATGAGGCTGGGTCTTTTAACGATCGCTCTCGCGATCGATACTCTCTGCTGCTGACCGCCCGACAATTGACTCGGATAGTAATCTGCACGGTCGGTAAGACGGACCTTCGCGACCGCCTCCTCCGGCGTCATCGGATCATCTACAAGCTCGGATATTAATAATACGTTCTCTAGCACCGTAAGGTTAGGCATGAGGTTGTACTGCTGGAAGATGAATCCGACATACTCTCTTCAGAACAAAGTGAGATCCATGTCGGTAGGGTGAGAAAAATCCTTTCCTTCTATCAGCAGCGTTCCGCCGGTCAGCGAATCCATTCCGCCGATTATATTCATCATGGTAGACTTGCCGCAGCCGGACTCACCGAGTACAACGACGAATTCATTCTTATATATATCGAGATTTATGCCATTGAGCACGGGATTGACCGTATCACCGGTGTTATACTGCTTCGTAACATTACGAAGCGAGATAAGCACCTCTTTCTGATCATCAAGCTCAACAAAGAAATCCCTTTCAGCGATGGTCATGGCCGCCAGAGCCGCCATATGTTTGCACAGCTCAAGCTCATCTTCACTGTACAGTCTGCCGTCCTTCTTATTGACTACGATCCAACAGCCGATAACCGTATCTACGTTAAGAAGAGGAACACATATCACAGTCTTTGTAATAAGACCCGTATCGTCAAAGACAGTACCGTCGAACCTCGTATCCGTCGCGGTATCCGCCACCATGACGGCTTCACCGGTCTTTGTGACAAGGCCTTCGACACCCATTCCGTTCTCGACGACTATGTTGGATATATCTGCAGGACCGATATGAAATACCGGAGTGAGTCTGTCCGTCTTCTTATCAAGAAGCCAGATAGCCCCCGCCTCGCTGTCGAGCTCTTCGATGATCGTCTCCAGGCTGCCCGCGAGTGCATCGTCAAGAGTTTCCGCATACAGAAGCTGGTTCATTATGCGCCAGGTAGCCTTCGTATATTTATTCTTTTCAACCATAAGTCATAAGCCTTTCGCTTTATCTCCTTATTATAAACCGTAGTATCAGCGCATAGAAACAGGGCGCCTCCTGCGAGACGCCCCGGTTCTTAAGTCTTATCTTATCAGATCAGGATCCGTGTCAGGTCCTTGCGTCTTAAGATCACAGCCTGTCGTGGCAAGTTCTGGAGATAACGTCGTCCTGCTGTTCCTTTGTAAGGTCGATGAACTTAACTGCATATCCGGATACGCGGATCGTGAAGTTAGCGTACTCTTCCTTCTCGGGATGAGCCTGAGCGTCGAGGAGCTTCTTAACACCGAAGACGTTAACGTTCAGGTGATGCGCGCCCTGTGCGAAGTAACCGTCCATTACGGAAACGAGGTTGTTCTTCTGATCTGCCTCTGTATTGCCGAGAGCCGCAGGGTTGATGGTCTGGGTATTGGAGATACCGTCGAGGGACCAGTGATAAGGGATCTTGGCAACGGAGTTCAGGGAAGCTACGAGACCGTTCTTCTCTGCGCCGTAAGCCGGGTTTGCTCCGGGTGACAGAGGCTCGCCTGCCTTACGTCCGTCAGGCAATGTACCTGTCTTCTTTCCGTAAACGACATTGGAGGTGATCGTAAGGATAGAAGTTGTAGGCTCTGCGTTCCTGTATGTGTGGTGCTTTCTTACCTTTGTCATGTAGGTCTTGAGCAGCCAGATGCCGATCTCGTCAGCGCGGTCGTCATCGTTTCCGTATCTCGGGAAGTCACCCTCGATCTCGAAGTCTGTAGCAATACCGGCTTCGTTCCTGATAGCCTTGACCTTCGCATACTTGATAGCGGAAAGCGAATCGATTACGTGTGAGAAGCCTGCGATACCGGTAGCGAATGTTCTTCTTACGTTGGTATCGATGAGAGCGAGCTCAGCAGCCTCATAGTAATACTTATCGTGCATGTAGTGGATGAGGTTCAGGGAGTTGACATAGATATCAACGAGCCAGTCGAGCATGAGATCGAACTTGGCGATGACCTCATCATAGTCAAGGTACTCGGATGTGATAGGAGCATAAGCAGGTCCGACCTGGACTCTCTTAGGATCTGTCTCGAGCTCATCCTTACCGCCGTTGATAGCATAGAGCAGGCACTTTGCAAGGTTTGCACGTGCGCCGAAGAACTGCATCTCCTTACCTGTCTGTGTAGCGGATACGCAGCAGCAGATGGAGTAGTCATCACTCCAGATGGGTCTCATGACATCATCATTCTCGTACTGTACGGAAGATGTTGTGATGGAGATGTGAGCTGCATACTGTCTGAATGTCTCAGGCAGTCTCTTGGAATAGAGGACTGTAAGGTTCGGCTCGGGTGAAGGACCCATGTTCTCCAGTGTGTGGAGGAATCTGAAGTCGTTCTTTGTAACCAGTGAACGTCCGTCGTTTCCGAGACCTGCAACTTCGAGTGTAGCCCAGACCGGGTCACCGGAGAACAGCTCGTTGTATGACTGGATACGTGCGAACTTGACCATACGGAACTTCATAACGAGATGGTCGATAAGCTCCTGAGCCTCTTCCTCTGTAAGGATGCCCTTCTTAAGGTCACGGCTGATGTAGATATCAAGGAATGTGGAGATACGTCCGACTGACATAGCAGCGCCGTTCTGTGTCTTGATAGCTGCGAGATAACCGAAGTACAGCCACTGTACAGCTTCTCTTGCGTCCTTGGCGGGCTGGGAGATGTCGAAGCCGTAGATCTTAGCCATTTCCTTCATCTGTGTAAGGGCCTTGATCTGCTTAGCGATCTCTTCTCTCTGACGGATAACATCGTCAAGCATGTTGCCGTCGCCGCAGTTAAGAAGATCGTTCTTCTTGGAATTGATGATGAAGTCGATACCGTAGAGAGCAACTCTTCTGTAGTCGCCTACGATCCTTCCTCTGCCGTATGTATCAGGAAGACCGGTGAGAATGTGGGAATGACGTGCAGCCTTGATCTCAGGTGTGTATACCGAGAAGACCGCATCGGAGTGTGTTGTGTGATATTCGGTAAAGATCTTGTGAAGCTCAGCCGAGGGCTCATAGCCGTACATCTGGCATGACTGCTCAGCCATCTTGATGCCGCCGTAGGGCATGAACGCTCTCTTCAAAGGCTTGTCTGTCTGAAGACCGACAACCTTCTCAAGATCCTTCATGGACTCGTCGATGTAACCGGGACCGTATGAAAGGATATCGGATACAACCTCGGTCTCCATATCAAGGACGCCGCCCTTAGCTCTCTCCTGCTTCTGCAATTCCTGGAGCTTGCCCCAAAGCTTGTTTGTAGCTTCGGTAGGTCCCGCAAGGAATGACTCGTCGCCGTCATAGGGCTCGTAGTTATTCTGGATGAAATCTCTTACATTGATCTCATCCTTCCACAATCTTCCGGAAAAACCTTCCCACTGCTCATAATTTTTCATGGTCTTTATTTCCTTTCTGATTAATACTAAGACTTTGTTTTTTTCGGTACTGCTAATATAGCAAAATGAAAATCATTTTACAACCCTAATTTATAATCATTCTAAAAAATGTCACTAAAAATTCACGCTTTTTGACACAGGAAAGGCGGCGGTCGGAAAAGGTTAATTTTTCTTTTCGAAAAGGAAACGCTTCGGGCGGCGTCAGCCTTCGGGTACGGGCTGCTCGGGCTCGGGTGTGGGCTCTACGTGAATGGGGCAGAGAGCATCCGCGTGTGGCGCAAGGTAAGAATTGACGACGAACAGATCCGTGCGCGTCGTACCTGCCGCGCGGCACATGTCGGTGGGATAATAGCCGGAATCACACACTTCCATCTCGACAACGGTATCGGGACGGGTGAAGCTTCTGCCGGGCAGATTCTGATGGATCCTGCTCATGACGTAATACCAGATGCGGTTCGCGTTGGGCTTGTCGATATTGGGGATCAGAGTCTGTCTCAAACGGTTGTCGTAACCGTACCAGACTGCTCCGCAATAGTAAGGGGTATACCCGCAGAACCACTTGTCGAGGTTGGCGTCGGTAGTACCCGTCTTGCCAGCGGTCGCGATATATTCACCGTCAAAATTGGTTATCACCGAGACGGTTCCCGTCGCAGTACCGTTGGTTATGACGTCCTCGAGGATATCGCTCATGATGTAAGCGGTCTCCGTCGAATAAACGCGGTGCTTCTCGGGGCTTGCCGTAAGGACCACGGTATCGTTGCTGTCCAGCACCTGCGTATATGCATAGGGTTCCGTATAGGTTCCTCCCGAAGCAAGGGTATTGAAGGCTCCGCACATCTGAAGCGGCGTGATGCCCGTGGTAAAAGAACCGATAGCCTGTGCGGGATAAGACCCCTCGGCTGTCATGTCGATGCCCTCCTGCATGAGGAACCAGAGAGCCGTGTCGCCTCCGACGTCATACCAGACCTTGAGCGCGATCGTATTCTTCGACAGCGCGACTGCCCTTCTTATGGTGAGCGGGCCCGCATATGAACGGTCGGCATTAAGCGGCCATACGGCGTTCGGATTGTTGGGATCCAGGTGACACTCTTCATCGACATAGATAGTGGCAGGCGTGATGATGCCGAGCTCCAGCGCCGGGGCGTAATCTATTATCGGTTTAATGGAAGAACCGGTCGACCTGTACGCCTGTGTCGCGCGGTTAAGACCCATGTTTACGGTCTTCCTTCCGTAACCGCCCTGAAGGCCCGCGATAGCTCCCGTCTCGACATTGATGACCGCCATTCCGGCCTGCGGCTTCTCCGGGTAATCGACCAGAAGCGTGGGATCCTGCTGGAACAGTTCCCTCGTCGAGAAAGCTTCATCGAGGACGGCCTGGACCTCGGGTTCGAGAGTCGTATATATCTGATATCCTCTGTTATATACAATGGTAGTTGCAAGGTCGACGGAGATATCGCGCGTCTCGGCTATGTCAGCGATGACCTCCGATATGGCATACTCGGCAAAATAAGAATTGATCTCGTTCGCGGAAGTTGTCTCGGCAGACCTGAACAACAGCTCTGTATTAAGGGCATTCTGATACTCTTCATCGGTTATATAGCCCAGCTCGTGCATCTTGGACAGCACGATGCGCTGGCGTCTTAAGGCATTTCTTCTTCCCGATTCACGAAGCGGGTTGTAGTAAGAGGGGCTCTTGGGAAGACCTGCAAGGAAAGCGCATTCCGCAAGGTTCAGTTCGGATGCGTTCTTGCCGAAGTAGTTCTGGGCGGCAGACTGCACGCCGACATAGTTGTTCCCCATCGGCGCAAGGTTAAGATAAAGCTCCATGATCTCATCCTTGCTCAGCTGCTGTTCGAGGTTCATCGCCGCGAACCACTCCTGGATCTTACGGGAAGTGGAATGCTGGTCGTTGCCCGAGATCAGCTTTACGGTCTGCTGGGTGATAGTCGAGCCTCCGTGTGTCGCGGAACCGCCGTTTGCAAGAGCCGACAGCACCGCGCTTCCGATCCTCTTCAGGTCGATGCCCGAATGCTCGTAGAATCTCTCGTCCTCGATGCTTATTACCGCTTCCTCAAGATAAGTATTCCTGACTTCGCTTATGGGAATATAGATGCGGTCGACGTTCTCGTTGCCCGTCAGCCTTGCGATCTCGTTGCCTTCACTGTCATAGACAAATGATGTCTGGACCTCATCCGTACGGGTAATGTCGGCAATCGAGAGAGGCTTGGTCATGGACACATAGCCCAGGAGCATGCCGGCGCCGAATCCTCCGAAGGCGAATCCGATGCACAAACAGGCGACCAGCACTATCTTAAAGACAGCGGAAAGGAACGTCATGATCTCGTGTTTAAAACTTCTGTTAAACCCCGAGACCGTGGGCTTGCCTTTAAGGATGCGGCGAAGCTCATCTGCGAGCGCGGAATTCTCGGGCGCTACGGGCTGACTGTTCCTGACGTTCCCGTTTCTGACGCTTCCTGTATCCCTGCTCATTGGTCCTTCCTTTCCGTTATTATTCTGATCATCGTTATATTTTACCATAAATACAATTTTGCTTAATTTGTTTCGCCCGGCCGTGTTACAATTGCGTCATGACTTTAAACGGCAACACATCCGGGAACGTCCCGGAATCTAAAGAAACGGTAACGATCACAGGTCTCGGCAACGAAGGTCAGGGAGTGGGTCAGCTTTCTTCAGGAAAGAAAGTCTTCGTTCCCGCCGTACTGCCCGGGGAAGTGTGCGAAGTGGCGGTAACTACGGAGAACTCACGCTATGCCGAGGGAACCTGCATAAATCTTCTTACGCCTTCCCCCGCAAGGATATTAAGCTACGGCAATTTCGTTCCGGGCGCCGATATTGCCCATATGTCCTATGAATATGCCCTGGAATACAAAGAGGATAAAGTCCTGGGCTGCCTGCTTCATATCGGAAAACTCCCCGAGGAGACCGTATATTCCGCGATGAAGCCCATCATCCCGTGCGAAGATCCCTTAAACTACCGCAACCACATGCAGTACAGGCTGGTCGCGGGCCGGCTGTGTCTTATCAACAATATCACCATGATGGCCGAAGTTCCCGGAAATTCCATATTGGAGTATCAGGTATTCTCTGCTCTAAGAGACTGTCTCGAGAAAGTGTTCGCGAATGCGCCGACCAATCTTTTCGAAGAGGTGGTGATGAGAGGGTCGCTCAGGACACGCGAAGTGCTCGTGGGATTTGTGTCAGGAAACACGGACGCGCACGAAGTCATCATCGGCAACGTGCAAAAGTACGTATCCTCCACATCCCTGATACATGAGCTCGAGGAAGCATGCAGAACTGAAGGCTTCAGGCTCGCGGGCGTCACGCTCCGCATAAGCGCTACTGCTGCCGACAAGAGGACAAGAGGCGGAACGCGGATGCTGCTCTCGGGAAACGACTACTACGAAGAGATACTGCTCGGTCACAAGTTCAGGGTGCATATGGGTTCGTTCTTCCAGGTCAATATCCCGCAGGCGGAAGTTCTCTACAAATGCGCATCCGAGTTTACCCGTGATGCGGCTTCCCTGCTGGATCTTTACTGCGGGGCAGGAACCATAGGACTGTCGGTCCTCTCCCCCGGGCAGAAGCTCACCGGCCTCGACACTGTCGCCGACGCCATCCGCGGAGCCAAAGAGAACGCTCAGCTGAATGGCGTCCCCAACGCTTCATTTATTCTGAAGCCCGCCGAGGACATAGATTTCACATCGGTCTCGGCTTCGATGCCCTCCCCCCTCACCGTTATCGTCGATCCTCCTCGTAAAGGGCTCGCCGATGCGCTGATCCGCAAACTGCTCTCATTCCGTCCCGGGAAGATCTGCTATATATCGTGCGACCCGGCAACCCTTGCGCGCGATATTTCACAGCTGGCAGGCTCCGGCTCTTACGCGCTCACTTCCGTCCAGCCCGTGGATATGTTCCCGTGGACGCACCATATCGAAGTCGTCGCGCATTTGACCGCAGTCTAGACACACCCGCTTTTAAGTATGATTATCAGGCGCCGCATTCACTTTCGGGCGGCTATGGTTTAGAATACTCCTTATCCAATTAAATAATTACACGGGGGTTCACATGAGCAGAATGGAATTCAACTCACCCGACAGAGCGACCAAGGTACTTGACGGTCTTTACAAAGACATGGAAAGAAGGATCAACAGTTCTCTTTACGGTCTTTGTCCCGTCGAGATGAGCAAGGCTTTCCTTCAGATGTGCCACGCGCAGTCGTGCGGCAAATGCTCGCCCTGCCGCATAGGCCTGGGTCAGCTGGCAAATCTGATGGATGATGTATTAAACGGCAGTACAGACGAGAGCATCCTCGATGTTCTTGATGAAACGGCACAGACGATAATCGAGACGGCTGACTGCGCCATCGGATACGAGGCTGCCGAGATCGCCAGAAAGAGTCTTACCGGATTCCGTGACGATTATCTTTCACACATCAGAACGGGCAAGTGCTCCTTCACATACGGACAGCCTGTTCCCTGCGTAACCACCTGCCCTGCTCATGTCGACATCCCGGGATATGTGGCTCTCGTAAGAGAAGAGCGTTATGCGGATGCGATCCGCCTTATCCGCAAGGACAATCCGTTCCCTACAACGTGCGGTTATATCTGCGAGCATCCCTGCGAACAGAAGTGCAGAAGAAACATCCTCGATGATGCCATCAACATCAGAGGCATCAAGAAAATGGCGGCAGAACTCGCGGGTGAAGTTCCCGCTCCTGCCTGCGGACCTTCCACGGGCAAGAAGATCGCCATCGTCGGCGGCGGCCCCGGCGGTCTTTCCGCAGCATACTTCCTTCAGCTCATGGGACATCAGACAACTGTCTATGAGATGCACGACAAGTTAGGCGGAATGCTCCGTTACGGAATCCCCAACTACAGGCTTCCCAAGGATAAGCTCGACAACGACATCAAGGTCATCCTCGACACGGGAGTGGAAGTCAAATACAACGTCAAGGTCGGAAGAGACGTCGACGTGAAGTCATTAAGAGATGAATATGATGCAGTGCTCGTAACGATCGGCGCATCAACAGATAAGAAGCTCGGCATCGAGGGGGAGGACGCCAAGGGCGTGATCTCCGCCGTTGAATTCCTGGAAGCATCAGGCTGCGGCGGCGGGCAGTCTCTTGAAGGCAAGAAGGTCTGCGTCATCGGCGGCGGCAACGTATCCATGGATGCGGTTAGGACTGCCGTCCGTAAGGGAGCCAGCGATGTAGCCATCGTCTACAGAAGAAGGATCGCGGACATGACGGCCCTGAGGGAAGAGATCGATTCCGCTGCCGAAGAAGGCATCGAGATGATGACTCTTAAGGCGCCTTCCGCCATCATCAAGAACGAAGACGGAACCGTTAAGGGCCTCAAGGTAATCCCCCAGATGATCAGCGAGATCAGGAACGGCAGAGCAAGCGTAAAGCCTTCCGGTGAAGAGGAGTACGTCATCCCCTGCGACATGATCATCGTAGCCATCGGCCAGGACATCGAGACTGAAGCTTTCGTCGAGAACGGCATCCCCGTAACCAAGTGGAATACCATCAACACCAAGCCCTCGGGCGACTTCGACGATATCCCCGGAGTATTCTCCGGCGGCGACTGCGCTTCAGGTCCCGCCACCGTCATCAAGGCGATCGACGCGGGCAAGGTCCTCGCGCATAACGTGGATCAGTATCTCGGATTCAACCACAAGATCACATGTGACGTGGAAGTACCCGCAGCTGAGATCTCCGACAGAGTTCCCTGCGGAAGGGTAAACCTCACGTTAAGACCTTCTTTCGAGCGTAAAGCCGACTTCGAAGGCGTAGAGAATTCAATGACGCATGATGAGTGCATACAGGAAGCAAGCAGATGCTTAAGGTGCGATCACTGCGGCTACGGCAAATTCAAGGGAGGCAGAGTAAAGGAATGGTAAGTTTAAAGATAGACAACAAGGATCTGACAGTAGAAGCAGGCACCACCATCATGGAGGCTGCCGCCGCGCTCGGCATAGACATACCTAAGCTCTGTTTCCTTAAGGACGTCAACGAGATTGGCGCATGCCGAATCTGCGTAGTGGAAGTCGAGGGCAAGGATAAGCTCGTTACATCATGCAATACGGCGGTCGAAGAAGGCATGGTCGTCTTCACCAACTCCGCCAAGGTCAGACACCACAGACGCACACTGATCAAGCTCATCCTCTCCCAGCATAACGGCGACTGCTCTTCATGTTCACGCAACCAGAACTGCTCGCTGCAGACGATCGCCAGGGAGCTCAACGTACACACCAACCCCTACCGCAAGGAACTCGCGGACAAAACCTGGAACAAGAACTATCCTCTCATAAGAGACAACTCCAAGTGCATCTCGTGCATGCGCTGCATAAGCTTCTGTGAAAAAGTCCAGAAGATGAATGTCTGGGAGCTTACGGGCACCGGCGCACAATCGATCGTTGCCGTCAGCGGAAACCGTGACATTACGGCTGCAAACTGCGCTCTGTGCGGACAGTGCGTAACACACTGCCCTGTCGGCGCACTCTCCGAGAGAGATGACACGGAGAAGGTCTGGAAGGCGATCGAGAATGAGAAGAAGGTAACCGTTGTCCAGGTCGCTCCCGCTGTCCGAACAGCCTGGGCAGAGAGCCTCGGTCTTGACGAAGAGCATGCAACCATGGGCCACATGGCAGATGCTCTCAAGAGGGTCGGCTTCGATTATGTGTTCGATACGACATTCTCGGCTGACCTGACGATAATGGAAGAAGGAACCGAGTTCGTTAAGCGCTTCTCTGAGGGAGACACCAAGGATCTTCCGATGTTCACTTCATGCTGCCCCGGCTGGCTTAGAATGATCAAGGCAAAGTATCCTCAGATGCTCGACCGTCTTTCCACTGCCAAGTCCCCCCAGCAGATGTTCGGCGCGGTCATGAAGTCCTATTTCGCGCAGAAGATCGGCGTGGATCCCAATGACATGGTTGTTGTCTCCGTAATGCCCTGCGTCGCCAAGAAAGACGAGTGTACGATGGAACTGTTCTACGAAGAGTACGCGGGCCACGATGTCGACATCGTTCTGACTACAAGAGAGATGGACCGCATGATCGTTACTGCAGGCATAGACGTGAATACTCTCGCGAAGATCGAGTGCGATGATCCCATGAAGGAGATCACCGGCGCGGGCGTTATCTTCGGCGCATCCGGAGGCGTTATGGAGGCGGCTTTAAGAAGCGCCCACTTCCTGATCACCGGCAGCAACCCCGATCCCGATACCTTCAAGGATGTAAGAAGTACGCGAGAGGTCGAAGGCTACAAGGAAGCCGAATATCACATCGGCGACATCACGGTCAAAGCAGCCGTCGTAAACGGTCTCGGAAATGCCGAGGCGCTTATAGAGAAGCTTCTCGCGCATGAAGTGCATTATGATTTTGTTGAAGTAATGGCATGTCCCGGCGGATGCGTCGGAGGAGGCGGACAGCCCATACACGACGGTCAGGAATGCGCGACAAAAAGAGGAGCAAAGCTCTACGATCTCGACCGCAGCGAGAAGTACAGATTCTCACACGAGAACCCGTCCGTTCAGAAGGCTTACGAGGAGTTCTACGAGGCGCCCAATTCACATAAGGCGCACATGCTGCTCCATACGGTACACAGACCCGATAAGTTCTGACAGATCAGGCAACAAAGACATCGAACCCGCGGGAATGACCCGCGGGTTTTTGTTTTCCCGTTTTGCACTCCGGAGGTCCGCAAGCTATACACACTCTGATAACAGATACGGGAGGGACAGATCGTGAGATATTACAAGTTAACATTAAGAACAGACAAGGAGCAGATAGAGAAGAATTCCAGGATAGACTTAAGGGATTATTCCTACAACAACCCCATCAATTCCTTGAACAGTTACATGTACAATAACTTAAACTGCGGATTGAGCTTCTTTATCTATAAGGAGGAGAACAACTCTTCCCTTCTTGCGGCTTTCTCCTACGACAACCGACATATGAGCTTCAAAGAAGCTTACGGCGGTATCACGGGATCATTAAAACAGACATTCGGCATAAACAAGATAAGCAAAAGCCCGGAAGAGATCACCATGACGGATTTCCAGAACCTTCTCCTTGAAGCGAAAAGGCGAGAGTTCGCGGATCATTTCTATTCAAGGATCATCGATACAGCCGATCTTTGCATGTTCGATTACCGTTATAATTACGATGCCCATCTTCCCTTTGAGCTTGAGGAGAAAGTCATCCCGGTTCAAAGAATAGAACCTCTTTATGCTTACGATGAAGGCTTTATAAAGGAACTCTCCAACATCGAAGATCACGATGCTAAGTTAAATGCCCGGACAGACATCATAAACCCCGTTCACTATGTAATCTCCGGAAGGAGCATCGGGGCAGCCGCCGATATGGCCGGGATCCTCGCTCAGAGGCTATATGATGCCGGACGCATAAAGAGCAGGCGTCTCGGGATAATCTCCGATATCGCTCCCTGCATATTCAAGTCATCAGAACACACCATCGAGAACCTTATAGAGAATTACTACGGCGGGATCATCATGATGGATCTTACAGGGAGCTTCGGCAATGAGTCTTCCGAATATGATACTGCGAGCAGATATATCCTAACCCTTCTTAAGAAATACCGCGACCAGTGCCTGTTCATATTCACATACAATGTCGATGACCCGGGCTTCTCATACACTGTGCTCCCCGGTCTCAAAGACTGTGTGATACCCGTAATGTTAAGAGAAGGTTCCTGCAGCCGGGACAGCGCCGTAAGATACATGACCCAAAGGATCATCGACTTGGGATATCCGGAATTCAAGGATCAGGCTGAAGAATTTCTCGGGACTGTGCCCGGAGACGAATTAATGATGACAGACCTTCTGGAAGCCGCCGGAAGGTTCCCCGCCTGGTGTCTTAGCCGTAATGTATATACCGGCTATGACCTTATGCCCGGCGACGGATTTATGCTGGACAGAAACACCTCAGGCAAAGATGCCTATGACGGGCTTAAGAGCATGATCGGGCTCGATATAGTCAAGAAGAAGATCGACGGCATCATCGCCACGGACCTCCTGGAGAAACAGAGAAGAAAGATCCGCGGCGCAGGTTACCGGAGCGCTTCCATGCACATGATCTTCGAAGGCAACCCCGGCAGCGCCAAGACCACCGTTGCAAGACTGTTTGCGGGCATCGCCAAAGACAGGGGCATCATTAAGAGCGGAGCCTTCGCGGAATACGGCGGATCAGACCTCACGGGACTTAGTTCCGACATCAATATAAAGAATGCCTTCGCGTCCGCGAGAGGCGGTGTCCTCTTTATCGACGAGGCATATGACATCGCAGGCGACCATGCCATAACCGAACTCATCAGACAGATGGAGAACAACAGGGATGATGTCATCGTGATCCTTGCAGGATACAAGGACAGAATGGATGACTTTATGGAACGCAACGAGGGCCTTAAGAGCAGGATCCCTTATGTCGTGGATTTCCCGGACTACGATGCCGATGAACTCACGGATATCTTCAGGTACATGACAGACAAAGAGGGATTCACCGTGACGGAGGGCGCCGTCAGGACTGCTCACTTCATATTCGAGAGAATGTCGAAGATAACCAACTTCGGCAACGGAAGATATGTGCGTAATCTTGTCGATAATGCCATAAGCAATCAGTCTCTTAGATTAAGCCGGGAACATGACGATGTTGACTGTGTCCCGAAGGAGGATCTCTTCGCTCTGACAGAAGAAGATATCACCGAGCCTGAGACCGACCTTAAGGAAACAAGGGCTGCAGGCGATGCCCGCCGGGAACTGGATGAGATGACCGGTCTTGACGGAGCCAAGGAGATCATCAACAAGATCATAAACCACCACAAGCTGAACAAAGCGCTGGCCTCCCGCGGCATCCCGGTCCGGAACGCTTCCATGCACATGGCATTCACGGGCAACCCCGGGACGGCAAAGACCACCGTGGCCAGGCTTTTCGCGCAGATAATGAAGGATGAGGGCCTTCTTTCCACGGGGACCTTCATCGAAGCCGGAAGATCCGACCTTATCGCGGGATTTGTCGGCCAGACCGCGCTCAAGGTAAAGGCCAGATTCCAAGAAGCGCAGGGCGGTGTCCTCTTTATCGACGAAGCGTATTCCCTGATCGACGACAGGGACAACAGCTTCGGGGACGAGGCCATCAATACCATCGTTCAGGAGATGGAGAACCACAGAGACAACGTGGTTGTTATCTTCGCAGGCTACCCGGAACCCATGAAAGATCTTCTCGATAAGAACCCCGGCATGAGATCGAGGATCGCATTCAACGTACATTTCGAGGACTATTCAGTAGATGAGCTCATCGACATAGCGAGGCTCATGGCAAAGCGCGAGTCCATGTCCATAACGGAAGAAGCGCTCTGCAGGATAAGAGAGATCGTCACAGAAGCCCGCAAGGAAGAAGGCTACGGCAACGGCAGATTCATAAGAAGTCTTCTTGAGGAGGCGCGCATGAACCTTGCGTGCAGGATCTCATACGACGATCCTGACACAAGCACCGATGTCTTCACTACAATAGAAGCCTGCGATATTCCGGACCGGAAGAGCGATGCCGGTAAGAATAAACGGCGTATAGGATTCGAAGCCGCGTGAGGAGCGGATCAGCTCTTCTTCTCAAGCTGCGCGATAAAGGGAAGATTGCGTCCGACCTCATTCGAATCGAGGCCGTAGCCCAGGAGCCATGAATCCGAGATCTCGAAGCCGTAGTATTTGACCGGGATCGTCATGAGCAGACGGTCGGGGTTCAGAAGCATAGTCGCTATCTCTATGTCCGCCGGGCACTTCGCCTCAAGATTCTGGATCAGGTATGCCGTGGTAAGGCCCGTCCTTATTACATCTTCGACAACGAGCACATGTTTGCCCGATATATCGATGTCTATGTCCTTCGTAATCTTAACGACACCTGTCCTGGACGTGGTATCCGGGATATTGCCGAAGCCTATCATGTCTATCTTTATGGGCAGATCGATCGCGCGCGTCAGATCGGAGAAAAAATACACGGACCCCTTAATGACGCCGATGACTATAAGTTCCTTGCCCTTGTAATCGGCGGTGATCCGCGCGCCGAGCTCCTTCACCCTGGCTGCGATCACCTCTTCGTCATAGACCTTCTTCGTGATATCGACAGTTCCGTCAAGAACCTTCATCTCATCCTCCGAACTGCTTCAGACGCTCGATAAGCTCCTGGAAGTCTTTCTTATAAACTATGCGCACATTGGTTCCGGGATAGAGCTCCATCACCATCCTGGCCTTCTTATTCTTCTTCGTCACATACTTCTGGTCCATCGTCGTGAGCTCAAGATAGAGGTTGAACTTGGGAAGATAGAAATCGGGCGAGAACGCCATCTTGATATTGCCCTCGGCATCCCATTCGATCGGGAACGTCTTGGGCTCGTACATCCATTCGATCCCGTACATGTCGAGGATCTTCGCGAATTCCTCCTCGGTCTCGTTCTTGAATACGGGCGTGACCGTCTGATGGTCTATGGATTCGTCGCTTCTGGTCTGCGACGTGATCTTCAGCCGTTCGTTCTTCTTCTCAAGCAGCGCAAGAACTGCAGCAGCGCACTCCTCCACCGAGATGTCGTCCGTATTTAAAGTAAGATCGTACAGCTCGGGCGACGCGAGATCCTGCTCGAAAAGAATGCTCACGAACCTCTTATGCTTCCTGTCCCCCACCATTATGGTAGACTCGGCTTCTTCCTCCGAGATGTTATATCTTCTGGCGATGCGCTTCCTGCGGGTATCCAGGCTCGCGAGCACGCGGATATTGACCGTATCCTCCCTGTCCTCGAGCATGGCGCATCCTCCGAGACCCAGTACTATGAGTTTTCCGGACGAATCCGCTTCCTTAATGATCTTCTCCGTGAGCAGATCTTTATAAGTCACGCCGGGCCTTCCGGGGACTTCGGTCAGGAAGAACCTTGCGCTGTCCGACAGTTTCTCCGATTCTCCGCCGAAGAAGTGCTCCATCGCATATGCCCTGGAGATGATATCGCATGAAAGCTTGCCTGCCAGATACTGTGCAAGTTCATCTCCTAAGCTTCCGTTTTGTCTTGAGATAGTGATTATCGCCATGAACTGATTATATCATTTAAGAGACGGTATTCTCTGCTTTTCGACGGGCGTTCAGCACTTCTTTTACGGATACAAATACTATAAGGAACAGACTGATCCACTGTGATGTCGAGAACGGGCCCAGCGAGCCTCGTATGGAATCCGCGCGCCAGAATTCGAGTATGAACCTGAACACGGCATAGAGCAGGCAGTAAAGGTTAAGAAGATGCGGTCTTATGCCTTCGGACTTTGCGCTCAGGATGACGAGAACGATAACGAGGATAAAGTCGAATGCCGCCTCATAGAGCTGAACCGGAACAAGCGGGATCCCTCCGGGAACGATCCCGCCTTCGGGATAAACGACATGGATCGGGGAAGACGTCTCGGCGCCGTAGCAACAGCCGGTAAGAAAACATCCTATGCGTCCGAATCCCGCCATAATCGCGATCCCCGGGACCAGAGCGGGATAATACTCACGTATGTCGCACTTAAGATAACGCGCAGTAAGGAACGCGCCTGCTATGGCACCGAACAGTCCTCCATAGAAAACGAGTCCGCCCTGTATATGCATGGTCAGCGCCGGGATCAGACCGAGAGCACTGATATCCGCGATTATCTGCTTTGCCGTAACGATCACATAGAGCACTTTGGCGCCGACTCCGCAGCTTAAGAACCCGAAAGTATAAATGTAAGCTGCGTTCTCCGCGTCAAGCTTATACCGTCTTGCGCAGAAAAAGACAAAAAGCAGGCCGCAGATCAAACCTGCGGCCGCCATTAGTCCATATACGGGTATCGTTCTGCCAAAAATCTCAACAGAAGGATGCATCAGTTATTAATAGCATCCGTATCCGCAGGCGATGCATGCGATGCAGCTGACAGTACCGATAACAGAAAGGACGATAGAGATCAAAGAGATAACAAATCCCGCTGTTCTCATTCCGCCTGTAAATCCCTTGCCCTTCGATACTATCGAGAGGATGAGACCGGCGACGGCAAGACCGATGCCGAGACCGGGAACCCAAAGCAATATGATGCCTGCGATAGCAAGGATAAGACCGACGAGCGCCTGTGTGTATCCTGCGGGCTTGGGCTCTGCAGAAGAAGCGGAGGATCCGCCGGAATAGCTGTTCTGCTTCTCGGGATGCATGGGAGCGGGTACAAAGTTATCGGGATCAGAGTAATCGGGCTGGGGCGCCGCAGATGAGTAAGAACCTGCGGAAGCGGGCTCAACGGGAGCAGAATGATCAGGCTCTGCAGGAACAAAGTTATCAGGATCCACGGGAGCCGGATTGATCTCTTCTTCAGATACGAGCGGAGCGATGGGCTCTGTGATCTGATCTACCGGTGTGGTGTCATAAGCAGGCTCCGAAGGAACCGATATCGTCTCAGCCGCTGCTTCAGCTGCCTCTGCTGCTGCAGGTGCTGCTTCTGCCGCTTCGGCTGCAACCGCTGCCGCTGCTGCCACGGGAGCTTCTGCTGCAGCCTCAACTGCTTCTACTGCAGGAGCTGCCTCAGCGGCTGCTTCTTCAACCTTATTCTCAACTGCTTCGACAGCCTCAGCGGCTGCCTGGGCAACCGGCGCGGCAGCTCCGCAGCCTACACAAAACTTGCCGTCATTCTCCTGTCCGCAAGCGGGACAGATCCACTTATTCTCAGCCATTATTAATACCTCCGAGTATTTATCTGCTTGGTCTTTCAAACCGTTTATTATTTTATTTTTAATAACCGCATATGTCAATTATTCTTGAACCGCGAATGACAGTCTGGCATCGGCAATTCTCCACTCACCTTTAAATTACAGGCAAATTTAAGACGGAGTGGAGAATTCCCTGCTTTTCAAGCGCATAATTCTCCATAGATCATTTAAAAACGCCAAAATTTATGATCTGATGGAGAATCCTGCAAGACTTGGCTCTGACGTCGGCCAACTGTGGAAGTTACTATTCCAATCCAGCGCTTGACATTTAACAATCCATCTCATATAATTCCTTCGCGTGTGCCGCCTTAGCTCAGTTGGTAGAGCAGCTGATTTGTAATCAGCAGGTCGTGGGTTCGAGTCCCACAAGCGGCTCCAAGAATAAAGCCCCGTGGTTATTGAATCACGGGGCTTTTGCTATCCGATCATTCTTTGAAGAGAAAAGCACACGCCTGTCATTTGCCTAACAAAAGCCTACGTCTTTTCACGGATGCCTTCCTCCATGGACAAAAAGTGGTTATGTAATTACGTTACCGGCCCAAAAAATGTCCATAGACGGCTTCCTTGCAACGGAGCTTGATGATTTAATATCTGGAGACGCCCCCTCTGTAAATTGAATGATACAATTAGAACATAATCTTTAGGAGGTTTCATTTATGGATATCGATCTTAATAAGGCAAAAGATGTTGCACAGGATGCTTTGGAAAAGGTGACTAAGGATGCAACTGCCAAGAAGACTGCTGACGATGCTATCAACGCCGTCGAGAAGAAAGTCGGCATCGACCTTCCTGACGTAGATACGATCAACAAGGCATTAGGAAACACGTAATTCAGGTCTTCTTTCACTTTTCTGCCACAGGATTGCCGAAAAATTAGTTTGATTATCAAACTAAATATTCTATTATGTGCTTAGAGGACACAGATAAACGCATTTAAGGCTGAGAGGTGACTGTTATGTGGAAGAAGACATCTGTTCATATCTTATACGGGATCAAGATAATAGCTTTATGGTGCCTGATCGCCAATCTGACCATCTTCGGATTTAATCTGGTCCGGGAATTCAAGGCAAATGTAACGGTAGAGGATGCCGTTCTTACGGCAGAGTACGTCGACTATTATCCCGGCGAAAGGGCGGCCTTCGATGCTGATATGGGCGGCAGATCAGTCGAGCTGCTCACGCCTCCGGACAAGCAGGTCGGTGATACAGTCCAGGTAATACTCAGAGACGGAAGTGTCTTTAAGACCGTTTGGACTGATGATGATTACAGGTACACTACGGTACCCGGCAGAATTGGCATCGCGCTCGGGCAGAGCTGGGTGGAAGCGATCTTCGCGGAAACTATAGTATTCATCCTTCTGACGCTGGTGCTCATAAAGCAGGGGAGGCAGATCAGAAACACGTATCCTGTTCTCACATGCGTGACACATATACTCGGAGCAGTTGCCGCTGTTGCGACACTTTCCTTCTGGATGATAGGTGTCGACAACAACACATGGGCCGGCTTCGGTCAGATGATTATGGCGTTCTGCTCATTCATCGCCTATGCGGCAGTCATGTTCATCGTATGGCTTATCAGGACAATCTGTAAGAATAAGGGAACAACCTAATCCGGTTCTTCCTGTTATAACAAGAATCTCTTTCATTCCTGCAGCTGCTGGCGGACTTTGTTGGTACTACCTCTTATCCCGCGTCAGGACCATGCATTCCGTTGAATCCGTAAATCCCAGACTCTCGTACAGCGGTCTTCCCAATTCGGTTGCATCGAGGCTGATCTCCGTGGCGCCTGCTTTCCAGGATTCATCTATAAGCAGCTCAACCATCCTGCGCGCTATCCCCCGACGGCGGTATTCACTCCTCGTATAGACATTCATGAGGTGCGCCCTCTTCCCCGTGGGGTGTCCAAATGTCGGCATTATCCGGATAAAGCTCATCGATGCGCAGCCGACGGCCTCGTCTCCATCCGTGGCGAGAACAGTCAAATGATCCCCGTTCAGGAAGTAATCGCGGCTCTCGTTTATTATCTGATCAGTAAATACATAGTCTTCCGGCAGACCGTTCACGACCTTGAGCATCTCAAGGCGGCTGCTCATCAAAGCTTCAATATCGTCTTTGGTAGCAATCCTTATATCGATCATTTAACAATGTTACCACGCATGCGAGCTCTCGAAAAGGATGATAACAGGATGATAATTTATACATCAGATCTGCGTTAGGCATTACCGGGCTCATTACCAGGTGCATTATCGGCCAAGGCTTCAAATAAAGCTTTCACGCGTTTAACAATATCCATACTCTCACCTCCTGCAAGAGCAGGATAAACAACGCGATGAACCAAAAAGAGTACATCTGCAACATAAAAGACCGGCAAGGCCGGCCTTCACAGGGCTCTTCGGAAGCTTAGGAAATCCGGGGATATGATCAGCGCATCCAATCGACTACCTTAAGTCCGTCTACTCTCTGGAATTCTCTCGTGTTATTCGTCACCAGCACACAACCTCGCGAAAGAGCATGTGCCGCGATCAGCATATCAAAAGGTCCGATGGGCTCTCCTTTACTCTCGAGATCTGCTCTGATCTTTCCATAATCGTTGGCGGCATTCACATCAAAATCAAGAATCTCGAAGTTCGCAAGCATAAGTGCTAAAGCGAATCTGTTCCGTTCGACTTCTTTGCTTTTCTCTACCCCATGAACCAGTTCTGCATATGTAAGAGAAGATATGCATACATCAGACGGATCCATATCACTCAGCCTCTTAAGAAGCTTGTCTGATCTCTTCCTAATGCAGTTTATGAGGACATTGGTATCCAACATATACCTCATAAGGATTCTCGCTCCTGAGAACCCTGATCGGCTCTCCCGTCCTTCATATAATCTTCGGAGAACATGTCGATAGCAGCCATAAAGGTCTTCCACTTCTCGTCCTTCGGAATCAACATAACAATATCTCCAATCTTATTAACCATAACTTCTTCCGTACAGAATCTACACTCTTTGGGTAAACGAACCGCCTGACTTCTGCCGTTCTCAAAGATCTTGGCTGTCATCATTGCCCTCACCTGCCTTTCACCAATAGTATATATCGCGATATATATCAGTTCAAGATAGCAGGATATAGTTATCGATATATTGTCAACAACATAAAAGACCGGCAAGGCCGGCCTTCGTTGTATCTGGAGAGTAATTTGGGCAAATTACTGAAGTGCATTAGGGTCAATGAACGGATTGCCACCGAAGCCGTTACCGACATATCCGCCCGGCTTATCATCAGGAAATCCCAGATTCTGTCCCTGCTCGGTTTGCATGAATTCCTCAAGCTTTTTCTTGAGCTCCGCCATCTGTTCTTCCGGTGTCATGTTATTGGGATCCAAACCGGAATCACCACCTGAAACTTTCTCAAGCTGATTATTATCTATCTCATAATTATTGTTCTTCATTGTTATTTCCTTCTCCAATGGTTTGTATCAACAAGCTCATTTAACCATCTGCGAGAAGGAGAACCAATGATTGATATTCATCCCTTTTGTCGCTTAACCGACAGACTCATGCACCAGTGTTGATTAACCCGGATTTATTAATACTACATGAACCAATAATCGCCCATCCCTCCCCCTACAATAACATCGGGAGGATATATCATGTCCAAGGTCAAAACCTACTTCGACAGCAACAAGGAAAAGGCCCGTCACCGTAGCCGGATCGACGAGACCCGCCGCACCAAGGCCAACCGCATCAGGAAATGCAATAATGACACGTACAGTTGGTTAAGGGGCGGATATTACCATGAGACCGAGAGAACTGTTTACATTGTCAGAAATAATGAGCGGATCATTAAAACTGTTCCTGTATCTATACTTAGGAAAGGACTTCCGAGAAGAGCCAAGTACTTCAAGACACAGGCAAAGCGAAGATTTAGAAGAAACGGGAAAAACATAGACGAAGAATCATACATCTTAAGAGGCAACAAATACCGAAAAGACTATGAAATCCCCTGGCAGGTCTGGTAGACATAATCATTTATAAAAACTGAGCTCTTTCCGTCTCTTATAATAAATACATAATTGCTTCTATTATTGTTTTAGTGTTTCTTACAATACCCGACTCAAAATCAATGCACACGTTAATAGTCTTATGATCAACAGTGCGGGTACCGCCTCTAGATACCATAAGTATTCCGTTTTCGAGATCTTTGCAGATAAGCGTGATTATTCGAACTGTTTCCGGATACGGATTCTCCCCATCTTTGCAGTATGTCTCATTTGAAAGGCAGATTGTAAACTTAGGGCAGTAATCCTCATCAGGTATGTTCTCGCCTTCTGTATCATATTCAGACATATCCGGATCATATAGCTCATCGTCCGGGTCAAGATGATCAATACCGGCATTTCTAATCCAAGCTGAATCGTAAACATTCAATGCCTGAATTACTCCGGCATTAATCAAATGATCATACAAATCTCTGCGGCCGCTTCTGGTATTGTTATCCGGCATATGAGATTTCCTCCGTCAAAGTCGCAATCACTTACTTTTAATCTGTTACTCCATATCACCATCAATTTGCTCTACAGAAGTAAACCCCTGGTTTTCCGTACCTTGCACCTCGTAATAGCATTCTCTGGAAGCGTCATAGAAAGCAAATATGACTTCACCTTCGTTTCCCAATATGACTCCGCATAAAGCAATTTCACACAAAAGCTCATCGAAAAATGCATACGTAGTAGCATATAAAGAGGGAACCTGCGGGCCGCAAACCCTGCTGCCATCCCGATATTCGGTAACATAATCTTCGTAGTTCTCTCCACTGCTCTCAATATCATCTATCAGCTTTAGCTTCAACTGATGATAAGCCTTCATGAACCACAATTCCCTGCGGGCATAAATTCTTTCAAACAGTTCAACGGAACAATCATAACTGTCGGGATCATCTTCATCGGGAGTAAACGTAGTAGGTACTTCCGAATAACCAAATCCGCGCCATTCTATATCTGAAGAATAACAATCGTGCTTTTCATCAAAACAGGAATAATTCAAAGTTACACCGCAACTAAGCTTATACTCTTTCATATCAATGTCTCCTTTATCTTCTGTTTTTGTTCGAAAATCTTACCGCCATTAATCTATCACCCGGTATGGGACATTTATCGTACATTACATCTTTATAAATCCAAATACCGATTCGACACTTCTTTCACTAACCACACACCATTAACAGACTGGTAGAACTTAATGCCGTCCCTATACATCTCACCGCTCTTCACGACGAAAATAACAGGCTTCCCGTGACGCTGTCCGACACGCCGTGCAGTATCAGCATCCGGGGAAAGGTGCACATAAAGACGCGACTTCGGTATAAGTCCTTGTGCTTCGATAGACGCAACATACTTCTCCCCTGTACCGTGATACAGAAACTCCGGCGGTTCTTTCTCTTCAAGCTCCACATCAACAGGGATCGAATGCCCCTGATTGGCTCTGATGAGAGTATGATCCTCATTAAACGAATACCGCTGTTTCTCATCCTCAGCAACGATCTGCTCTAAAATAGCCCTATCGATCGGCCTGGTCTTTGATATACCGGCAATCAACTCATCGACATCCGCCCATCCGTACTCATCAAGAGTAATCCCGATAGTCTCGGGCTTATGACGAAGGATGAGCGAAATGAATTTGCTGGTGTCTTTGAGGTTCATTTATCTCTTTTTGTGTTTAACACGGTAACTATAATCTTCCTGTCTCGTACGGAACGTTTCGGTTGCACTAGAATTTATAGTTAAGGTTAAAGTAGAATAAGAATAATTCCACTTGTTCAGCTGAAACACCCAAGTCTCTTGCTAGTTCATCCGCAAATACAATATATCGATAATAATGCTCGTTATTCTGTCTCCATTCTTGTATGTCGTTTAATGCAAGTTCGCTAAATTGTTTTTTGTTTAGTGAATTTACAATTTTCATATCGAATATTTGGCATTTATTTGAATCGACTGATACTTTAAAAAAATACAAGAACTTGGTCCATGTTGAAACACCTAATCCACCAATCTTTCCAAGTTCTTTAAACAATTCGTTTGCCTTAGTTCTCCCGAAATTCTTTCCAGCAGCTGCTGAAAGTAATCCAACTAAATCATCAATACTAGTAAGAACACTCTGAATATTACTGCCACGGCCGCCCGAAGGATAACCCCACATCAGTATCATAACTATCTTCTTCTTTATATCTTTCTCAGAAAAAATATCCGCTCTTGATATTTCCACCTCTTCATTACTTCCAAATATAACTTCTTTAATCTTAACGTCATAATTAAACCGATCCCATACAGCCTTTTTAATAATTGAGGACTGACATTCTGCTGGAATCAGTTTGATTAAATCGCTATAATCACTTATAGATTTCATACTAACAACCTCCATATTTCATTGGATATTTACTGTTCAACAAAGTTATTTCATACATATTAACCGCAGCATTACTGTTCCGCGTAGTCAAAGAACCATTACGCACTATAATCACCATCCGTTAACCACTTATAAGCGGCTTCATACTCCATTGGTTTTCCTTCGGAATCGACAAACGGCACACTCTCTTTTATCATCAATAAATACAATCGAATTGTACCCAATCCACTTGTTTTTGTGTATTCATTCACAAGATTTTTATACAAGTCCTCAGCCCCTTCACGTAAAGTAATACCTTTTTCCTTGATATACTTTAAGAATGAGTCTATATCCTGTTGGGTATACTTTCTTCCTGCCTGATCCAAAAAACTCTTTTCTCTTTTAGTGATTATGCATATTTTTGAATTTGAAAAGAGCAACTCTATTCTATCTTTGATTCTATTATCCATGTTATCTTTGTGCCAATCGTCACTCACAAGGATATCGTTCAATTGGCGTCGAATATACGAATTGGGGGTTAGGTGCTCCCCATGAAGGACCCTTTTCAGATCTTCATTACTATCCCCAACTTCTTTGAGTTGCTCGTAAGCATCTTTACTTAGAATAATGTTCTTGTAGTACTCATTTCTAAACGCTTTAACGTATCTTTGCTGAAAGAGATTAATGTTCTTATCATTTACCCGATATATTAATGAATAATTATCAATCGCCGCATTAATCGTATAACTGTAACCCACATCTAACATATCGCCGTTACAATTGCCCATCGTTGTTACAAAAAGATACATCAAATCCTTTACCCAATCTTGCTGACTTCTCATAATTGTTTCTCCATCCGTAACGTACTCAATCACATAATACTTAGCCTTAATGCGACTTTCAGATTACTCGCCATTCTATGGTTTCTGTTAGTATTCTACCCATCCCTCTTGACCAACTATTTACACATTCATAAACATTCATTAAACACATCGTCACTACATCTGAGCCATAATATAAAGGTAGTATTCTCATCATCCGGAGGTCCCTATGGTCCATCTATCAAAGTCAAAGTACACAGGTTTATGGCAGTGCGCGAAGATGGCTTGGTTAAGGCAGTACAAGCCTGAGGAAGCCGTCATTGATGAGTCGGTACTTTCGCGCATGAAGGACGGCAGGAAGGTCGGCAAACTTGCAAGGGGACTGTTTGGAGATCATGTTGACGTTACTGCCTATAACGGCGAGCGGCTTGACCTTTCCAAGATGATCGCGAACACCGCAGCAGAGATATCTGCTTTTCGCATACCGATTTTCCACACTCTCCCCCACACCTGTTGCTTAAGCGACACTCCCGGGTGACATTACTGATTGGTTTCGGTCTTTTCGGATGTCAGAATAGTTCCGGTTGAGACAAACTTAAACTGTTCATACAGGAGAAAAGAACAATGAAAGAGACTAAGAAACTTAACAATGAAGAGATGGAAAAGGTTACAGGCGGAGAGGCCTCCGATTACATCGAGGATTATATTCTCTCATCAAAGTGTGATGAACTCGCCGAGCTTGAGGCTCAGGGCCTTATAGATTCGTATGCTTTGCAGGCCGCATCTGCGGAGCCGAAGCGATAGCTGATCTCTCCACTCGGAGTGATCTTATCTGAACTGATTACAAGGCGGATGCGGTGAGCATCCGCTTTTTGCTTGCACTTAACACGGGCATAATGTACAACTGATACATGAATATCTATTTCGCGCCGCTTGAGGGCATTACAGGGTATATATTCCGCCAAGTCTATGACGGGATCTACGGGAATATAGACAAGTACTTCGCGCCGTTTATCTCGCCTTCGGAGAATTGTCCGCTGACGCCTCGCGAGCGTAAAGACGTCGCCCCGGAGAACAACAAAGGTATAAACCTCGTCCCACAGATCCTGACGCGCAGGTCGGACTGCTTCATCGAGGCGGCCAAAGAGCTTCACTCGATGGGGTATAAGGAGATAAACCTTAATCTCGGCTGTCCTTCCGGAACCGTCTGCGCCAAGGGCAAAGGGGCGGGATTCCTGCCCGATACGGACGAGCTTCGTAAGTTTCTTGATGGCATTTATTTTTACGGCGCCTCCGAGGGACTAAAGATATCGATCAAGACCCGCCTGGGCTACTATAATCCTGACGAGTTCTATGATCTGGTGGACATCTTTAACAGGTTCCCCGTGAGTGAGCTGATCGTGCACCCCAGGATAAGATCGGACTTTTACAAGGGCGAACCCCGCAAGGAATACTTTGCATACGCGCTGGAACATTCAAAAAATCCGCTCGTGTACAACGGAAACATATTCACCTCCGCGGACTATGAAGGGTTGAAAGAGCAATTGAACTGCGGCCTTGATCCCGTGATGATCGGAAGGGGCCTGATCGCAGATCCGTCTCTTGCGGACAAGCTCAAGGGGGGCACGAAGGAGACCGACTTCGCTAAGATGAGAAGATTCCACGATGCCCTCTATCACGAATATCAGAAGATCATGGCGCCCGATATCAACGTCCTTCACAAGATGAGGGAGTTGTGGACTTATTGGCAGAAGCTCCTCGAAGGCAGGGAGCGCGATATAAAGAAGCTGCTGAAAGCAAAAAAATACGCCGAGTACGAGGATATCGCATACCGAATCCTGCCCCCGGCGTAACAATGAAGAGATCTTTTACTTGGTCTTCGAGATAAACTTCTCCGTGTTGGAGTCGAGCTCTGAGAGCATCTTTACGATGAAGTCCTTGGACTCCGCATAACCGCCTTTTACCCACAGCGAGATGATGGCGACGCAGCCTCTGGAGCGGTAATTCGTCTGATATCTCAGCGTGATGTCCTTTACGGATGTGTCTTTCTTCTCGGCCTCATACGCCCTGAAGGAGCCCTCGAGACATCTGTTGAACCTGTCGCGCAGCTTGTTCGTGCTGTTGGGGCTGAATATCATCCTGAAGACGGGACGGTTCTCGTCGATATAATCGATCAGGTGTGTGAAGTACTGATCGGAAGGAAGGTCCTCGAGCTGAAGGACCAGCATGCCCAGATCCACCATGATCTCCTGCTCCGTCTTATCGTAGAGGTCGTATACGTCGAGGTAATGCTTATAGAAGGTGCCGCGGTTGATATCGGCGATCTCCGTGATCTCCTTAACGGTAACCTTGTGCAGCTCTTTCTCGGCAAGCAGGTCTGCCAGCGCATTGACGACGGCCTTGCGGGTCTTCGCGGTTCTTCTGTCGTAAGTATTGCCGTTCTCGCTCATGGTAAAGATTCCTTTATTAAATAAGATGTTTCTTGTTTAACACTAATCGGGTGTTTTTGCAATCTGGATCGGATGATTATCCGGGTCTCACTAATATGACGACCCAGTCGTCGTTGATGAGTTCGTACGGATGTCCGCAGTGAGGGCACTTCTCTTCGTGCATGGCATCGAAGGTCGCGCCGCAGGTGCTGCAGTTGACCGCGTGAACGGAGAAGCCCAAGTCCTCGGCCCGGTTAAGACGCCTTATCAGTTCCATGTTGAAACTGCGCTGGTACTTCTTGATCTTGCCGTCGATGCAGACTTCGCAGAACACGTAGTTGATCAGCCTCACATGAAGGACATCGCCTACGACCGTTGAACCTAAGTACTTAAATCCGCCCCTGTATTCGACGTCGATGACGTCGTCCAGGAACCCGAGCTGATCCTGTCCCTTATAGATGGACAGGTCACTCCGGTTGTCGGAATATATGATCGACTTCAGAAGGTCCTGGATCTTGCCTTCGAAATACTCATATGAGAAGTCGTTGAAATACCGCGCCATGTCGGTCTCGAATCTCTTCTTCGTAAGGCGGGCAGCCTGGATGTCCGAAGTGTCGGCGGCCTGGGCGAACATCCTGGAGAAAGCGGTTATGCCGAGGATCAGTGAGAATCCCAGATAAAGGAAGATCGTGCCGAGCCAGCCCGTGATAAGACCTGCGATGATGCCGAAGAATATGCCGGCTCCCAGCGATCCTTCAGCGAGCCAGTTATAAAGGAAGACGCCGATCGCGACGATCACCGCGAGGATGACGCCGAGCTTGACGACGTCCTTGAGACTTCTCTCCGTCTTGCTTCTGTCGATGAACTTCGGAAGTGTATAGAAGCTCGTGACACAGGGGAAGAACTTGAAGGTCTTAAATCTGGTGCCGCACATCGGGCAGCCGTTGATGAAGCTTTTCGAGCCGGCAGAGTGTCCGCAGTTGGGGCAACTTATGGTCTCTTCCTGATAGCCGGGCTTATGGAGGACGTTGCAGTAGAGCGTCTCGGTGTCCTTGTCGGAACGCGCGAGGAAAGTGCCGTCCTTGTAGTACTCAGTCTCGTAGTTGCATTCCTTGAATGTCATGTCGAGAACATAAGGCGGCTTCTCCTTATGAAGGACCTTGTTGATGTCGTCCTCTATCCTCTCGATCTTCTTAACGGCCGTAATGCCTTTGTCGTCGAGTCTTTTGCGGTGGCACTCGAGATAGTAGGCGAAGTCGTTCGATGCATACTGAGGCACCGGACCGCCTGCATAAAAGTCCTTATACTGCTCGAAAAATTCGTCTCTGATCTGCGCTGAATCCATTTTTAACTTTTCTTATACCTTATCCTGTCAGATTTATATATAATTCATTTCAATAATAATCATAAGTGGAGGATAAGTAAATGAAGAACAAGATTACGGCAAGACTGATCGTAACGGGACTCATCGTTATCGCAGCCCTGTTGTTGATCGCAGATTCTATTAAGATCGTGCCTACGGGCTACACCGGCGTGCGCGTGAGATTAGGCCAGGTGGCGCAGGAGAACATCTCTTCCGGCATCACGATGAAGATCCCGTTCATCGATACGGTGAGACTTGTCAACAACAAGCAGCAGGATGTTACGATCGAAGGCCAGATCTGGAGTGAGACGAGCGAGCGTACCGCCCTGTACTACGAGGGCATCAACATCACTTACAGGATCAATTCGGGCAGATCGGCATGGCTGGTCGCGAATGTGAATGATTATGAGCATACGCTCCTTACGAGCAGCTTCGTATCATCTTCGGTGAAGACGGCATCCAAGCAGTTCTCGGCGATCGATGCGACGAACAGAGGCATCATCGAGCCCGCGATCGCGCAGGCTCTCCAGGCTTCAGTCGATGAGAAGTACGGCGAGGATACGATCACCATCATCAAGGTCGTCGTAAACAATGCCGACTACGAGGATTCCTATAATCAGGTCATCGCTGAGCAGCAGGCCGCGCAGATCCGCTATCAGACACAGCAGATCGAGAACCAGAGATCCATCGAGCAGGCAGAGGCTCAGGCAACGGTAACAAGGACATCAGCGCAGGCTCAGGCGGACGCTCTCCTGATCGCAGCCGAGGCTGAGGCCGAAGCGAACTCCATCAGGGAAGAGTCGCTGACGCCCAACATCATCCGTTACGAGACCATCACCAGATGGGACGGCAGGCTGCCTATGATACAGTCAGGCGAAGACGGCGGGATCATCCCGATGATCGACATGAGCAGTGTGATGGATGAAGCGGCATCCGCACCGGTGACTGCGCCGGCAGCTGCGGCAACGGCTGATACCGCTGAAGAAGGTTAAGGATTAAAGGATTAAGGAATAAAGGGATAAAAACAAGGGCTGTCCTCTTCATAGCGGGGCAGCCCTTTATTGATGCCTCTTATTGCTTCGGCGTGCCGCAGTTGCCGCAGAAGTTGTAGGCGCACAAGGTGCCGCACTTCGGACAGTGCCACGTCGTGTTCACCATCGGACGCGGCTTGCCGCATTCAGAACAGAAGTTGAAATAATTGACCTTGCCGCAGGCGCATGTCCAGTTGCCGGCGACTTGGGGTCTGTAGACGGTCTGCGCGTTGTCCGGCAATGTCACGATCAGGAAGTCGTTCTTTGATGCTTTGATGACGCATATGAATGCGAAGACGAGCAGTACGATGACAAAGATGAACCAGATAATGATGGCAATTCCGGCGCCGAAGTCCGACCCGGATGCCTCACCTGCGAATACGACCGCGTCAAAGAATCCGTGGAGCGCGATGGGGATTATAATGGCAAGTGCCTTGTACTTTGTGCAGTCGCTCTTCCTGCCCGTAAGCGAAGCGAACTTTGCCTTGCTGTAGAAATAACCCATGAATACCGCGAATGCCGCATGTCCCGGGACCGAAGTGAGCATGCGGATCACGGCGGTTCCGATGCCGTTCATGAATACGTAGCCGACGTTCTCGAGACAGGCGAATCCGAGCGAGACGAAGACCGCATATACGATCGCATCGTAGCTGTAATTGAAATTCTTATTCTTCCAGGTCATTAGACGGAGGATCGCATATTTGCCCAACTCCTCGGCGGGACCCACGACGATCATCGCAAGGAGGATCGCTTTAAGGATTGGGGTATACGGCAGAATGAGATTCAGGATCGCCTCGCCTATCACTTCCGCGATGATGGCTGTTATTATCGTTCCCATGCCCGCGAAGAACAATCCGATAAGAAGACCTATGGGTTCCTTCTCGTTCTTATCCTTAACGTAGATGAATATCAGAAGAGCGACGACGGGGATAAGCGCCAGTATGGTAAGTAGCATATGAGTCTCCTTAATGAATCGTAAAGCGGATTTTATTAATTATATTTTATTGTTACCGTGATTTGAATAGCTCGATGATATAATCAAAACATGCTTTACATAATGAGACACGGACTTACCGACTGGAATGTCGCACACAGGCTTCAGGGACAGACCGAGACCGATCTTAACGAAGCGGGGCTCAGGATGGCGCATGAAGCCGCAGTTGAATATAAAGACGTACATTTTGACGTCTGCTACTGTTCCCCGTTGAAGCGCGCCCGCATGACCGCAGAGATCCTGCTCGAGGGCCGTGACGTCCCGATCATAACCGATGACAGGCTCAAGGAGATGGCGTTCGGCATCTACGAGGGGTTCGCGAACACATATTCATTCCCCGACTGTCCGATGTACGCTTTCTTCAAACGCCCCGAAGCTTATAAGCCGCCGCTGGGAGCGGAGAGCATGGATGAGCTTTTCGAGAGGACGGGTGAGTTCCTGCGGGAAGTCGCGGAGCCTCAAGTCGCAGAGGGCAAAGACGTGCTGATCGTCGGGCACGGCGCGATGAATTCGAGCATCGTGTGTCAGATCAAGAAACGTGACCTCTCCGAATTCTGGGCGGACCCTATCCCCAACTGCCGCCTGCAGCGCCTGCGCTGAACCAGTTTCCACATGAGCCGCACGCCTTAAGGCAGAAAAACGCCTATAATGCCGCTTTTTTTCGAAAAATAGGCGCGCGGAAAGGCGACCGAAGCCCCTTAAGCATAAAAACGCCTATAATGCCGTCTTTTTCCTGTTGTTGCTGTACATTGGCCGGCCGCTTCAGCAAAGATTGGTGACCTTGCCGACCGACACGTAATTCCTTACGACCGCATCGAGGTCGGTTCCGGGGGTACCCTTCCATTTTCTTCCGAAGGCCACTTTAAAGGTACGTGTGCCGTCTTCCGCGACACCTGCTTCGACATATTTGTCATCGTAAAAATTCTCCTGGGACACGACGCGGTCATAGAGGATGCCCCCGCACTCCTCCGCTTTGCACGAGGGAAAATTCACGTTCCACACCTGATTCTTCCCCACAGGCTCCGCGATAAGCTTTCCGAGTATCTGATCAAGATAAAGGTCGGTTACCTCGCTCTTGCCCGCCTCCCCCTGCGAAAAGGCTATGCACGGGACCCCCCAGATGATCGACTCAAAGGCCGCTCCGATGGTCCCCGAATACTGAATGTCCATGCCGATGTTGTAACCTGCGTTGATGCCTGATAACGATAAGTCCGGAATGCGCGGAAGCACCGCGTGTATACCGAGATTCATGCAGTTGGCGGGTGTGCCGTCACACGAGAACGCCCTAACCCCTTCGATCCCGTAATCCACTTCCTTTACGTTCATGGGATTGGGAAACTTGATGCTGTGGCTCATTCCGCTCTGCTGGCGGTCGGGCGCCACCACCCACACATCACCGTATCTGACCGCGGCTTTTGCAAGCTTAATGAGTCCTTCGGACTCGATCCCGTCGTCATTAGTGATCAGTATAAGTTTCTTTTCCATGAGCGCCTCTTCTGTGTCTTATCTACCGCAAAGTATATCACAGCCGTGTGTCTTACTGTATTGTCTTACTGTACGGTGAAGGCGCCGGGGTGTAAAATATAATTATGAAATTCGACTGGCGGAAAGACCTCAAGACCATCATCTCCATCGCATTCGCTGCGGTGCTCATGGCTTTGAACATAAAGTCTTTCGTCCGCGCGGGCGACCTTTTCCCCGGCGGCGCTAACGGCCTGACGCTCCTTATCCAGCGCATAATCTTAATGTTCACGGGATACGAACCGCCGTTCTCGATCATCAACTTTGCACTGAACGCCGTGCCCGTCTATATAGGCTTCCGGTACATCGGAAAGAAGTTCACGGTATACTCGATCTTCATGATCCTTCTGGCGAGCACGCTCACCGATATACTCCCCGGATTCGACATAACACAGGATACCCTGCTGATAAGTATTTTCGGAGGGATAATAAACGGAGTCGCGATAAGCATCTGCCTGCTGTCGGGAGCGACGTCGGGCGGAACCGACTTCATTAGCATCTACCTGTCAGAGAAGAAGAACTTCGATGCCTTTAACATCATCCTCGCCTTCAATGCGCTGATCCTGATCGCCGCGGGCGCGCTGTTCGGCTGGGACAAAGCCCTGTACTCGATAATCTTCCAGTATGCGTCGACCATCGTGATCCGCACGCTGTATCTCAAGTTCCAGCAGTCCACCTTGTTCATCGTTACGACGAAGCCCACGGAAGTTTGCGGGATCATCTACGATCTCTGCCGTCACGGCGCGACCGTAATGGACGGTGAAGGATCCTTCGAACACAGTCAGAAAAAAGTGGTCTATTCGGTCATCGCAAGGTCCGATTCCCGCAAGGTGATCAAGGGGATCAAGGAAGCCGACCCCGGTGCCTTTATCAACGTGATGAGGACCGAGAAGCTGTCCGGCTACTTCTACGTCCATAAAGAAGAATGAGAGTCAGGGCCGAGACAAGGGACACTGAGAAGCTCCATAAGGTTATTAACCGGGTGGTTATCATTTTCGCGGTGTATCTGGCGGTGCTCATCGCAGTCTTTGCCTGCGCGGGGATCATCGGGGCCGGCGGAAACCCTTCCAAGGCCGGCATATATCTGACGGTAGAAGGGGACGACAAGGCAGCGCTTCTTGATTATATGGATGAGTGCGGTGTCGCGGTCGACCCTGAGCCGGTCATCAAAGGAAGAGGGAAATTTTCCGCCGTGACTGCCGCAGCGAACGGACTGTCCCGGTACAGACGGAAATAACGGGAACAACGGAATTAACAGGAGGAACAACGTTATGGATTTCAGTTCAGTCACCGACCTGATCGACGGCATGAAAGAGTATTACGATTCGCACAATATCCGCAAGTCGGACATCTTCATGTATGAAGAATTGAAAGAGGGGCGCAATACTGATCCGCGCCTCAGGGAACTGATCGACCGGGACCGATACGGCGAATACATCGGACGATGCGCAAGATCGTGGATAGATTCGGATAAGAGCGGACCGAAGGTCAGCGACCTCACCTTCTATCTGCGGCCCGACGGGCGCGTCGCCGGAGTGTGGAACAGCATTAACGGGATGTTCGATGCTTACGAGGTTTTCGATTACCATGACGGGTATTACACCGGCGCCATGTACAACATCGTAGGGCGGATGGAACAGCACATGAACTTCACGTACTATATCGTAAACGGCGACGGCAGGGTCACGGAGATGCTGAACATCAGCGGCGGAATGGTCGCTCTGAAAGGCGAGTATGTCCTGGTCAGACGGACCGTCGTGGACTGCGAAGGTGATGAGACCGTCCTCGTAAGCTCGACCGATCTGAGATACAAGAAGACCGGCGGAGGTTATAAGCTTATAGACGAGAGTGACAACATGGCCGAGAGTGAGCCTGAGGACAGGGTCATCGACGATCAGAAGGAACTATGCAAACAGCTTAAGAAGGCTGTAAAGACCTGCGGCACTTTGGAAGAGATCGTTAATACATTCTTCGACGTCATAAAGAACGCGCGGGAGAATCCCGAGGAAGACATAACCTATACCGCAGGGTCTTCCCCGTATGAAGCGTTCGGCCTTCCTTCCGAATGCCTGTTCACGCTCATGCGCTGGACCCCTGCGGAAGATGACGAATTCTATCAGCTTGAGCTCAATGTCACTTTTGAACTTAATAGTGAGAAGATCCCTTACGACAATAAATACAATGTCGAAGGCCCCGCTGCATTAAGAGAATCGGTCCTGTCTTCGGAGTCTTTCAATGCGCTGAAGGATAAGCCGATCAGGAAGATCAGCGTGAAAGTGAACGAGACTTAAGCGTCCGCTTCGCTTCGGGACGCCTCGGCACGCTTCGCTTCGGCACGTCTCCGCTCGAAAGTTAATGTTTCCGTTAATTTTTTGCAAAAAAACTAACGCTTACCTTAACTTTTACGTTGCCACTTCAAAATAGCCCCGTATTTCCTTACAATGTTCCAACTTTTACCGATTATCAGGAACTCCATCAGGGAATAGCACCGTATTTCCTTACAATGTTCCAACTTTTACCGATTATCAGGAACTCCATCAGGAAATTGAACTGTTATTCCTGATACTGTTCTATGTTTTTCAGATAACTAGGAACACTATCAGGAACTGACCTGCTGAAAAACCCCGGTTTTTACGCCGGGGTTTCAAATAGTTTATTGTTGAGGTGTATTGTTATTTAAGTTCAGAATTCTTCGTTAACTGTCTCGCACTCAGAGCTGTCAAGGAAAGCCGTTACGACTGCACTTCTTGATGTGCCGTTCTTAAGAGCTGCTGTCCAGTTTGCGATCTCGGAATCGGAAGCGGTTCTGTTGAACAATACCTTGTAAAGCATAGCTACGAACTCGTCATCGCTGATGTTGCGGTCTGCGAATTCTGCACAGTTCATGAAGCCGTTGATAGTCTTATCAAAACCGTCCTCGTCGTTAAGAAGGATGTTTACCCATTCTGCCTTACCTTCAGCGTCAGAAGCTCTGTCAAGAACCGTGATGTAGAGCTGCTCAACGAACAGATCAGCTGCAGCTTCCTTGCTGAGAACGATCACAACGGGAGCGCTGGAAGCGGAAGAAGATGATGTTGTTGCTGCAGGTGCGGATTCTGTTGCAGCGGGTGCCGTAGCAGCAGGTGCAACGGGTGCAGGTGCGGGAGTTGTATCGTCATCAGAGATAATGTCTTCAACACGGGTAGTATCTTCAGCGATCGTATCCTCAATGCGTGTTGTATCGTCTGCGGGCTCAACGGGCTCTATAGAAGGTGTTGTATCAGTATCGTCGATATCGTCGATGATGTCGTCTTCCATACCGAAGTCGGGAGCGACAGGCTCATCGTCTTCGTCATCTAAGACCATACCGTAGTCAGGTGCAACGGGCTCGTCGTCTTCGTCATCTATAACCATACCGAAGTCAGGTGCGACAGGCTCATCATCCTCGTCGGACTGACCATCGATCGTAAAAGAATCAGGGTGATCGATTACAAACTCGTCGTCATCATCCTCGTCGTCTTCCATACCGAAGTCGGGTGCTACAGGCTCGTCCTCTTCGTCATCTATAACCATGCCATAATCAGGTGCAACGGGCTCTTCATTATTAGCACGAATATGATCGATTGCTTCGAAATATATAGTGATCAACATATTATATTCCTCTGTATAATGTCTGGATGTGGCACGCCTGTTATCCAGGGTGTTGCAGGAAGATTCGATCGAGAACTCGATCAGCATTCCATCCAATGCCGGAAGCTGGTCTCCGTATGTATTGTAGAATTCATCTACCTCATAGATAAGATCGGCGAGTTCACCTGCCGTAACATTACTTGTCATGTAGACGTTCGGATTCTGAGCAAATATGCCGGTTGATTCGTTTCCGTAGCGGTCGTTCTCACATGCCAGCGTTGCTGCTGCAGGTACCGCAGTCATCAGCATTGTTGCTGAAAGTGCTGCTCCGATGATCTTGCTTCCTACTTTGCCTTTGAGATTCATTTTTGGTTACCTCCAAATGTTTGTTTAAAGTTTGTTCATATTTTGTCAACACGCATATCTAACCACTCGGAAAACCTGAATCCAATAAACAATGACACTTGGAAATATCGCTTAATCAACGGTTTCCGTCGGCCGTGTTGCTTAATGAACTTAACGACCGCAGATTGATGACAAATGAGGCTGTCTCATAACACAAAAGCGGACACCCTTATGAGTGTCCGCTTCCGTGTCTTGGCGGAGAAGGAGGGATTCGAACCCTCGCGCCAGTTGCCCAGCCTAAAGCTTTAGCAAAGCCTCCCCTTCGGCCTCTTGGGTACTTCTCCGTGCCGAATAAATGAACGGCGGATTAGCTTTTCGCGCCGTCAGAATGTGATTATATCACACTTTATGAAACATTGCAGTTATTTTTGCCCGCCGCCCTTGATCTGCATCTTGTTTATGTACATTAGCCCGTCCGCGCGGTTGAAGACGGCATCGGCATCGCGGTCGCCGTCAGTATACTCGGCAACGCCCAGGGCCGCCGAATAACGCTGCCAGGGTTTGACGGACATGTCGCTGCGGCAGCGGTCGTAAGTCTCGTGAAGCTCGAGTATCTTGCTGTCACGGTTGACGTAGTCGTCTCCAATCAGCACGGCGACGAATTCATCGCCTCCGATGCGGTAAACGGGGGAATGCTTGAACACTTCGCAGATGATCCTGCAGCAGCCCTTGATATAGATGTCTCCCGCGCTGTGGCCGTACCGGTCGTTGGTCGACTTGAGATCATTAACATCGACCATTACTATCGCGAACTCCGCGATGCCTGAACCGATGGCCTCATCAAGCTCCTTCATCTTTTGCTCATAAGACGCCTTGTTGCCCGTGCCCGTCAGACCGTCGCGGTAAGCGTTGCGCTCGGCGATCTCCTTCGCGGTCGTGATGTCTGTTACTTCATTGATATAGTCGATTATCCTGATCTGCATCGAACGGAGTTCGTCGTAGATCTCGCGGATCTCATCGTGACCCTTGATATCAACATTGATGATCTCCGCGGTCTCGGGATCCGTGTGTCCGCCCGGATCGAATTTGCGCATCTCGTGGGTGAGCTTCTTAAGGGGCGTTACGACAATGCTGTTGATATAGATAAATGCGATCACAAGAACGAACGCGATGCATATGCCCGCTCCCGCAGCCGTATACATGAGATTCAGCATGCGCTGCTCCATTACGCTCTCCATGCCGAGTTCGCACACGACCAGGCAGACAAAATTACCGTACCGGTCAAACACCGGAGCAAACGCCGTACAGATCCACCCGTGCTCCCCGTCCGTTATCACAGGCGTATTCTCCTCGAAAGGATCAATTCCGGCAAACTCGCCGGGACGGTTAAAATAAGAACCCATCGACTGATACGACATCGCCTCGGAATCGATGATTATAAAGTCTTCAGTGCCGGTTCCGGCAGGCTGTCCTTCAGCCTCGTTCCAGGAAACAAGATAGATGCGGTGGATATCGCTCATGTTCTGAACGTAGTGGATCAGATTGGCCCGCTCGGTCTCGAGCTGACTGCCGAGTCCTTTGCTCCACAGATACTCATTGATCAGCTGATAATCCGAATTGTTCTCCGCGCTCTGCCTTACCTCCTGGTATTCCGGAGACATGAGTTCATCATCAAGCATATCTATGAATTCGGAATCGACCATATATGCATAATTATGAGCGGTGTTGTCGGCAAGCCTTTTATAATATGAATCTATCTGCTGAACGTTGATGATATAAGAGATGATACAGACGCTCGCGGCCGTGAGCAAAACAGTCGCAAAGACGAACAGGAATATCTTCCTTGCGATAGTAAAATGCCGGACCTTGCGGGGCTCGTTGTTGTCATCGTTTACGCTCATGTCTCATATACTCCACTTATTAAGATGTTAGCATACGGCATAGGGAAAGTTGTCAAATAAATGTGAATAATTATGGCGTATTATTACATCCCATTCGCTGCAAAACCATGTTAATATCTATGACATGAGCGGAGAGCCTACAATCAACAAAAACAAACGTCTGGCAATAAGGATCGCGCTGTGCGTGATCGGCATCGTGATCTGCGGCGTGGCCGTGGGATTTTTCAGGTTCGCGGCATTCGGCGTAGATCCGTTCACTACGTCCGTCTGCGGATTCGACTTGCTGATCCCGATAAGCTACGGCACGGTCTATGTCATCGAAAACGCGGTGCTGCTTTTGTTCGCGCTTATCTTCGACCGCCATTACATAGGTCTCGGCACCATCATCAACCTGTTCCTCGTGGGATATATCGCGGACTATATACAGATGGCGCTTAGCGGCATCCTTCCGTCAAACATCGCCGTCAGGATCATCTGCCTCGTTCTCGGCGTGCTGCTCTTGAGTTTCTCCGCAGCGCTCTATATGCCCGCTGACATGGGCGTCTCGACATACGACGCAGTCGCGCTCATCATAGCCGAGACATGGCACATCGGCAAGTTCAAGACAGACCGTGTAATCACGGATCTTGTCTGCGTCGCGCTCGGCACAGTGCTCTACATCCTGTCCGGAAATCCCTTGAGGGAGATAACAACCATCGTCGGTATCGGCACCATCATCACGGCCTTCTTCATGGGCCCGCTCATAAGCTTCTTCAGCACGAATATCACGAAGAAGTATCTTCTGAAAGACTAGGCCTCTCCCCCGAATTCATATCATCGAAAAGCTTCTTCACCGACGGCGCGTTCTTGGTGAGTTTCTTGATCGTCACCTTATCGAGCTTGTTGTCCGCCGCATTGAGGAACTTCATGGACGTCATGAGTTCCGTCTTTGTCTTCTCGAGCTTCGTGATCGCGGCATCGATGTCGGCGATCGCCTTATCGTAATTACTCGCGGCCGTACTCACCGACTTGGAGAAGTCCTCCTTGGCCGCCGTAAGATTCTCTTCGAAATGCACGATGTCGAGCTGTTGATTCTTTATCTGTTCAAGCTGCGTCCTGTAGGTAAGCGAATTCAGCGCGGCGTTGCGCAGCAGTGAGATTATCGGGATAAAGAACTGCGGGCGTACGACGAACATCTTCGGATAGACGTAGGAGACATCCGCGATCCCGTTATTGTAAAAATCGTTGTCCGCTTCGAGCAAAGAGACCAGCACGGCATATTCGCAGCCCTTTTCGCGGCGGTCCTTGTCGAGCTCCTTGAAGAAATCCTCGTTCTTGCGCTTGGTCGAGGTTGTATCCATCTCGTTCTTCATCTCGAACATGATGGATATGAACTCCACGCCGTCCGATGATTCACGGTAGATGAAATCGCCCTTGCTGCCAGACCCGCTGACTTCATTGTCCTTGCCGAATTCGGCGTTGGGGAACGCGGCCATCCTGATGCCGTTGAACTGGTTCAGGCAGTGCTGCTCGAGGCTCTCGCCGACCATCTTCGTCGACTGCTTCGCCTTGAAGTCCTTGAGCCTGTCTATCTCTTCATCGCGAAGGCGCAGCTGGCCCTTATGCTGTTCGATAAGGGTCAGCTTCTCGTTCTCGTCCTTCTGTTTCTGGAGCTCGATGTCGCTTTTTAAGCGGACTATCTCATTCTCCTTTTCCTGAGTCGCCTTCGTTATCGCGAGTTCCTTCTCGGTCTGCGCTTTATCGAGCTGCGCCTTGAGCTGCTCGATCATGAGATTCTTCTGTTCGAGCTCGGACTTCTTTATCGAGATCTGTTCGGCATGGAGCTTCTCCTGCTCCATCCTCTTGACCTTCATCTGCGCGTCTGCTTTCTGCCGCTCGGCTTCAAGCCGCTCATGGACCTCCTGCTCGAACTGCGCATTCTTCACCTGCGACAGGATCTGCGCATAATCTGCCTCGTCGACCTGAAACACCTTCTTGCAATTAGGACACTGTAATTCTTTCATCGAAACACCTCGCCTTGATCGTCGTTAAATCTTATATAGCACAGATCAGCCGTGACTGACAGACGACTGATCCTGGTGTTTTGTTATGCGCGGACCGTATCTTCAGCGGCCGGCTCCACGGTTGCGCGGTCAAGCGCGGTAATCCTGATCTCATCACCTTCTGCATCGATCAGCGCCGTATCGCCGGTCTTGATGACACCGTCGAGCAATGCCTCCGACAGATTGTCTTCGATCATGGACTGCATGACCCTCTTCAAAGGTCTTGCGCCGTACTGCGGATCGTAACCCTTCTTCGCAAGAAGCTCCTTGGCCGCATCGGTCAGCTTGATGCTGATGTTGATGTCCGAGACTCTCTTGCTCACCTGCGCCGTCAGTATGTCGACGATCTTGATGAGTGAGGCCTTGCCGAGCATCCTGAAGAAAATGATCTCATCGACACGGTTCACGAACTCGGGCGAGAATGCTTTCTTGAGCTCATCGAGCACCACGGCCTTCGCTTCGTCGTACGACTTGCCGCCGTAGAGTCTCTCGGCGGATGCTTCATCCTCATCATTGCTGTCGCCAGCCATGTCAAATCCGATCCGTCTGCCCTCGGAACCCGTGAGCATCCTCGCTCCGATATTGGACGTCATGATGATGATCGTGTTCTTAAAGTCAACGACCCTGCCCTTGCCGTCGGTCAAACGGCCGTCGTCCAGCACCTGCAGCATTGAGTTGAACACTTCCGGATGCGCCTTCTCTATCTCATCGAAAAGAACGACTGAATAAGGGTGTCTTCTCACCTTCTCGGTCAGCTGTCCGCCCTCGTCGTAGCCCACATATCCCGGAGGGGAACCGATGAGCTTGCTGACGTCGTGCTTCTCCATGTACTCAGACATATCGATTCGGACGAGCGCATTCTCGTCGCCGAACATCACCTCGGCAAGAGCCTTGGCAAGTTCCGTCTTACCGACACCGGTCGTACCGAGGAAGATGAAGGAACCGGACGGCTTCGTCGGATCTTTCAGTCCAAGTCGCGATCTTCTGATCGCCTTCGAGACAGCGGTGACCGCCTCATCCTGACCGATGACTCTCTTCTTCAGTTCATCTTCGAGGGTCTTTAATCTCTGCGCATCGGATTCGGTTATCTTCGACACGGGGATACCGGACCACTGAGACAGGACATCGGCAACCTCGTCGACCGTCAGAGTGCCCGTGAAGCCCTCGCTGTCCGCGGCATCGCTTGCGTTCAGGGCATCGAGTTCGCTCTGAACCTTGGACTCTTCATCGCGCAGAGCCGCAGCCTTCTCATACTCCATGTTCTCAACGGCTGCCTTCTTCTGCTCCTCGAGTTCTTCGAGTTTCTTAGTGAGCCTGATCTTATTGTCGGTAGTTACAAAGTTGATCCTCTTTCTTGCAGCGGCCTCATCGATAAGGTCGATCGCCTTATCCGGAAGGAACCTGTCCGACACATATCTTGCAGACAAAGTAACCGCCTGCTTAATGCATTCATCGGGGATCCTTATCTTGTGATGCTCTTCGTACTTGGGCCTTAAGCCCATCAGTATCTCTATTGCCTCTTCCTGCGAAGGCTCATCCACGATGACCTTCTGGAAACGTCTCTCGAGCGCATGATCCTTCTCGATATACTTGCTGTACTCGTCGAGCGTTGTGGCGCCTATGATCTGAAGCTCATTCTTGGTAAGCATCGGCTTCATGATATTGGCGGCATCAAGCGACCCGCCTTCTCCGCCTCCGCCTGTTCCGATCAGGGTATGGATCTCATCGATGAACAGTATGACGTTGGGATCTGCGGATGCTTCCTCGAGCACGTTCTTGATCCTCTCCTCGAAGTCGCCCCTGTATTTGGAACCGGCGACCAGGGAACCCATATCGATGCTGTAGACAGTCTTGCCCTTGATGATATCGGGGACATCGTCCTTTGCTATGGCAAGAGCGAGGCCCTCTGCGATGGCGGTCTTGCCGACACCGGGATCACCTACGAGACAGGGATTGTTCTTCGTCCTTCTGGCGAGTATCTGCATCACGCGGTTGATCTCCTGCTCACGTCCGATAACGGGATCGATCTTGCCCTGCGAAGCCATCGCCGTCAGGTTCTTGCCGAACTTATCGAGCGTCTTGTGTCCGCCCTTGCCGGCCTTTCTCGCGCCCTTCTCGCGGGGAGCTCCGCTCTGACCATCGAAGGCGCGGCCATCCGGTTCGGAAGCTCCCGCGGACTCCGGCAGATCTCCGTCGCCCATCGAGCCCGACAGCTCATCGACGATGCCGTTTATGTCGGCGCCGATCCTCACAAGAAGATCGTTGCCCGTATATGCCCTCTTTATCGCGATCGCGAAAAGCAGATGTTCCGGCTTGATGACCCCGTTGTCTCCTATCCTTCTCGACAGTTCGTTCGCGTCATTAAAAAGTCTCTTGGACTCGATCCTCAGAAGTTCCAGACCCTGCTCGACCTCATAATTGTTGATCGGATCATCGATCACGCCTTCGTCAAATCCCATGGTCCCGGCAAGCAGTTCAAGGGTTACTCCGCCCCGTTCCAGGATGTCGGCTGCAGGGCCGCCGACCGCTGCTATCCCCGCGAGGATATAGTCGGTCGTGATCATCCGGTTGCCGGACGAGCCGACAAATCTTTTCGCGTAGATTATCACTCTCGCTGTATCATCAGTAAGCTTTAAGTTCATGTTCTGTCTCCTCCTCTCATGATATCCCTTACCAGTGCTGCGCGCTCAGCCGAAGCATCGCGCTTGCGTGCGCCCTTGCGGGCATAATCGTCATAATTGCGCCGCACTTTCTGCGTCAGTTTGTTTATCGTCTTAAAATCGATATCCGCATCGGACGTATCGATGTATTTCTGTCCCAGCCTCAGCCAGTTGACGAGCGTCAGAACCTCGGGCACCTCGATCCTCCTGCAGTACTTAAGGACTGCGTACGCTCTGTAATACTGATCCTCGATGACGGCCTTTTTCTTTGTGCAGATATTCTTACGGCACGAGTCCTCGAGCTTTATGATGTCGTCGATGACCTTCGCGGCCCTGTCGATCAGTTCCTGCTCGGTAAGCCCCAAAGTGGCGAGGTTCGAGAGGATGTAGATGCCGTTTTCGCGTATGCCGTCAGGACGCGTCATGGGTATCATCTGCCAGTCGTATTTCTCCGCTCTCTGTCCCAGGACCTGGACCGCGCCCTGCGTCTTCTCGATGCCGGGAAGCGCAAGCGTCGCCATTATCTGAACACCCGTTCCCACGGTCTTGATCTGCGATGTCAGGAAACCGAATCTGTCAGAGAACGCGATGTCCATGCACTGCTCGAACTTAGCCGCCAGGTCATCCGCCCTCTTGTATGCCAAGGCCGCATCGTTGCCCGGCACCATCGATATTATGCTCAGATGGTCGGTCGAATTGATTATTACGCCTAACCCTTCGGTCTTGCCCAGAAGATACCCGGTCTTGGCATTGGAATTCAGAAACGCATACCCTGAGAAAAACTGATCGTAAAGATCCTTCTTCGCATTATCGTCAAGCTCGTCGGTCCTTACGAAATTAAGTCCCATCGATCCTGCCGCCTGTCTTGCCATGCCCATGACATTCTCCCTGTCCGCATCGCTCATCTTCGGCGGGAACGGGAACCCCTTGATATTACGGTTTATTATTACCTTGGTCGAGAGTACGACATCGGTATTTCTGCCTTCATTCTCATACCACATATGATCAGCCCTCCTTCCTCGACTTCAGTTCATCCCTGAGCCTTGCCGCGAGATCGTAATCCTCCGCCGCGGCAGCCCTCTTCATTCCGTCTTCAAGAACGTCATCGGGAACGGTTCCGAGATCGGCTTTGCGGAGCCTGTCGAGGATCGCCTTGTCATCCTGAGCTGCATCAGGCTGAACTTTCTGCGGCTTTTCTTCGCCGGCTGCCTGTGCGGGAGTCTTCGCCGAAACATCCTTTGCAGCCGGTGCATCCGGGATCTGTCCGGGAACGGGCTCGGTTACATTGGAAGTTGTTTCCGCAGCTTTTCCGGGTTTTCTTCCCAGATACTCCGAGCTTCCCTGACGCTTCAGGATATTCTTCAGTATCGTCTCGTTAAATGTGTTGTAGCACTCGATGCAGCCGAGCTGACCGCTCGAATCTATGTCCTTCAGCGTCATTCCGCATCTCGGACATCTTATCTTCGCGTTCGCGAAGTCTAATTCCGAACCCAGGGAGAACACGCTCGGTATCTCCGACAGTGAAGGAAACGACTGCTCCAGCATGGAGTTCTGCCTTCTGAAGATCTCGTCTATCTTCAGATCTCTCGCGCAGTTATCACACAGCAATGTGCCGTTGAATCTTACATAGGAATTTCCTATCAGGGCTCCGCATCTTTCACATCTCATATCGTTTCTCCTTCCGTGATCTCTCGGCTTATCAGCAGTCCCGCCAGGGCATTCCTGAACACATCCGCCCTTATCCGTGACCTTATATCCGTATCCGCTTTGGCAAGCGATCTGTCTGACACCGCCGCCATTATCGCGGTCGCCTCGCGCGTATTGACCGCTCCCGCTTCGACCGCATTGATGAGCAGCGTCTTGGCCTCCTGCTGGGATATGGAATCCCCCGTCGCCTTGATGATCGATCTGATGTAATCATCCGGCCCCGCAGGCGTGATCCGCGTAATCGTGATCTGACCGCCGCCTCCTCTTCTGCTCTCGACAATATATCCGTTGCCCGTCGAGAATCTCGTGGAGAGTACATAAGTCACCTGTGAAGGCACACAATTTGCCTGTTCGGCAATAAGACTTCTGCTGATGGTCGTACTGCCGTTATTCTCGTCGAGCATCTGCTTGATCATAGCCTCGATCACATCTACAAGCCTTGCCATCCGTTCATCTCTCCTCTCTGTTTACGGGTTTGTCTCTGTCTTTGTTTTGACTTTGACTATCTTTGACATTTCCATTATTGCACCGGCCCTCCGGCTTGTCAACAACTATTTTGACTTTTTTTGACTTTCGTTGTCGGGGTGATTAAAGATCGCGCTGTAAGTGCCCTACGTCATTGGCCAGTTCAAGACAGGGCAGTTTGCACGGTCCCTTGCCTTTATCAAACCTGAGGATCGTGACGCCGGTCTTTAATGAAAACCTTACTTGTGGTACAGCTTCTTCGTCGCGTAAACGGGTTCGCAGGTGATGTTGACTCCGAGCTTCTTGAACATGTTGAGGTCCACGCTCGTAAGCATCGTCGACGAGTGGGCCTCCGCATTCTTAAGGTTGCCCAGCTGCTGCATCGCAAGCTCAGCGACCGGGTTGGTCGTAGCCGATATGGAAAGCGCGATCAGCGTCTCATCGGTGTGGAGTCTCGGATTATGATTGCCCATGTGATTAACCTTAAGGTCCTGGATGGGCTCGATTACATTCGGTGAGATCAGAGGGATGGAGTGATCGATCCCCGCAAGAAGCTTCAGCGCGTGAAGAATCGCAGCGGATGACGGACCCATGAGGTCGGTGGTCTTGCCGGTCACCATACGGCCGTCGGCAAGTTCGATCGCGACAGCAGGTCCGGTCGTCTGATCTGCGCGGACCATCGCCGCTGCAACACATCTTCTGTCTGCCGTATCAATGCCTGACTTGTTGATCAGAATCTCAAGCTTAGTGACATCGGTTCCGTCGGAAAGTCCCTGCTTCACCGCACACTTTGCCTGATAGTAACGCCTTATGATCTCCTGTTTGCTCGCCTCGCAGCAGGCCTCGTCATCGCTTATCGCGAAGCCGGCCATATTGACGCCCATGTCGGTCGGGCTCTTGTAGGGGGATTCTCCGTAGATCTTCTCGAAGATCGCGTTGACGACGGGGAATATCTCGACATCGCGGTTGTAGTTTACCGTTGTCTTGCCGTATGCCTCAAGATGGAACGGATCGATCATGTTGACATCCGACAGGTCAGCGGTCGCCGCTTCGTAAGCTATATTTACGGGATGTGTAAGAGGCAGGCTCCAGATGGGGAATGTCTCGAACTTCGCGTAACCGGCCTTAACACCGCGCTTGTTCTCGTGATAGAGCTGTGACAGACAGGTCGCCATCTTGCCCGATCCGGGGCCCGGAGCCGTCACTACGACCAGCGAATGGGATGTCTCGATATAATCGTTCTTTCCGTATCCTTCGTCGCTCACGATCAGCGGGATATTTGATGGATACCCTTCTATGGGATAGTGCTTATAGACTTTAACGCCGAGCTGGCGCAGGCGCTTTTCGAACTTCTCGGCAAGGTCCTGCCCCCTGTACTGCGTGATGCACACGGAGCCTACGCAAAGACCGAATTCCGTGAACGCATCTATGAGGCGCAGTACATCCTGATCGTATGTGATGCCGAGGTCGCCTCTGAGCTTGCTCTTCTCGATGGCGTCGGCATTGATCGCGATGATGATCTCGACGTCTTCCTGAAGCTTCAGGAGCATCTTCATCTTGCTGTCAGGCTCAAATCCCGGAAGCACGCGCGATGCGTGGTAATCATCAAAGAGCTTGCCGCCGAACTCAAGATAGAGCTTGCCGCCGAACTTATCGATCCTCTCTCTGATGTGCTTGCTCTGAAGCTCCGCGTATTTCTCGCTGTCAAAACCGATCTTATACATTTATCTTCTTACCTCTCATAACAATTACTCTCTTACCCTCGGGTCTGCCGTCAAGCTCGAGCTCGCTGTCCGTCCTTGTGACTTCCCCCTCTTCGAAAAGCTTAACGAACTCAACTACAGTCCCGATCTCGCCATACCCGAAGCCGTCGCCTCTGTAGTGCATCGGGATCGTGACCGCAGGAGAGATCTGCTTCACATATTCATATGCCCGCGCGGCATCTATGGTATAGTAGCCTCCGACCGGGATCATGAGAATGTCGCATCCGCGGATCTTCTCAAGGTCCTCTTCGGACAGATCGCAGCCGATGTCACCCATATGCACGATCTTCAAGTCCTCGCCCAATACATTGACGATTATAACATTGTTAAAACCCCTTAACGCGCCCTCTTTGTCATCATGGAACGTCTCGATGAAACTGACCATAAACGGCGTGTCCGCACGGGTCACCGCAAACTTCACCTCAGAAAGCCCGAAGTGATCGTCGTGCTTATGAGAGGAGACTACCTGGTTGGCGTGTTCCTTAAGAGGCAGAAGCCCTGGCACGCTGCCCGTCTTATAGGGATCGATTATCATTGCAAATCCGTCTTTCTCGAACTTAAAGCACGAGTGGCCCAAATAAGTGATCTTCATGGAAGACCTCCGTCAGTAAATTCTTATCAACAATTATACAGTTTTACAAATGAATTTATATTACAGCTTGCCCGAGCTGTGCCAATCTTCACAACGGATCTCATTCTTACTTGTTATTGTATTCCTATTACTACAGTAAAGAAGACTGCAAAAACAATTGCACTATACGCATTATGCGCATATAATCAAGGAGAATAAATGAAAGCAAAGGAGTTGGAGAAATTATTATTGGCTGACGGATGGTTTGAAGTCGGCCAAGTCGGTTCTCACAAACACTTCAAACATCCGTTCAAACCCGGAAAGATAACTATCCCTATCCACAAAGGCGATCTTAAGATAAAAACTGCCAATGCGATATTGAAGCAAGCCGGCATCAAAAACAACGGGAGGTAATTATGAAAAAACTGATATATCCTGCAATCTTTACCCCAAACGATCAAAGCGGATACACCGTTGAGGTTCCGGATCTTCCGGGATGCATCACTGAAGGAGATGATCTTGCCGAGAGCATAGCGATGGCAGAGGATGCAGCTTCCGGATGGATATTGGGAGAACTCGAAGACGGCAAGTCTTTTCCTCCGCCCAGTTCTCTGAACAGTGTAACAACCTCTGATGATTCCTTCAAAAGTCTGATAACGGTAGACATTGATTCGTATTCCGAGAAATACGGAAACAAGTCCATCCGCAAGAATATCACTATCCCTGCATGGCTTAATACCTACGGCGAGAAGAATAATATAAATTTCTCACAGGTACTTACCGAAGCGCTCATGAGCCGGGCTCAAGACACGCTACGGTGAAGCCGGAGGAGTGGTAGGCGTAGGTGTGGGAGTAGCCGATGTCCTCCCTATTCTTAAGGCCACGGTGCGGCTGTAGACTTCCGTTCCGTTCTCCAGGACCTTAATGTCACAGATGACATGAGGATTGGAACCGATAGTAAGATCCCTGAAGTTAAGTTCTACCGTGAATCCGTTGTAAACGGCATATGTAAAGGGATTCGTGTAATCGTAATAGATCCAGTTGCTTACCTCTAATCCGTTCTCCGCGCTGAAATAGCCCAGATGGATATAGCCTTCATCGACATTTGACAGATTCGTGTTGACATCCCTTACGGGGTTCCCCGATTCGTCGAACATACGGTATATGGAGCGCGTAGTAACACCGGGAACAGGCGTCGCGGAAGGTATCGGTTCATCTGCTTTTACCTTGGAATACAGGCCGTCGAGCGAATAACAGGCGCCTATCATCACGAAATGTGTCGTTGTCGTCCCTTCCTTCAGGACCAGAACGGGGCCCTCCGTGCCGCGGCCTGCAGGCATACCGTCAGATGTCACACCCGTTGAGATCCACGCATCTTCACCCGACCCCACACTTGCTCTCGCGCACTCTGCTCTCAGGGCGTCGACTGCCGAATCCGCGACAAGCTGCGCGCGCGACAAACCGTTCATATGCATATATACCCTCACCACGGGAGCCATGAGCACAACAACAGACGCAGCGAAAATGGCCGTCAGCGTCATCGCCGTGATGAGCTCGACCAGGGTTATCGCTTTCTTAGATCTTTTCTGTGCTTTAAGCCTTCTCATGGTACAGCCCTGTAAACAACATATGTGTATTCGGTTCCGTTGACGGGAACCTTGTGTATGCTCCTCTCGATCTTACCGCCGGAGAAAGGACGGGGATTCCAGCCGGTGCAGTTATTCGGATAATCATTCTGAAGAGTGATCATTGCAGCATCCGCGCCGTTTCTCATATCGGCGGCACTGGCCTCCGAACGGGACGCAAATGCTATGCCCTGTGAGAAGATGAGCAGCATGATCGACAACAGCGTAAATGCCACCATGACTTCAACCAGTGTCTCACCGGAATTATCTTTAAGTATGGCTTTTGTCTTATCTGTAAGTCTCATGTCAGCCGACCCTCATATATGATCCTCTGACGATCTTATAGACCGCCTTATACTGATAAACGGAACCTGCAACCGTCGATGTAACCGTCAGAGTGTAATAATCACCGTTCTCGACAACCGCGATCGTAACATCCGCCCCCTCAACTGTCTCGCTCTTGCCGTTCATTGTTGTAAGATCGGTCAATTTGCCGGAATTCAGCAGATCATCGATCGATTCACCGAGCGTCGTTGCCATCATATAGGCCTTATCCTGATTATACTGTTTGCCCGCAGACGCCCAGAGTGAGCTCGTCGTGATGCGGAGTATTATTACAGCGGTTATGATCAGGATCGATATGATGGTGACGAGTATAATACTCGCGCCCTCCGAACTGCCGAGCACCGCTTTGATCCTTCGGGTTAAGATTGTCTTGTTCAGCCGCTTCATGGTTCGCCGCCCTCGTCGGGCACCTCGACCCACTTCGCATAGAGCGTATAGTTATTGCTGAGATCAGATGTTCCCCACAGCTCAAACAAAGAATCAATACCGCAAGAGGGATCAGTATACCAGCCATCAAACTCATAATCACCTTCGCCTTCCCAGACAGGATCGGCAGGCCGAGTAATGACTTCGCCCGATCTGACATACATCTCATCTACGTCAGAACCGCCCTGGGAAACGAACGCAAGTATGTATCCCCAATCAGCATGGAGAGTAATGTCTCCGGTAATAGGAGTATTAGCAAAGTCGAACGGCGTACCTTCATCGGTAGTCCAGCCGAACACATAATAATCGGCTATGGAAGGCGCTGTCGCAAATGAACCGTGATCAACTGTCTGGTTGTCCGGCGCCACACCGGGACAGTTGCCGATATCGAAGGTCACCGTATACTGATTGATCGTCCATTTCGCATAGACCGTATAATCTCTATTCATGGTATACGGGAATTCACATTCTTCTCCCGCTGCACATGCAGCCGAAGTAAACCAGCCGCCGAATGTGTAACCTTCCCATTCAGGGTCGGGAGAAGGCGCATCCACATCTGTATCCTCATCTACCGTTATAGGATCTACGACAGGTCCGCCTTCACCCGTAACGAATGTCAGTGTATACTGCTTGACCCACTTGGCATAGAGAGTGAACTCTCCGGTAACTTCGGAAGTAAAGTCATACGGATCAGTTAATCCCTCGTCGGTATACCAGCCGTGGAACGAATATGAATGATCCTCATAGACCCTGCTGATATGCTCTGCCGTGATCTCGGCAACCGTGCTGCCGTCGTCAATCCTCTGTGACTGAAGCGATGCGGCTGTCTCGTCAAGGGATACGCCCTCATCAAGGTGATAAGTAATGGTATACCTCTTCACGATCTCATATGTCGTTGTCGCTGTGCCGGTGTAGTTTCCGGTACCCGTAACTGTGACAGTAACAGTTCCTGCAGCCTTCGGCGTGCTTGATCCGTCAGAATCAAGGTAAGCGACCGTATAATCCGTATCAGGATCGAGCGGAGATGTCGTAGGAACGTGCTCGCCTGTAAGCGTTACCGTTATGGAATCAGGTTTCACCTCTTCGCCCGTATATGTATTGCCTTCCTGCGCATCGTTGAATACGGCAACGACCGTAGCAGTTTGAGATATATCGTAAGGAGCTATCTCAAAGCTTAAGATAACTGGTGTCGGATTAATGTAGTCATTACTGCCTGCTATATGACACTTGACGTAATATGTCCCTGCATCGGCATTCCTAATGTCTATTTCTGTTCCTTCCTCACAGGCAGCATTAGCATAGTATTCATAGAGCATCTCACCGAACTTTGCCTTGCCGGTCGGGGCAACAGGCTCGTCTCCGTATGTCCAGCCGTCGATAGACGGAGTCACTGTCCATATGTTAATCGCCGGCGATATTGTGAAAGGCCTCTCCTCAACGCCCGTGTATACCGATCCCTCCGCTGCGGATATGATGACCCGCGCCTGGCCGGCATGCTGGTTGTCAGCGTAATCCACGGTATAATCTCTGCCCTGCACAAGATTACTACCGTTGTACCTTACGACTACACCGGGCTTATGTGCAACCGGATTGCCGTCTGCATCCTCTTCGTAGACGAGTCCGTCAGCGCCGATTAGTTCTATATCGGCATTTACAAGATCGATCTTATCGATACTGAATGTATCCGGACACACAACGGAACGCGTGTAGTTATTTATTCCGTTTACGGTAACCGTTATACTGTCGCATATATTGACATTATCAGGATCATAGGAAAGCGTGTAATCGGTGTTCAGGATAAGAACAGTGCCGTCGAGCGTAACTGTCATATCGGGTACGATGGCAGCTCCCGTATAGGAATATGATGTCTGGTTAAGAGTGATAACGAGCGTATGGTCAGGAGAATCGATCTTGATCGGTGTTATCTCGAACAATCTGCTTACAGCCCCTGTATATGCTCCGCCCGACTTTGCGGCGATGACCACTGTTGCATCATTACAGGCTCTGTCATTCTTTACATACGATATGGTGTAATCGGTACCGCGTTCAAGCTCAAGGCCGTTGATCTTTACAACTATGCGCTCGTCGAAAGTCACTGCACTGCCGGTATATTCAAATGAGAAGGCATTGTTATCGAACGGAAGCAGAACAGAAGGATCATCCTCGGACTTAAGGAAGATCTCTGCGCCTTCAAGGCTCGTTCCGTTAACAGGCAGAGGCCAGTCTCCGTAATGGGTGTTATTGATGACTGCTCTGAGCGGATATGCCGTTGTTGCCGCATTGGGATCTGATCTCAACGTGGAATCAAACGGAACTGCCGTATAAGAACCGCCGTTGTTGATGGTCGTATTCTCCGCGCCGGTGATCTTGCCGGTGTTGGAATCAAGTGTAGGATAAAGGACGGATGCGCTTCCGATAAGGGGCAGCCACGAATCATTTACGGGCTGCATGACTTTGTTTCCGGTGTAATTATTGAAATTCTCACTGTTGATAAAGCCGGCAAAAGATCCTGAATGATCAGAATAGACCCTGGTCTGCACGCCTTCAACATCAGCTGTTGTATAAGGCGCTTCAACTCTGCCCGTACAATAATTATTATTTATAGCAGATCCTGCGGCCTCGATTCCGATGAAACCTCCGATACCGGTTCCGGTTCCGCTTACAGATGCCGTACTGTAACAGGTATCTATTGTCACAGCTCCGGTTGAAGCTCCTATGAAGCCTCCGACATTTCCGACACCGTTAACATTGGCATTGCCCTGACCGATGATGTACTGGCCCTGATATGTATGACCACCGACATAACTGTTCTTGACAGAACCGGCCGCCATGCTCCCGACGAATCCGCCGGTGTAAGAACCGCCTGATGTAACAAGCGCTGTTGTATAGCAGTTCTCGATCGTACCCGCCGTCATGCCTCCGATAAATCCGCCTGCCGATACGTTGGAATTCGAAGCATTTACGGATCCGTTAAAGTGGCCGTACATTATGGTGCCGTTATCAAGTCTGCCGACGAATCCGCCTGCACATGCACTTCCGTAGGAAGAGATGTTCGCATTGGCGTATCTGTTATCGGTGCTCCTGTTAGGATTCGAGCCGTTGACAGAACCGTTTTCCATTACGCCGATCGCGCCGCCGATATTGGAAGATGCAGAATAGATCGACACCGGTGCAGACGTATTGTATGGATCGTTCGGATTGGACGTATTGTAATACGGAGTTACTAAGATACTTCCGGAAGCATTGAACGTAGCATAGCATCTTCCGAACGCGCCGCCGACACCGCCGTTGCTGAGCGAGAGACCGCTGACCGGCTCAGTTCCGCCTGCCCAGATACGCGACGTTGAATCACACTGAACGCTGACGGGTATATTGATCTGGGTCTTCCCGTTAGATGCCGTCGTAGACCTGACATAACCGATAGCGCCGCCCGCATCGTAGCAGATGGAAGGATACGTTGTGGTATCACCGGGATTGCCGTTACCGGTAATGTCACCGATGTTTGTATGATTCGTTAATGTTACATTGATCGAACCTGCGTAATACCAGGCGCTTGTGAAGCTTCCGAACACACCGCCGACCTGGGATCTTCCGTTGATATTTGCATTATCAAGATTGATATTGATATTGGCATATACTCCCTTATTGGAATTCTGATTAGCATTCTGTGAATCCAATCTGCCGCAGAATCCACCTACCTCACTGCCCGAACTGTATACCAGCCTGACATTGTTTACATAATAAGTAACTCTCTTGGACTGATCGTTATATTCGTTCTGATTGTTGTTTCCTATACCGCCGTGGCCGGCATAACCGCTTCCGATCCAACCGCCGATGCAGTCTGAACCGTTAGTAGATACAACACAAAGCTTCGGTCCGTTTTGAGCTACCGATATCTTGGAAAGACAAACATTCTGCTGATATCCGGGAACACCGATCTGTCCGACAATTCCACCGACAGAACGACCGCCCGCAGCCATAAGAACCGTATTGTCAAATGTCATAGAAGGATAATTCGGAATATTAACATTGGTACTGTCATCAGGACCATTAATATGTGCAACACCGCCTGTTCCACTTAGGACAACTTCCCGGACACGACCGTCAGTAAACTGGCCGATGACACCGCCGACACAGGCATCGTTGTTCGGATCAGAACCGGTAGTAGTCTCAAACAGGGATGATGCATTGATGACCGCCTCGACTCTTAATACCGCAGCAGATCTGTATTTGTCTCCGGTGCCCCACTTATCGCCGACCTGACCGATGGCTCCGCCTACTCTGGTGGTTCCTTCGAGCGCAAGGTCTGCGGAGATCGTCGAGATTACAGATGCTATACATCCGTATCCGTCAGTCCTGTTGGCAATACTGTCACCGCCTTTGTTCTGCATGGCAGAAGCAAAGCCTACAGCGCCGCCGACCCTCTGAACACCGATGACGCGGGAAGCACCGGTTATCGATACGTTGACATTATCTACATTGCAAAGATTAAGTCCCAGAGCGCCGCCGACATTATCCTTACCGCGGACTCTTGCTTCTCCCTGAAGCGTGACATCGATCGTACCGACGACAAAAGCCTTGTTGCTGGAATTGCAGTAACCGATCGCTCCGCCGACGTTATTGCCGTATGCCTTGCTGTTATTATCATCGGTAGTATTCAATATCTTTCCGTTTATCGTGCAGGTGATCTGCGCAATACTCGAAAGATTGACTCCTACAGCGCCGCCGACATTTGCTTCGTCAACATTGGCATTGGCCGTTACAACACCCTCACCCGCTACAGTAACAGTGATCGTATTGATATTACCCGTATTATCACCGATAGCGCCGCCGATGTTGTGATGTGCCTCAACCTTACCGGAAAGAGTAACGGTTATGATGCCGTTACGGACCTGATTCTTACCGATCGCTCCTCCGGCATTCTTTCCCAATGTTGTAACCGTAGATGATCCCAGATTTGCTGTAATGGGATATGTAGTATTAATAGCTCCGGACGTGCCCTGAACTGTTCCTTCGAAGGAGCCGACCGCTCCGCCGACATTTGCCTCGTTGTTCACGGCAACCGTCGATCTTATTGTCCAGGCCGCCCTTGTAAAATCAACAGTGATTCCGCCTTCGTGGCCTTCTGTAAGTCCGGGGAGCGCTCTGTAACAACGGCCTATTGCGCCGCCGACATTCAGCTTGCCGCTTATGACGGAACCTGTTGAGGAAGATCCGGATGTAGCGGTAACAGTGATCTTTCCGGAGAAGAGGATCCCGTTCGCGCTATTGAAGCCGAGATGGCCCACGGCGCCGCCGACATTGTTCCCGGTACCTGTAATAGTAGTATCAGGATGAAGAACCACATTTATATCTGTAAGGATACTGTAATCGGCCCAGCTGCTCAGCACAGTCGATACAGCATTGTCATCAGTATTAGAAGAGTTAAGTCTTCCCACGGCTCCGCCGATATCGTTGATACCCGATATCGTCATGATAAGCTTATCCGTGGCGGTCTGCTGAGGCATACCTACCGTTGCGGAATTAACGACATTATGAGCCCTGAACAGTCCGATCGCGCCACCGACCGCCGTACCGGTTCCTCCGGTGGACCTGACAGTAAGTGTCGGCGCCGAGCTGTCACCCTTAAGTTCGATCGTACCTCCGATACCGGTGCCGCGGATCTTAAGATCTCCGCATATGCCGCCGATGATCGAATCCGAACCCGTTACAGCAGCCGATCCCGCGACGACCGTCCTTATGACAGCATTATCCTGGAAGTTTGTAAGTCTTCCTGCGGCTCCGCCGATGAAGCTGCCGCCGGTAACGAGCGCACCCTCTCGGAGTATGGATTGGATAGTGCCGTAATGAGCAGAAGTCGCACGGCCTACGACACCGCCCGCAAAACTCACCTTGCCGTTTATTGTGCCGTAATTATTCGCATACAAAGCGCCGCGGTTGATCGAAGCATCACCGATAACACCGCCTACATGGTAAGGACCCTCTATAAGACCGTGATTCTCAACGGATAATACCGACTCTGTCGTAATGAATACATTATCGGTCTTATTCATGCCACCGACAGCTCCGCCTGCGCCTGTGGAATTATTTATGTTAGAACCGATCTCGATGATCCTCGAGTTCGCGTTATTTACTACATTAACCAACAAAGGAGTCTTAAAGTCTTGATAGGCTTTGTCGGCATAACCGATCGAACCGATGACGCCTCCTGCTCCATCTCCATTATTCGTTCCTTTCGCTACGATAGAACCGTTATTCACCATATTTATGGCAATCGTTCGGTTCGCTGCAGCTGCATTGGCCGATGTAATGGAACCGTAAGCGCCTCCCGCTGCCCTAGCGCCTATGGTATTATTATCAGCAGTATTGTAGGTCTCGTTGAAGGAACCTATCCTTGACCCTGTACCATTATTAACGTTTAAATAAAGGCTCTGTACCGTACAATTCTTCTCAAATCCTATGGCACCGCCGCATAATACATTGCCGTTTGTTCCGTCAGAAACGATGTTGCCGTTATTTATCACACGGATATTAAGATTATCGCCGATACAGTCATTAAAACTCGCTATCGCTCCGCCTACCGAAGCTTGAACATTCTCTGTACCGCCTGATATATATGCAATCATTCCGTCTGCAGGCAATGTAACACTTATCTGGTAGTCTCTGTCGGTGAGCTCCGCGAATGTGATCCTTCCGGTTACGGGATCAGGAGTTGAGGCACTGAAAGGACTTACGGGATAATTGAAACTCTTTCCGTTCCAGAAACTGCCGATAGCGCCGCCGGCTTTATACGCCGAAGCGATAACACAGGACAGCTGCTGATTGTTATTCGAACTGACTTGAGGCAAAGTGAATACACTTGTTCCCGTAGAAGTTCCGTCAACTACGAGTCTCGCATCGATCTGCGCCTTGGACTCTCCGATAGCCCCACCGACATTATTGCCGCCAAGAACCACAAATGAACCTCTGACCTCAAGAACGCCGAACATCGAAACGGTGCTGTTGTTTGTACCTTCGTTATATCCGACAACGCCTCCGGTTCCTCTTGTCATCTTGGAATCGATATTCCAGTAGGGACCTGCAATTACAACGCAGTTGTCCATGCGGATCGTATTATTCTCTTCAGCAAGCCCGTCTAAACCCAAACAATAAGAGTTATAACCGACCAGTCCGCCAACGGCATTGTTGGGCAGGATCGTACCCGTACCGCTGTAATTAGGTCTTACATTTGCCGAAGCCGTCATCGTTACGATTCCGTCAGGACAGAACTCACCTCCTGTGAAATCGCTGTCTGATCCGTCAGTTTTATCGGAAAGAATGAGACTCAGATTGTCCGTATAGATATTGTATATGACTCCCCAGTTTTTACAGATAAGCCCGTAACCCTCATCGCCGTTGCGGAAAGAAGCAGCTCTCATCTGTACACAATTGATAGAAGCTGCCGAACCACCCCTATCAGGAACAGATGTCAATATTTGATTACTATGAAGAGTCCTGATCGCCGGAAAAGAAACAACTTTTAATCGAGGAACACCACCTTCGTATTCAACAGGAGAATGATATCCGCTTCCGGATGTGAAAACCTTTACTTCGCTAACAGCTGTAGTTGTGGTTGTCGCAGGGAAATACCAATTAAGATCTCTCACGATCTTGTACGTAACAGATGTACCATTTCCGATGTTACGCATATTATAAAGATGTCTGAAAGAAGTTAAGACAGCTTCCTTAGAATCTGACCAAACTGTTCCGCCGATGTAGGCAGTTCCGCCGCCCGAAGCTACGGAAGTACTGTATACTGCATCTCCGAAAAGCGTATTGACAACGCATCTGCCGGTGATGACATAATCGGTATTCTCAACAGACCTGTTGTCATCTCCGTCCAATGCAGCTGCATGTTCTCTTACGGAATAGCGGTAAGCTGTATGGCCCGCCGAAGAACCTACGCCCGTAAAATAAACAGGGTCATCTGCTGCTCTGGCTGCATAAGTTCCCGTGGTCGTCGACTTGTTGACAGAACCGGTGGGATTATCCGTCTTTATCTGCTCAGCATCGCAATATGTCCACGAAGAACCCTTCAGGAGGAGCGCATATATATTGCGGGGAGTGCTTGCTGCGTTCTTATCGGCTAAAGCCGTGTTATCCAGGAAAAGTCTCTGCGAACAGTAACGGGCTTCTCCGTAATTGTTGGTGAGCGAATCGTTGTTACGGATCATCATGCAGTCCAGAGATATCCTGTACTCGTAGTAGCCGATATCCTTGTCCGGGCACTCGACTCTTCCGTCACCGGTAACAAGAGATCTCGTGATCGGGAATCTAAATGTCTTTGTCGTACCGGTTCCGCGTGTCACTTCCAGATCAATAAGACCGTCGGCATTCTCTCTTCTTATATCGGAGCGGTCGATATTCTCATAGACCGTATAAGCAGCGCCCCATGTAACAGCCTCAAGGTCCGCCTGTGTCACATGAATGGAAACGTCACCTGCAACATGACGATAATTGCCTTCGCCGTCATAAGCCGGAGCAGAATCCGAATTGTTCAATACTATGGTGAGGTCCTCGTTATGAAGCGGATTTGCCGTAAGAACACCGGAATCGAATATAGCCCACGATACATCGAGGGTCTCGCCGTTACGGAGATTAAACAGATATCCTTCAACCTCTGTGCCGTCCTCAGTAGGTCCTATAACATGACCTTCCCTCTTGAATGAAGTATTGACGGGAAGGAAGACGGGGCCGGACTGAGGAACGATAAGCGACTGTTCCGTTCCGTCATAGAAACCGACAAAAGAGTTGGTCCGTCTGAATGTGGGATCGGTACACGGAAGTTCGTTCCAGGGCTTGATATTGCCCTTGCCCAAAGATGTGCTGATATAGGACTGATCCCATCCTGATACCGGCGAATTCTGGCTGCTGTAGAATGCGCCGACTACCGTTGCCGAATAGATATCGTTTCCGATGCCGTCCCTTGTGGCACTGACATCGAATACAACCGTCATAGTCCCGCCGAATACCGAAGGATCATAGAAATACGAATACAGAAGACCGTACAGCGTGATTTCCGGATCATTGGGATTGCGGGAAGAACTGTGAGGATTGAACGTAAGGTAATATGTCCCGTGGACTGCATCATTAACGACCGTAAGCCCCGAAGTATTAAGCTGGTCTTCAACAGGCTGCGCCGCCACAAGATCCTGCGCCCACTTATTCAGTGTCCCGTTCTCTGACTTCTGCGATATCGCTGTCTGGGCCGCCTGGTATACGGTTATGGCATTCTGACAGTTCTTGTCATACTTGGACTGGTCGATATAGCCGACTGCGCTTGCGATGCCTACCGCCGCAAGTACCGCAAGGAGAGCAAGGACAACGATAAGTTCGACCAGCGTAAATCCGCAGCGGCTCTGATCTGTGGTCGCTCTTGATAAGGTCTTTCTCATGCTGTCCTCCTTCCCGCCGGTGAGTATACCAACCCACATTAACGCATATTATATATAAAATATATAACCGCGGGGGTACCGCGGTCAAATAAAATTATTGTTAAAAAAATGTCTAATTTATTACGGAATTAAGCGTTTATATCCTCATCTGCGGAACTCACGGGCGACACGTCCTTCACAGCAGCGCCGGGCTTCGCTTTAAGCGCCGGCAGATTCCAGAATCCTCCGATCGCCTCGATAACCATCGTGATGCCGACGATGATCATGGCGGTTCTTATCGCCGAGAACGGATTTACCAGGATCAGCGCGCCGAGACCGACCGCAGCGACGCCCACAATAAGGGAGACCCACCACAGGCTTCGTATGTGTCTGATGATGAATATTGCCTGGAACAGATGATCCAGCCCGATGATAAGAATGATGATGCCGAAGATGATATTGAAGAAATTGAGCATGGTATCAGGCCTGATGAGCAGATAGATGCCCAGAGCCACAAGCAGAACGCCCGCAATGGCCGCAGGGATATCGATGATCCCCTTACGCTTTCCGATAAAGAACAGGATCATCTCAAACACGCCGACACAGATGATCACAGCCGCCGTAGCACGGGCCAGGATCCTGGCCGCCTCGTCAGGCCATACGATAAAGCATATTCCAAGCAAAAGGAGCAGGATGCTCGCGAGCAGCATTTGTGTTCTTATAGATTTGATTCTCTCGGGACTCATGTGATACCTCCGTAAACGGTCTAATCCTTTGTATCACATGTGCAACTTCCTTACAACACCCGCGGCTCCGTCGACCTCAACTTCATCCCCCGTCCTGAGCATCATCGTCGCGTTTCCGCACCCGACGACCGCGGGGATCCCGAACTCTCTTGCGACGATGGCGGCATGGGACAAAGGCGCCCCGATATCCGTCACTATCGCCGACACCTTGGAGAAAGCGGGCGTCCAACCGATATTCGTTGCGGTGGTGACCAGTATATCCCCCTGCTTTATCTGCCCGATGTCATCGACGCTTGCGATCACGACCGCGCGCCCGCGGACCTTGCCGGCAGCGCCCGCAAAACCTTTGATATCGCCGTCTTTCACGGAGGCCGGCTCCATGTCCTGTATGTAATGATCCAAACGCCTGTCAGGGTCCTTCATCCACTCATCGGGCTCGAACCTGCCCATCACGACATTCGGGAAATTCGGGTATAGAAGGTACCGCTCATACGTCTGCCTTCTTCTTTGCAGCATCTCAAGCGGCATCTGCCCCCCGCGCAGACTCTCGAAAAGCTCATCCCACATGAACATGAACACGTCATCGCCGAGCCCGTTCAGAGCCCCGGCGCGCAGCAGGAACTCCCTGAACACGCAGAATATATACACACCTTTGCTCCGAATCTCTTCCCTGAAAGCATTCGCCCCCGCGAATCCCTTGACCTGCCTGTCTATCCACTTGGCTTTTCCCGGGAATTCAGCCTTGAACTCGGCCAAAGCCTCCTCGTACGCCTTGTTCTGCACCGCGAGCATCGCATACATGTCGATTCCGCTTTTCCTTCTGTCCTCGATAACGCTGTCGGGGAAGGACGGATCCTCATAAGGCCGCGGCGACATAAGCTCCATCTCCGACGGGCTTCTGTGCCCGCAGATCTTTACATACTCTTCCCTGCTCATCCTGCCCGCGATCACGTCATCGATCAGGAGCATGGGCTTCATGCTCTCGACAACCCCCAGACACCCGCCGCACAGGCGGTCAGCCATCTTCTCCCCCGCAATCTTCGCGATCTTTTTGCGTGTTCCGAACAGCGGTACCATCTGCGTCCCGCTGACGCCTAAGATCGATGCGAAAAGATCCTTCACCTGCGGCAGCAGCTCGCCGTCCCAGAGTCTCAACAGTTCCTCTTTACTCCGGATCATGCGTATCTGTTCTATCTTCGCCCTTGCGATATCAGGCAGATCACGCACCATTTCGCGCTTCTGCTTCTTTGTAAGCCTGCACTTCTCCTTCGGGAAGAAAAGGACCTTCATCTTCCCCCAAAACGCCTTCTTGTCGAACGGCGAGATTGGCACTTCGACCCCCGGCGGAACATTGCCCACAAGGTCTTTCACCATCTCGAACGCCTCCGCGCGCGTCTTACCGAAAGCTACCGCGATCGAACACATCACGGAGATATTCATATAAGTCTGGCCGCAGATGTTATCAAGCCAGTCCGGAAGCCCCAGAAATCCGTTGATCTTCTCAAGTACGCTGAAAGTCATGGGCGACACGGGCTTCATGAATATCTCGCCCACGTTCGTCCTCGTCAGGAGCTTAAACCCGTTCTTCGTGCCGTTTATCTCATATGTCGCCGGATCAAATCTTCTCAGTGTCGTTATAGGCCGGGCCTGCAGGACATAAACAACTCCGCCGCTTACCGCCCACTCGATGTCCATCGGCATCCCGTAAAGATTTCTTATCTGCCTGCAGTACCTGCCAAGCTTCTTTGCATAAGGCGCAAACTCCTGCGGCCCGCTGTATGCATATCTTATTGCATTTATCCTGAATTCCTCGGCATTCGATGCGCCCGACACGAGCTGCTCGCCCTCGCCTCTGACGTAGTTGCCGACCAGCTCTTCATCCTTTCCGGTGATCACGTCCGATGTAAAGACAACACCCGCGAACTCAGGTCTTACGAACCTTTGGATCACGACGGCAACTCCTTCGGAACTGTCCGCATATGCCTTGACACGGACATTATCCGCAGACGCCCGGACCGTCTTGACGGCCTCCGGGATGTCACTGATGCTCACGTCCGTCACGGTCTCGTACTGCCCCGCGAAAGACGCATTCTCGCCGTCTTCGCTTATCGCCGAAGAGCGGACCGCGTAGGTGTATTTTCGAGCAAGACGGGCTAGATCCGCATCCTCCGGTGTGTCCCCGGGGAGAAGCACGAACCCTTCAGGGATCCTTATCTTCGTGTGCGTGAGCATATGCGACAGGGACCGCGCCTTGCCGCCTGCGTAACGGAGCTTATCTTCAGGTATCTTGTCAAGCGGATAGATCATAGGCCGAGAAGCAAGTCGATCCTCATGTCGATGTAGTGACGAAGCTGTTCAGAATCGTCGAGGTCAATCCCAAAGTCTCTTTTCAGGTCTTCCTTACGGCAGATCATGAGCTGCATCATGGCAGACATCTCGTAAGCGATGAGGCTGCACTCAGCATCGGTTTTACGGCCGTCATAGTGTTTTTTAACATAGTTAAAACTGAAAGATTCCTGCCCCAGATCGCGCTTAAACAGCACGAAGGATGTTATCGCCTGAGTAAACTTGTGATTCTCGACAAGACAGCGGGCTACAACGTAGTGAAGCCTCTTCAACACGTCCTTCGGGGAAAGATCCGAATTAATGATCTGTTCTGTTTCTTCCCGGCGAAGGAAGCTCAGGTAGCGGGTCTGAAATGTCTGGTAGATAAGATTCTCGCGTGATCCGAAACAATAGTTGATCATACCGGGCTTCACTTCTGCCTTCGCCGCGATCTGTCTGGATGTCACCGCAAGCGGGTCATCCATTGTCTCCATAAGCTCAAACGCCGCATCAAGAAGCCTGTCTTTTGTCAGTTGTAATCTCTCGTCCTGTCTCATAAAACACCTGTTATTGAACACGTTCAATAACAGGTTATCACAACGTCTTCATAATTACAAGGATTCCGTTCAACCGGCTTTTTCCATTCCATTAACGGAATTCGTCGGATTTCCTGATTGAGTTCCTGATTCTACAAAAAAGCTGGAATATCATCAGGAATTTGGCCGTTTTTTCCTGATAGGGTTCCTGATAATCGGTCAAAATCAGGAACATCATCAGGAACTCGGCTGGATTTTGAAGTGGTAACGATAACCACGAATTTCGATCCCAAGTTTTCCAAACAAAAACTGCCCCGTAAAAGGGGCAGCTTAAACTGTCATATAAACCCGCGTCAGAAGCTTGCGCCGAGATTATCGAATGTATCTATGACCACCACGCACTCGGGATCGACGCGCTGCATGATCTGAAGCATTATGTACTCGGGAACCGCAACGCAGCCGCCCGTATAAGGCTTCACGGGACCTAAGCAGTGAAGGAATATCGCGGAACCCCTGCCCGGCGTGCCTTCTTCATTGAAGCTTATGTTGAGGCAATACTGGTACTGATATTCATAATCAACGATATGTTCGCTGTCATCCATGACGAGATCCGGATAATCATTGATATTCACCATCTCGTTATAGTGCATGCCTTCCCTTGCATCACCGGACCAGTAGATATCATCATCGACTTTCACATAGGGTATCGCGCAGCCGGGGTCGTCCGCTATGCCGAATGCACGGTTAAAGTGATAGACACCCAGAGGCGTCTGTCCGCAGCCTTCCACATGGTCCTGATCCGCGCACACACCGTTCTTTCCGACATATCCCGGAGTCGACAGGATCTGCACCCAGTTTCCGTCCTCATCCCTCTCGTGCATAGAGATGGTAGCCGTTGTCAGATCCTCGCCCATGCACGCCACTACGAAAAGCTGGTGTACGTTCTCATCCTGAGCCTGCGGCATCGCCGTGACCCACTCGGGAGAAGGCTGCTCATGCTGTATCGATGCGTGCATCGTTGTGTTCACCTGCGCATCAAGCGCGTCAAGCTGCTCTGTAGATATATCGCCCTGCGCAACCGCAGCATCCTGTCCGGTCACGCTTCCGGATTCCGTACCCGTACCTGATCCGGCGCAAGCAGTGATCATCAGACTTACTGCAAACATTGCGCATAACGTTTTAAATAATCTGTTTTTCATAAAAACCTCCGAATATCGGTTAGTCTATCACTTTGCACTCCTGATTCCAAAAACTATCCGTCCGGCCCATCACCGGACGGATAATCTTAAGGAAAATGAGGAAGTATAAAATGAAATCCGTCAAATGTCCAATCCATAATATGAGCACATAGCCGTGAATTCGTCAGCGTGTGCGAAAGCATCGATGACAGAATCTCTGGTGGCTCCGTTATTCAAAGCGTTGACCCAGTTGTTGAGTCCCGCGGGATCCGATTCCCTGTCTAAGAATGTACGGTACAGAACCTTAACAAACTCTGTGTTGGAAAGATTCCTGGATGCAAACTCAGAAGAGTTCAGCATGTTCTTTGCAACACCGGCTGCGCTCGATGTGCCGTTTGCCAGCTGGTATACATAAGCATCTCTTCCTGCAGCGTCTGCTGTCCTGCCGTAGATGGTCGAATAAAGTCTCTCTACGTAATTATTCTGAAGCTGTGTAGCTATCATCGTAGGGGGCAGACCGCGGTTTGTAGCATAGATCGATGCAACCGTGTTAGCCGCCTGAGTGTTGATGCCGTTGACTCTGTTGTAACCGTATGTGCCGATAACAAAATCGGGAGCGGCGTTGGCATCCACCGGGATACCTGCATATGTAGATTCAGCAATTCTCAAAGAAACTCTCATGCCTGCGATAGCTGATGCATATCCGTCTTCGTCGCCGATCGTGGCATTTGCCGTGCTGCGTGCAGATTCAAGGCTGAGTCTTACGTCATCGGGAAGCTCATTGCCGTGAAGCATAAGGAATGCGCTGCAGGAGTCGTAATAATCAAAGAATGTGTTCTTCGTGTTGTCATCGACTGAAGCGAGTACCGTGTGCCCTCCGACGTTGCCGATGCTCATTACGATTGCCACTGCCGGAACTGCTGTTGCCATAGCGATAGCAAGAACTGCTGCTGAAGCCTTAAGTGTGATTGATGTCTTTTTCATTTTATTTTCCTCCTTGTTGTGAGCCTGTTTCCTCTCTCTCGCTCACTTGTTATGGCCCAATAATGCCATGGCAAAGGAGGCAATCCAATCATCAAAAAAGGCCGCGGATGTCGGTTAATAGACACTCCGCGGAATATGTGTCGCTTAATGAACAAATTGGGGTAAAACTGACTGTGTATATCCGGTATTAATTGCCGTTCTGAGTGACTTCCGTGGCGAATCTGACCGTGGCCATGGCGTCCTTGCCATAGAAATCAGCCCCGATCATATCGGCGTATTCCTGCGTCAGCACGGCGCCTCCGACGCACACCTTGCACCACGGCGCATCTTTGCGCAGAAGGCGGATGGTCTCTTCCATCGCAGGAACGGTAGTAGTCATAAGAGCAGACAGACCGCACAGGGGCGCGTGATTATCGATTACCGCCTGCGCCACAGCCTCGGGCGGGACGTCTTTGCCCAGATCTATTACGTCAAATCCGTAGTTCTCAAGTATGAGCTTCACGATGTTCTTGCCGATATCGTGTATATCTCCCTCAACCGTTGCGATAACGAACTTGCCCTTGGAAACACCGGACGAACCTGTATCGCCCATAGCGGCCTTTATCCGGTCAAAAGCAAACTGCGCCGCCTCCGCGCTCATAAGGAGCTGGGGAAGATACATGGTCTTTTGCTCAAATCCTTTTCCCACGATATCGAGCGCCGGGATTATCTGTTCCGACACGATATCAAGAGGAGCTTCTCTCTCGAGCAAGGCAGTGGTCAGCTTGGCAGACTGCTCCTTCATGCCCTTCACTATCGAGCGCTGAAGCTTGGTCAGTCCGTCATCATCAGAAGCGGATGCCTCGGCTGCGGCGCCTGCCGTATTTGCCGGAGAGGCTGCCGTCACAGTTGATACAGCAAACTTATCGATATTGCTGATATAGTCGACACAGTTCGCATCCAGCCCCGACAGGGTCTTGAACGAATACCACACCTTCATCATCTCGTTCGAGTTCGGATTCATGATGGCCGCGGAAAGACCTCTCGTCATCGCCATGAGGAAGAACGATGACGTTATTATCTCCCTTTGAGGAAGTCCGAAAGACACATTGGATACACCGAGAGATGTATTGCACCCGAGGACATTGCTGATGTGATCAAGCGAATCAAGAGTCGCCCTTGCGGCATTGTCATCCGCGCTCACGGTCATCGCCAAAGTATCGAATATCAGGTCCTTCTTAGGGATGCCGTAATCCGCAGCGCGCTTTATTATCTTCTCAGCTATCTCTATCCTGTCTTCGGCATTATCGGGAATGCCCCGTTCATCAAGTGTAAGACATACCAGAAGTCCGCCGTATTTTCGAACGAGAGGAAAGATCTGATCCATCACTTCCTCTTTGCCGTTGACCGAATTGATCATGGGCTTGCCGTTATACATGCGCAAAGCCCGTTCCATCGCAACCACATCAGTTGTATCTATCTGCAGGGGAAGATCGATTATCGCCTGCAGTTCATAAACGACTTCCGTCAGAAGCGCGGGCTCGTCTATCTCGGGAATGCCTACATTAACATCGAGGACCTGGCATCCCCTGTCCGCCTGTGCAATGCCGACATCCAGAATATGCCCGATATCGTGCTGCCTCAACGCCTCTTTAAATCTCTTCTTTCCGGTGGGATTGATCCGCTCTCCTATCAATACGGGAGATCTTCCGAACTCGACCGTCTTCGTATATGAACTGATGACCGTTCTGTTCTTATCCGTTACGGGGACAGGAGTGATATCCCTGCTCTTGCGCACCGTCGCTGCTATATGATCCGGAGTCGTCCCGCAGCAGCCTCCTGCGATCCTCACGCCGGCGCTGATGTAATCTGCCATCAGGTCTGAGAACTCTTCGGGTTCCACGTCATAGACAGTCTTGCCGTCCTCCGTTCTCGGAAGCCCCGCATTAGGCTTCAGAAGAACCGGCACAGAAGCAACCTTAAGATACTCTTCCACGACCGGTCTCAACTGCTCCGGACCGAGCGAGCAATTGGCTCCGACCGCATTAACCCCAAGCCCCTCCAGCATTGCCGTCATGGCAGAAGGCGTCGCTCCCGTCATAAGCTTGCCGTCTTCGCTGTAAGCGTTGGATACAAACACGGGAAGATCGGAGTTCTCCTTGGCCGCGAGTACGGCCGCCTTCGTATCGTACGAATCATTCATCGTCTCTATGAATATGAGATCGACACCGCACTTCACACCTGCTCTGACCGTATCGGCATAGACCGACACCGCATCCTCGAACTCATAACTTCCGTAGGGTTTAAGGAGCTTTCCTATGGGACCGATGTCAAGCGCAACGAACTTCTGCTGCGTGCCGGAGCTCAGCTCGGCTGCCCGTTTAACGTTCTCTACCGCGGCGCAGATGATCTGTTCGAGTTCATCCGGACTAAACTTAAGTGAGTTCGCGCCGAAGGTGTTGGTCGACACGACGTTGGAACCTGCATCATAGTAGGCCTTATGGATATCCGTCACGACATCCGGATGCGTCAGATTCCACCTCTCGGGAAGCTCGCCCGGAGCCAGGCCGCGCTGCTGCAGAAGCGTACCCATGCCGCCGTCGAGATAAAGAATATTGCTGCTTAAGTATTCGAGAACCGTCATGTCCTGCCTCCGCGTTTTTGTCGAAAAGCTTTACTCACAGCTGCCGCCTCTTATTCCGAATATCGCCGTAACCGATTTGGACGGGGTCATGAGCAGGCTCTCATTCAGGGATATCCCTATCTTCGCCTCGCATTGAAGAAGAGCGAATACATCTCTCTGCGTCTCAAGTTTCAGATCTCCGTACCCGGGAGAGAACCTCGGTGTATGACCTTCAAACCCGGAACAGAACAAGTCACATAAGGCTTCAACCCGTTCAGCTCCGAGCGCCTGCAGAAATAATGCCTTTGACGGCATCGTCCTTTTGTATTTGCTTATGACTCTGTCGAATTCCATGCCGACCGTTGCCGCGAAGACAACGACCTCGCTGCACCCGGTAATGACGCGGGAAAGATCTTTGGATTCTGTCCCGAATGGCAGCTCACGGGCTCTTGCAAAGCACACCTTGCCGCGTGCGATGCCGCTGTAATCTGTCAGGACCTCATCCATCAGCGAGAGCATGTTCTCATCTTCCGGAACGGTTCTGCAACCGCTGTATCTCCACACCTCCCTCACATTTACGGGAGGCAGTTCAGATGCATCGAACTGACGGACTTCTACCCCGGGACCGATCATGCAAATTCACGTCCGAGTATGGAGGACAGACTGTTCTTGATCCCGGATGCAACTTCGGGTTTGTTCATGGAATACACATGTACATTCGTGATCCCGTTGGCATAAAGATCTATTATCTGGTCCGTCGCATAGATTATCCCCGCCTGTGTCATCGCGGCATCGTCAGTGCCGAACCTGTCTACTATGGAACGGAATCTGACGGGCATGTACGCGCCGGACAGCTTGACTGCACGTTCGACCTGGCTTGCTTTCGTTATCGGCATGATGCCGGGCAGCACGGGAACCGTAACGCCCATGTCGCGGATTTTGTACAGGAAATTAAAGAAAAGGTTGTTATCAAAAACCATCTGCGTCGTAATGAAGTCAACACCGGCATCGATCTTCTCTTTGAGATGAAGAAGGTCTTCCCTCTGATTCCGGCTCTCGGGATGGATCTCGGGATAACATGCGGCGCCTATGCAGCACTCGGGATAAATGCTCTTTATCTCACGGATGAGCTCCACGGCATAATGATAGTCCCAATTGCTCCTGTCGCCGTCTTCCATGCCGGAAGGAATGTCGCCCCTTAAGGCCATTATGTTCTTTATCCCGGCATCCTTAAGTTCATTGATCCTTCTTCTCACCGTGTCTTTGTCAGAAGACACACATGTCAGATGCGCCAGGATGGGAACGTTGTATTTATGCTCGATCTCACGGCTTAAACGGAGTGTGTATTCACTCGTTCCGCCGCCTGCGCCGTAAGTCACGCTCATAAACGACGGTTTAAGTTCGGCGATCTTTCCCGCTGCTTCAAGAACACTGTCAAAAGATGTCTCCAACTTCGGCGGAAAGACCTCATACGACAGCGACATCTCGCTTCTGTCAAGAATATCGATTATCTTCAAACCCATTTCCTCCTAACGGCAAAAACCTAACATATCATACCAAAAAACCATATAAGACACACGTATCATCGCATCGGGACCTTACCGCGAATAAGTCCCCGTAATGTAACCGAATGCAAGCACGTTCCCGTTAAGATCCGGATCCATGCTGCTGTCCCTGACAGTCAGGATATTATAAAGCACATCTGCCGAGAACCACGGCTCGTCAAACTGGGGATAAGTGAATTCTCGTCCCGACAGATCAACTTCGCCCTCCAGAGCAAAGACATATACCGCGTATGTGTGCTCACCCGACCCCGCGGGAGGATAAGGTCCCTTGTAAAGCCCGGGATTATCGCCGGTTTCCAAAGACGCCGCCGACGGAACTTCCGCATACCAGTGCACCCAGTAATTCGCGCTTTCATCGACCATGTAGATCACATAACATGATGCGCCCGGAACCTCGTCGAAAGACAGCTGCGGCGACAGGTTGCTGCCCTCATCCGTATCGGTTATCGCATCACTCCATCTTCCGTTAACGAGGTCTTCGGAAGTCACGGTCATCGAAACATCCCTGTAAAAGAATTCCTCCTCGGAACTGTAATAGCGTGTTCTTGATTTATATACATACTCGACCATGTTGTCCGCCATCATGACCGCCATTGCTGATGCCAAAACAAGGATTACAAGACCCAGGACAGCGCCATTAAGAGGCTTGTCTATTCTCCTTCTCAAGTACCATATAAACGACAGAATAAGGAATAAGCCGTGGAAGATCATAGCCATTATAAAGATCCCTATCGCATCCTTAAATGTAAAATCCCCGTACGGATACCACTTTATGACCATTCCGATATCGACAGCCGCAAAGATAAGGAACAGTACCAGCGCAACTATCGATGCCGCGGTGCGCCGCTTGTAATACTTGCTCTCCATGGTCATTCCTCCCTGTATTCGAGTATATCCCCGGGCTGACAGTCGAGCGCCTTGCAGATGCTGTCGAGTGTCGAGAACTTTACCGCCTTCGCCTTCTGATTCTTAAGGATGGACAGATTCGCGGGCGTTATGCCGATCCGCTGCGCGAGCTCACCGGAGGATATCTTCCTTTTCGCCATCATAACATCAAGATTAACGACTATCATGTGAACACCTCCCCTCAGATAGTAAGATCCATCTCTTCCTTCATGGAGATGGCCTTTGCAAAGACCACCTCCACCGAAGCTACGATCAGAGCCATGAACAGCATCGCGAACAGAAGGAAGAACGAACCGAACCAGACGAATCCTGCTGCGCCGCAAACAACGCCGATCGCGGTCAAAGCCCCCATTATGATCTTCATGAGCTTCGTATTGGCCCTGTCGAACACGATATCGCTACTCATATTCGAAAGGAGCTTAAAAAGACTTATCAGCACCACATACGCGCCGACCGTATCCAGATACAGTGCAGCGGAAAGAAGCACCACTGACAGAGTGTCGAACTTCTCCGCCCAGATGTAGCAGATGTATCTTGCAATGACCACTCCGAATATATCGGCAACTGCTGTAACGGCAATGAACAGTACCGTCGCTATCTTCGACCATCTTATTATTCCGTTATCGTATTTCATAAGGATTACCTCCGTAAAAAATATCAAGCATGCTCTTATGTCATAAGGATAGCACGCTTGATATTAAATTACAATAGGTTTTTATTGTTTTACGATATATTTTTGTTTTTCTACACTATACCGGACGAAAAAGGCGGTGCACCTGCACCGCCTCTGTTGACATCAACAACGCGCAAAACCGTCAGTCGTTGGTATATGTGAAGTAGTAATATGTATACCCGTTGCTGTTGTTGTACGGAAGCTCATCTACGGTAAAAAGACCCGATGCGATGTTAAGATTCTCAAGTCTGTCTCCGAGCTGTGAGTTCGCGCATCCGCAGTAGAAGACTGCTCCGTCATAATCCACGGGACAGATAACGCTGACTGTAAGTGTCATGACAGGATAGCTGTTATCCGATTCAAATTCATACTTCAATTCATATGTCTGACCGTCGATCTCTACCGGTACGATGCCGGGAGCGCTCGCCTGTCTGTATGTAGTATCGGGATCCACCTCAAGGGATATTCCCGTGTAACGGTCAAATACGCTTGCCCAGCAATAACCAAGATCGTCTCCGGCCGCCGAGTAGTCACAGACAAAGGTTGCTACAACCCTCTTATATCCGTCTTCCATGCCGTCGGTCGTCTCATATATCTCTACGTTGCCTAAAGCCTCGCATCTCTGCTCCTCAAACGTATCCATGTCGATAAGGATCCGGCCGTCCCATGACATCAGGGTTGAATCAAATGTGAAATCCCCCTGGGGAGTAATGGTGATATCGTGCTCTTCAAGCCACGTCGGCACGGGTGTAGGTGTCGGTGTTGCAGTCGGTTCAGGAGTGGGAGTCGGTGTAGGAGTCGCTTCCTCCTCTTCCTCTTCTTCGGTCTCCTCTACCTCGACTTCGTCCTCGTCATCATCGCGGTCACGGCGGGAACTTGAGCTGTCGGAGCTGCAGGAAACGATCGAAAAGCACATCGCAGTTGACAATAATAACGCTAATAATTTCCTCTTCATTTTCATGCCTCCTTAATAAGCGCCTACATTGTACTCCTCGGTCATGGATTTGTTAATTTCCTGTAGAAAGCTCCGTCAGAGAAACCCCAGACCCTGTATATATACTCATCCGTTCCTTTGACAGACCAGATATACATGGATTCTGAAGAAGAACCGTTCTCAGACACCACGCGGCCCAGCCTGACCCCTCTGTCTGAAGAAGTGTATGGGTCATTAGCATCTAATACATACTCATCACTGCCGATCCTGATGTATTCATATTCGGAACCGTAATAGCTTCCTATTACCCTGTTGGAATAAACAATATATGCCGCCGCAGCCAGCACGATACATATTGCGGCCACGGCAATGATCATTATTCTTCTTTTATTCATATACGCTTTACCTCCCGTTCTCTCAAGTGTACTCTATTTGTGGCAAAAACCTGCAACAGAATTGCAGAATCAGAGGTAAATATGCAAGACGGAAAGAAACTGCTGTTTGATTCATTTTGGTCGAGCTCAGGCTGGTCTTACAACGAGATCACGGATGAGGTTTTTCAAACGTGCATAGAGCAGGGGTATATGTTCGATCCGCCTGAGATAATTACTCATGATGAATACATGAAAAAACTTGCGGAAGTTGTCAAAAACATCGATCCCAAGGATGTCGCAGATGCTTTTCTCTACAGCTTATCGACACGGGCTTTGGAATACCGTTCTGCTCTGGGAAGTTACTGGTACGCTGCTGCGGTTCCCGAGCATGAATGGCCCGATGACAAGACTTATCATTGCCCCGTATGCGGCTGGCATAAGTGGAGTGACAACGACCGGAAACGACACAGAGGCTATAACGTCCTGAACTTCGAGAGATACAAGTGGGGCGGCGTCCGTCATACAAAGGGACATTATGCGCTTTTTGATCTGGAACAGTTCCTGCTGCTGCCCAAGGTTAAACCGACGGATGAAGATATTAAGCTTTTCGCGGAGATCCTCGACTGCGCTGCGCAGATGAATCCGGACAAAAAGGTCGGAGAGCTTCAGAAGATCATTACATCTAAGAAGATCATCAAGTCAAACAAAAGCGAGATGCAGATCCTGCTCGATATCCTGGGTATTTGCGGGATCCTTTCTTCTCCGGAGAATCCGTGTTACGCAGACAGGTTCGTCGATACCTACGGCCGCGATCCTGTCGAATACAAGAATGACTACGCCTATCCCACCAACAGATGGCGCGCCTCTGACGGCATAAATACGGACAGACTTAACATCGTTTTTCAGGGATATGATGTATTGAAGGACAAGCAATGACTAAGAAGAAGATAATAGCCGTTTTTTCCATACTGATCGTGATCGCTGCTATCATCGCTGTATGTATTGCAATGTCTTTTTCTAATAAGCAAAGACTGCAGACAACCATACAGAATTTCGGAATTCATGAAACGGATGATGTCACTATTTGCAATTACGATGACAACAGCGGCTTGTGGCACGATCAGACCATTAACCTGTCGACGCAGAAAGACTTTGACCTGTTCATTAACGAGAACATTATGGCGCAGGTCACCGTCACAGATGAGGAAGATACAAATCTAAGATCGGATCCGCAGGCCATACGCCACGTTATATCGTTTGAATACATCAACGGCAGCCAAACGATCTACGGGAAATTTACTGCAAACAGCAACAGCGAAATGAACTATATCTCTCTTTCTATATACGGGTAAACAACATGAATACCGTCTTACCGCTGCCACGCAAGCCTGAAACCATATATAGAGTGGGAGAATAAGGTTCAAATGTAAACGCTGATACAACGTCATTTATCAGGACTGCACGTGGAATGGTCTGTAACGGCTCTCTGCCGAACATCAAAGTATAAGGGTTTTTCATATCAGACCTCACCGTTTATCATTTGATGCCTTTTTTATCCTTCTTTATCATTTTTTGTTTTTTCGTGCGATGAGCATAAAGGTGTCCTCATAAATCGTCATCATCTAAATATCGATGTTGGAGAATATTTCTGTCGTCAAATCTTGCGATAGCCCTCTCAAACTCTAACTGCCTGACACTAAAGTCAACATCCATTTCAGATACAATCTTGGGATCACCTAACAATTGAAATCCGCGCTTCTCCAAGAACAACTTTATATGGCGATACCATATTTCCGGCTCGCCCATTTTTCCTCCAAGAGATACCAATTTATTATCCTTGTCAAAGAACCAAGGATTAAGACCGACATTATCTGCACTATATTCAGGAGGGCAAAAATACTCGCTGAACAA
>JAFXPN010000027.1 GCA_017527865.1 Clostridiales bacterium
ATAAGCTTTTCGAAGAGAAGTCCTGTCAGTGTCCGAGAAGGCCGCCGCCCGAACCGGAGCCGGACCCTGAATCCGAGCCCTGCGGGGTCCTTACATTACCCGTCACCGTGTCACCCCAGCTCTCAACAGGGTAAGTTACGTCGCCGTCTTCGAGGAACTGTCTCGCATTCTCGAGTATCTGCTCATATGTTCCCGTCTGCGCATTAAGATATGCCGCATGGATATCGATGTCACTTACGTTCGGAAACTCCTCCTGAAGCTCGGCCATGATCAGTCCCGTGTTGATGAATCCCACACCGTACTTGACGCCGTAGCCCGGATCGGAGAGAAGGATATTGTAAACGTCCATCATGGATTCAGCGGTGGCGATCCCGCCCGTCAGATCATTCAGCCAGTCGGCGCAGTCCTGGGCATCCCAGCCTTCATAATTGATCCCCATGTCAAATCTTGCAAAGAGCAGGATATTGAGCCTGTCATCCGCGCTCACTGCGACAGACGCGGCAGAATCACTGAAATACCTGAAAGCATAATTCTCCACATACGTTGTCCAGCCTTCGTCATAACCTATGGAATCGAACAGATACATGTAAGGATGGCGGGTTATGGACCTTGTATAAACCGACTGGTACATGTGCCCGGGATACCCTTCGTGCGCGCAGGTAATGCCGAATGTGTCGTTTATCGAAGCTTCGTTCGTAATGATGATATTCGAGTCATAATTATCAAGGTGATATCCGAGATAAGCCGCAGGAGAGAAACTGTCGGCGAATACTTCCGGAACACTTAACAGCCTGTAGCCGTGCTCCGGTATCGGAGGAAACTCTCCCTGTATCTGTTCATAGAGATAATCGAGATTATCCTGTGTATCGCCTTCGGAATAATTATGATCGAGGTATTCGTCGAACCAATCCGTACTCCCTGCAGCCGCAAGAGCATACAGTGAATTCATCATGTCATCCGCATATGCCTCGAGCTGATCGATCGATTCATCGATCGTACGGCCGGAATTGGTCTGTGTAGCAAAGATATAAGCGAAGTAAGCATCGCCGCCGGGATAGGAACAGACGCCTACCTCGGGAGCGCCGCACTTCAATGCCCTGATCCTCTGTGCACATTCTTCAAACTCCGGGAAGACGATATCGTGCATTACCTCGTCGTGTTCCTCGATAAGGGCTTCACGTTCGCTGTCCGTAAGTCCTTCGATATTATCAAGCCTGTCCCTGAACGAATCGTAGAGGAAACAATCCTCCGACTGCGCGACAAGGTTATCGAAGGACTCCGCGACCTCTTCATATACATCATCGGAATTGACATAGCCGTAGGCCGCGCGCTCTTCCTCGAAATCACACAGTTCATCGTAATAACGGTCAATGTCTCTTAAGACAAGGATGTAATTCTCGGCATCCTCCACCGTGTCAAACTCGAGCACCTCAAGTATGAACAGGACTTCAGACTGGGGACCCGTAAGACTTTTCAGGGCGCTTTCATAATAATCGAAAGCGGTCCACTGCACGGCATATGCCGAGAGTTCCATATCATACAGCAGTTTGTCGTAGAAGATCCGGTCATCCGTATCAAGGCTGTCACGGTCTATCGAATACAGCTGATCCAGTATCTGCGCCACTTCTTCGGCATCTTCATCATGATCCGTCAGCACTTCGCCCCATCCGATATCCTCAGGTTCAAAGGTAATGCCGTATCTCTCATAATCCTCGAAAAAGATATCGGCATTGACATAACAGCCGCCCAGCTGTTCCCTGATTATCTGATCCTCGATATCATCAAGGATATCAACGGCGTCCTGACCTGAAACGGTGCCGTTCGGATGCGCGGGATGTATCTCTTCGTATGTCGGGATGTGATCGGGATAGGTAAGACCGTTATCTGCCGCAACGGTCACTGTCGGAGCAGGAGTATCAGTCGGATCGTCACGTCCGGGTCTCGATGTGCGCGTCGTCTCCTCTTCTTCATCGTCATCATCGTCGCGGCTGCGGCGGCGTTCCGTTCTGCTGCTACCGTGATCCAGGTCAAAGAAATCCTCAATTGACGAGCACGATGCGATGTTAACGGACATTGCGAGTATAAGCAGCAATGCCGTAAGCGTCCTTAGTCTCTTATTCATTCTTTTCTGTTCTCCTATTCCTTTTTGTACGACATTCTAAAGTATAAACTCACTGTCGATAATATGCCATTTGACGGGACAAAACTTAAGGAAATCTTAAAGAAAATATTTTCGGAGAAAATTCTCACGGTCCGGGGATATTAATGGGACAGTGGAAATATCCCGCGAGTGTTATACTCATCGTATGGCAAAGAAGAACGTAACATTTTTCTGCAAGGAATGCGGCTATGAGACGGCAGGCTGGATGGGTAAATGCCCCGGATGCGGGAGTTTCAATACGCTTGTCGAATCGACAACGGTGACAGGCTCCGGGAAGGCTTCTTCCAATCAGAAGAGCGACTCGCCCGCTTTCAAGGCAGACAGGTTCACCTGGACCAACCGCCTCGAGACAGTGAGACTGAAGGATGCAGGCAAGGAAGATTATGTCAGATTCCCGACCGGCATCGATCAGCTCGATACACTGTTCGGCGGAGGTATAACGAACGGGTCTGTGACCCTTCTCGGAGGCGAACCCGGCATCGGAAAGTCGACGATACTGCTCCAGCTTGCCGACAGGTTTGACGGAGACATCCTTTATGTATCGGGAGAGGAATCCCCTGCCCAGATCAAGATGAGAGCCGACAGGCTCAATGTAAAAGGCGACCGTATAGTGATCTGCGCTCAGACCTGCTTTGAAGCGATCGCCGAAGAGCTGTCGAACATCAAGCCTTCGCTTTGCATCATAGATTCCATCCAGACTCTCTATTCGGATTCGGTAAACGGCACTCCGGGAAGCGTATCCCAGGCGCGCGAAGTCACCGCAGGGCTTATCAGGATAGCGAAGACATGCGGACTTCCGGTAATACTCGTAGGACATGTTACCAAGGAGGGATCGATAGCAGGTCCGAAGACGCTCGAACACATGGTCGACACCGTGCTCTATTTCGAAGGCGACAATACGGGCGCGTACAGGATATTGAGATCGGTCAAGAACAGGTTCGGAAGATCGGGAGAGCTCGCTTTCTTCGAGATGACGCAGCACGGATTAAGGCCGGTCGACAGCTCGAGCGCGCTGATGATAACAGGTCGGCCGCTGGAAGCTCCGGGGTCGGCCATAACCTGCGCGATGGAAGGCGCGCGTGCGCTTACGATAGAGATACAGGCTCTCGCGGCCGACACGTGTTACGGAACGCCGCAGAGGATGACCTCCGGTCCCGACAGACAGAGGACGGCGATGCTGCTCGCCGTCAGCGAACAGCATTTCAAATTGAGTCTCAATGTCAAAGACGTATTCATCAACGTCATCGGCGGACTTCGCATCACGGATCCTGCCTGTGATCTCGCTCTCATAATGGCAGTCGTATCCTCTGCGCGCGGCATCCCCTTGAGACCGGATACCATGGTATTGGGGGAAGTCGGCCTGTCAGGAGAACTTCGTCCCGTATCATCTCCCAACCTCAGGGTAGACGAAGCGGGAAGGCTCGGGATAAAGAATGTGGTCATACCGTCCGCCTGCAAGAATGCCGTTAAGGCAAACGGAAACCTCGAATTCTTCTATGTAGATAATGTATCGGAGGCAGCAGATGTCTTATTCTCGTAAAAGATTATATGTGATCATTCCCGCCGCAGGGTCAGGGACCCGCATGGGAACCGGAAAGAACAAGCTCCTGATGGATGTCGGCGGTATGTCTGTCATAGACAGGACCGTTGCAGCATTTAAAGAATTCGCATTCGAGCACTATATCGACCTTTACGGAGTATTGACCGTTCCGGTCGGAGCTCTTGATGAGTGGGTCTCCTATACGGAAGGCAAAGAGGATTATTCGTTTATAACAAGCATCGTTGAGGGCGGTTCCTCGAGGACCGAATCCGTAAGCCACGGCATCGACGCGCTTGCAGGATTCGAGAAAGAAGAAGCTCCCCGCGCGGATTCTCCCGTATTCATACATGATGCCGCAAGGTGTCTCATAGACACAAAGACTTTGTACAGGTGCTATAACTCCATATGCGAAGAAGACTGCTTCGTATGCGTTGCAGGTGTAAAGGCAAAGAATACGATAAAGATGGTTTATGATGCGCCCGCGGGCAGTGATGTCATTGTACAGTCCACTCCTGACCGTAATCTGTTATACGAGGTCCAGACTCCGCAGTGCTTCAAGTTCGGCTGTCTTTATGATTGTTATGAGAAGGCGCAGGAAGAAGGACTGGAAGCAACCGACGACACGGCTCTTGCAGAACACTTCGGCTTTCCGGTTAAGATCATCGAGGGAGCATATTCCAACATCAAGATCACGACCCCGGAAGATATCCTTGTCGCGCAGGCTCTTCTCGGATCCTGATCCCCTTACGGATTCTCTTTTTTATTGAACACCACGAGCTTGCTCAGGACATAGTTAAGTATTATCACGATCACATTGGATATGACCTTGAAGACGACGGCGGGACCTGCCATTACGTCCACGGCAATAAACATTATGAGAAGATCGAGTCCTCCGGTCGCGAGACGGGCCGCCGTAAACTTAACGAGTTCGGACCAGAACGTCTTCTTCTCCATGCTCTTGCTCTCAAAGACATAGAGCTTGTTGGTGATGAACGCGAACAGTACGGCAATGATCCACGCGATGATGTTGCTCAGTACATTGGGTATATGAATATATTTGAAGCACAGGGCATATGTGACTATGTTGATCACGGTCGTGAGGACGCCGAATATACCGTAGAAGATGAATCCCCTGTATTTGTTAAAAAGCTCCCTGATCATATTCACCTACCTTGCAAGATATGTTCCGACCATCATATAGACTATGATCAATGTAAACACAACGTATATATCTATGCACGCGCTCACTGAAGCATCGCGCCTGCCTTCCTCATCCTTAAACGGTCTTTTGAGTCCGAACTTCACGGCGCAAAGCGCGAGCAGCGGCATCACGGGGAACAGGTATCTTCCCTGCACTCCGTATATCATTCCCGAACCTGCCGGCGTATAGCTTAAGAGCATAGCGGGCGTGATCACAAAGGCCGCAGCGGATATCAGTATAAATACGGTGCGGCAGGTCTTATCAAGTTCCAGATCATCCTTCTCAAATGTAGAACAGACAAGCAGCGAGAGCGCGGCGCCGATAACTGCAACGGTGCTTACCGTAGGCTCAAGGAAACTGAGCTGACCTCCCAGCGCCTGTTCAAGATATGTATCACCAAAGTAAAGATACGTTCTCACGAGCATCTTAAGGTATTCGACAGGATGCTCAAATGCAAATGACGTCATCATATTCTTACTGCCGGCGACACCGAACTGAAACAGTTCATCCGACGGAAGTATCTTGTCGAAGAGCAGCACCGACAGCAGCGCCGTTCCGATAACGGAACATACGGTAATGACGGATCTTTTATCGCGCCTGATGAGCAGCAGCGCGAGCGGCAGGAAGAATAATCCCGCTCCCCCCTTTACGGCGCCGAGAACAAACGCCCATATCACGCCCTCGATAAGAGCGCCGCGCGAATACTCTTTCTTAAGCTTCAGGATGATCGCGATGAAGTTAAGCTGAGAGATAATGATCATGGCATCATATGAGAAGGAACTGCTCATCATGAGCGACACGGGCAGGAGCGCTATCCCCGCGAATATGATCTTGCCCGTCGGGGTATTCCGTATCGCCCGGTAACATGCGGCTATATATGCCGCGAGGATAAACAGTCTTGCGATAAGGACCGTCACTCCCGCGCCGAGACCCGCGAGCCTTCCGATGATAAGGCCTGCCGTCTGAGGCAGATAGTTGATCAGGGAATAGTACTTCATCTTGTCTTCGTGAGCCATGAGGTCAACGATCGTCGTATCGCCCGCGCCCTGCCTCAATCCGTGAAGGAATTGGGCAACTCCTTCAAGATCCGGAGTTCTCTCTGTCCACCATGAAGCCGAATTATAGTAAACGGCATCGCAAGCCCGTCCGAACCATTCGCGGTCACCGTTTATGCCCGTAAGAAGGTTGGAGAATCTGTAGCTTGCCATAAAATGCGCTCCGCAGTCAGGTACATTCCAGGGCTGGAAGAAGATAAGATACAAGAACGACAGCGGCAGCACGGTAACAAGGAACAGACTGCCTGCAGTAAGCTTTCCGTACTTACGAAGGAATGCCGGCGCAAGGATATACAGATAGATAATGACAAGGATCAAAGACGCAGTCTTTATTCCTATATCGGAAGATCTTATGCACGCGAAAGTTACGGAGGGCAAAGATCCGTCAGAAGGTTCGCCCGCAAGCTCGATGCTCACAGGAGCGTCAGCGCCGGTGTTGGCTATCCTCAGGCTGAACTGCCCGTTCCCGTAATACCTTTGACCCGACATCGAATCTCCCGCAGAAAGAAGAAGACAGGCCCTGCCCGTGGACACCCTCCATTCAGGTCTTACGGCAGCATCTTCGAAAAAGGTAACTCCCGTTGTCTCATTTACAAGGGTGACTTTATATTCCGATGCATTCGGCCCGGTAGTAAACAGTTCGAGCCCGTCGAATTCCTCACCGTCGTATGAGAATGTATACTCTTTTTCCTGTCCTGCTTCGATCGTATCCCAGACACCCGTAGAGGACGGAATGCTCCTGACGCTGAGCCTGTTCTTTATGTTCGGGAAAAGATCGAATCCCAATACGAACAGGGCAAAGACCGCAGCAAGTCCGATAATGGCCAGACTTCCGGCCGGACGGTCGAGCAGACCGCCCTTAAATATCAGAAGCACATATCCCGCGGCAAAGATCAAGGACATGATCACAAACCACTTAAGGCAGGCTGAACGGTCATATGAGGTGAGATAACATGACAGTCTTCCCGCAAGACTCTGTCCGACGGCTATATAGTTTTCCCCTTCATATGTCTCGGTTATCCTGACGCTGTATACGGCGCCGGAACGAAGCCTCACGCTGCGGTTTGCCTCAAATACCCTTATCGCATTGTCAAGGAGTTCGGATGCTTCTATGTTCCACTCATATACGGGATTACCGTCCTCGAGCAGCTCAACTTTGACCTGCCCGTTATTTCTCCTGTCATATGTTGCGAATGTCACATTAACGGATCTCAATACCGGATCATCATCAAGCACGTTCACTTCCGTGATCACAGGAACGCCGCTCTCCAGCTGAACAAACTGCTCAGTCGGGACGTACAGTCCGCTTCGCATGAATACGGACTTTGACAGACCGAACAATGCGAACAGGACTGCTATGCCGGCGACCGCGGCAACTGCAATCCTGATCTTCATGTTCCTGTCAAATCCGTCTGTTCTCATTTATTACACGGGCACCTTAAATGTCACGACAACGAAGACCTGAACACCTTCGCCCCGCCCGAATCCCGTAAGGCCTTCTCCGGTCGTCGCCGTGATGCCCACGTGCGAAGAGTCGATGGAAAGAAGACGCCCTACCGATCTTTTGATCTCCGGGATATGGTCTTTAAGCTTCGGTCTCAGACACTCGATGGTCATCGATACATGTACGATAGAAGCTCCCTTGAGATCCTTGAGCGCCTCCTTAAGATAAACGCTCGAATCCTTTATCCCGTCTTCCAGGCACAGCTTATCGGCCGCGCCCCCCAGAACATTCACACCCGTAAGACCGGATACGGCATTGGTGATCGCATGAAGGATCACGTCTCCGTCGGAGTTCGCCTGAAATCTCCTGTTGAGAGGTATCAGTACACCTCCCATCATTATCCCCGTCTGTCCTTCCTCGAAGTATCCCTCAAGAAACCTGTGACTGTCCTGACCGATTGTCGTAATGTATGCGTATTCCATAATTCACCTTTCAAGCATAGTCAGATCCGGTGTAAACCCGTAGTCTGCGAGCCAATCTGCAACATCTTCAATATTCCACTCCTCACGGTCGAATCCGTTGAATGTATCGATCCTCATGCCGTCATTTATCAGGATAAAATCCGGATATCCTGCAACATGATATGCCGTGCTTATCTCATCCGCCTCGACGCCGTCAACGGCAACAAAGATCACCTGCCCGACCAAAGTCTGCGCCAGATCCTCAACGCCCGCGGTAAGACTTTGCGTACCCCTTGCGGAAGCCGAGTAAAAATACAGACAGACCGCGGTATCCTTCTGTGAAGTCAGCCCGTTGAAGTCCGTGACATTACGGTATTGTATACCATAAACGCCTTCATCTTCACCCTCCACCTGCTCCCAGACGAGCGCGGCTGCAGGTGACTGATAATCGTATTTCCCCAGATAATCACTTATATCAACCGTTTCTTCCCCGCCGCACCCCGCAAGAAGGAACGCAGACAGACACGTGACCGTTATAAGTGCTGACCGTACAGCCTTCATAACAGGGCTTTTACAGACTCCGATGCTTCATCGAGCAGACCGCTCACATCGACATCTTCGGTCCTTCCGGAATCAACGAGAGCCGTGACCGCAGGATCGAGCGGCAGTTTATCGAGGACCCTGATCCCCATGTTCTGAGCTTCTTCGACAAGAACCTTGTCATCACCGAACAGCGAAATACGTTCATCGCAGTGAGGACATTTCACATATGCCATATTCTCTACGAGTCCCAGGACCGGAACATTCATCATTGATGCCATGTTTCCTGCCTTCGCGACTATCATCGATACGAGTTCCTGCGGTGTTGATACGAGGATCAGACCGTCGACCGGAAGTGACTGGAAGATCGTAAGAGGGATGTCTCCGGTTCCGGGCGGCATATCGATAAGAAGTACATCGAGCGTTCCCCAGTTTACATCCGTCCAGAACTGTCTGATGAGTCCGGACAGGACAGGACCTCTCCAGATAACGGGGGAGTTCTCGTCTTCAAGCAGAAGATTGAGACTTACTGCCTTGATGCCGCCTTCTGTCTCAACCGGCACGATCCTGTCATTCCCGTCGACTTCGAGCATTCCTTTAAGGCCGAATGCGCGGGGGACAGAAGGACCCGTGATATCCGCATCCATTATTCCGACCCGAAGTCCCATGGAAGCGAGCTTATGCGCGAGCACGGAAGCAACGAATGTCTTTCCGACACCGCCTTTGCCGCTCGCGATGCCGATCACGCATCTGATATCGTTTCCCTGCCCCGGCTCAAGCTTTGCAGGTCCGTTCTTCTTCTCACAGCTGTCCTGTATATTGCATCCCCCTGCCTGAGGGCATCCTTCACATGCTGATGACATAAGTTATCCTCCTTGCATATTCCGTTTATTATAACAAATCAGTATCATACTTCTCTTCGAAAAGCTCTTCATCCGAGTCCGCGCCGAGCACATCGGTGTAATGCTGCTGCAGGAATCTTATCGATTCGGCATTCTCATCATCTTTACCGAACTTCAGTCTCAGAGCGAGCTTCATCTCGGGGATCTTGAGCTTCACCGCATCTACGGCAGCCTTGGAAGTATTTACGATACCCTGCCTGCCCTCCGATGCATATCTTACGAGAAGCTGTCTCTCCTCAGCGCGGTTGGACTTGGAGAGCTCTCTTTCTGCTTTTCGATGAGAGACATAGACCTTCTTAAACTCGTTATAGTCCTTCTGCGTCATCTTAACCGCAGGCGATGTCCTCGATACTATGACATCGACCGTTCCGTAGATGGAAGAACCTATCTTATCGGAATACTTCCTGATGCCCCCGGACACGCCGGACAGGAATCTGACCTTCTGATTGAAACCTATGATCGCGGTGACCGTTACTATGATATCGATAACGAGTATCAGCAGATTGATCCCGAGAAAAGCATAGACGGCAGGCTTAGGCACCATGTTCACGAGTTTCAGGACGGCCGGATGCAGCATATACATGCCGAGGCTGCAGGCAATGCCCCAGTAGATCGTGAACCTCAAACAGATAAATCCGTGGAAATTGAGCCTGTAATCGGAATAGTCCCACCATCTCAAACGGAACAGCGCATAGAGGATCACTCCCGCCAGAAGCTCCACGACAGTACAGATAATGGCGGATCCGAAGAACAGCACGGGGAAATCATTGAGAAACGGGCGGAAAACCCAGATAACGCAGTAAAATCCGATCCCGTATACAGGACACAGCGGTCCGTTAAGAAATCCCCTGTTGATGAATTTTCCTTCCGTAATGCCGTAATATATGACCTCGACGATCCATCCGATAAAACCGTAGATGAAGAACATCACAAGCGATGTATCGAGAGGAAAAGGCAGGATATGGATCATGCTCAGACTTTCTTTACGGACTTCATAACGTGATATCCGCCCTTGATCGCTATCGTCTCGCAGTTGCCGTAAAGCTCGGTAAGCTTCTTCTTAGTGGAGTCCGCTCCCTGCTTTCTCTGAAGGACAACGTATATCGCGCCGTTCTCTTTAAGATGAGAATAAGCCTGCTCATAGAAAGCAAATACAGTCTGCTTCCCTGCCCTGACAGGCGGATTCGTGATGACGGTATCAAACAGTTCGTCTTCCCCTATGGCTTCAAGGACATCGCTTTGCACGATCTTGTCCGGAGCGCGCAGGTTGAGCTTCGCATTCTCACTTGCGAGCGCCACCGCGCGCGAATTGATATCAACACATGTAACATCGAACAAAGTAAAGACAGACTTCATTACGATGCCAACGACACCCCAGCCGCAGCCTAAGTCGAGCAGACGCTCATCACGTCTCGCTCCCCTTTCCTTTATATCATCGATAACAGCGTTCAGGAGCAGATCTGTCCCTTTATCTACGGACGTCCTTGAGAAGACTGATGTGTCCGTTACAAAGCGGAAGTTCATCCCGTTTATGCGGTAATCGACATATCTCCTCTCGGAGGCAGTATCGGGTTCTTTGTCGAAATACTGCGGCATCGTCTTACCTTAGATCATTCCTCTGATCCTGTCGTTGAGAGACGCTATATAAGCTGTCTTATGCCACGGCATCTGCGGGCACTGGATCAGACCCTGATGTATGGCATCGATGCAGGCCTTCATCTCGACGGCATAGGAATTCAGCCCCTCACGCTCAATCTCTTCTACGAGATTGCCGTCGTGGTCATAAAGCTCGATCTTCTCGTAATCATTGATGTTGCGGATCTTGATATATCCTGTCTCGCCTATTACGGAACCGTCCTTATCGGTATTCGTGGATATGGTGACAAATGACACCGCCATCGCGCCGTCGCCCGGCACTTCAAGCACGCAGCTGACATCCTTCTCTACGCCGGTGGAATACCTGTGCGCGAATACCGAGACGGGGTTGAGATTCTCTCCGAGGATGCTGACTGCAAGATTAGTAGGATAGACACCGAGATCAAGGTGCGCTCCTCCGCCAAGGGCAGGGTCGGTAACACGGGCAACATCCTCGATATCGTAACCCAGGTTCGACTGGATGTATCTGACTGCCCCGATCTTCCCTGACTTTATCCACTCGATCATCTTAAGGTGAAGCGGCATAAAAGAAGTCCACATGGCTTCGCATACGAATACGCCTCTGTTCTTTGCCTCCGAGAAGATGCTGTCAGCCTCCTGGCGGTTCATCGCAAACGGCTTCTCGACAAGGACATTCATGTGGTTCTTTACGCACATGATGGCATTCTCGTAATGGTACGTATTGGGGGTAGCGATATAGACAAGGTCGATGTCCTTCTGTCTCGTCATCTGCTCATACGTGCCTAAGGCCTTGGCTTCAGGGCAGTTTTGCTTTACGAATTTGTTAGCCCTTGACTTATCTCTTGATGCCACGGCAACGATCTCAACCTCTTCGAGGTCCTTTATGCTGCCTATCATCTTTGCTGCCATTCTTCCGCATCCGATAATACCGATTCTGAACATTGTCCGTCTCCTTGTCCTTATGTTGATGAATTTATATTTATATTTCTATCTTATCCAGCACGGTCGATATATTCTCGTGGAAAACGAGTTTTGCCATCCGGTCCGCCGATGTGACGTCCCTGTTGATGATTATCAGGTTTTCCCCTCTGAACGACCACGCCAGCGAAGCTGCCGGATTAACCACAAGAGATGTGCCTCCGATTATGAGACAGTCCGCATTGGCGACCAGCTTTACCGCATTCTGCCATGCATCCTGCGGAAGCCCTTCACCGTAGAGAGTTACATCCGGCCTTATCGTGCCTCCGCATATCTTACACTTCGGGATATTGTCCTCCGACTTGAAGATATAGTCAGCAGGATACTTCTTATGGCATCTGCTGCAGTAATTTCTCAATGTGGAACCGTGGACTTCCTGAACATTGACGCTCCCCGCTTTCTGATGAAGGCCGTCGATGTTCTGAGTGATGACTCCGTCGAGTTTTCCCGCCTTCTCCATCTGCGCGAGCTTGATATGCGCCTTATTGGGCTCTATGCCTTCGACATTGAGCTTCTGCCTGTAGAACTCGTAGAACACATTCGGCTCGTCCATAAGGCAGTTTATCGAGAGAAGGTACTCGGGAGTATATCTCTCGAACTGAACGTCTCTGTTGTTATAAAGTCCGTCCTTGGACCTGAAATCCGGAATGCCGCTCTCGGTGGACACTCCGGCGCCCCCGAAGAAGACGATGTGTTCCGAAGTTCTTATGATCTCGTTAAGTTCTTCATACTGCTTCGTATAGTCCACTTTGCCGTCCTCCTTCTCGCGATGCATTGCCTTCAAGTCTTATGACTGTGCGTTAAACTTATCCTGCCAGGACTTTATCAGAGCCTCGTCTTCGAAATAGTTGATGCGCATGGCATCCTTGACTTCCGCCAGAGTCTTGGCCGCCTCAGCTCTTGCAGCGTCCGTGCCCTTCTTAAGCACGTCGACAACATAAGGAATATCCTTCTGAAGCTCTTCTCTTCTTGTCCTTATAGGCGCGAGCTCATCTTCGAGCACGTTGATAAGGAACTTCTTGACCTTAACGTCGCCCAAGCCGCCTCTCTGATAATGCTCCTTCATCTCATCGAGGTTCTTGTAGTCTGAATTAAACTTCTCGAAGTGCTCATCTTTGCAGAAAGCATCGAGATAGATAAATACCGTATTGCCATCAAGAGAACCCGGATCCTCGACCCTTAAGTGGTTGGGATCGGTAAACATCCCCATGACCTTCTTCTTTACAACGTCGGCAGGGTCGGAAAGATATATGCAGTTGCCCAATGACTTGCTCATCTTAGCCTTGCCGTCGGTGCCGGGGAGTCTGGAACAGGCCTCGTTAGTAGGCAGAAGAGCCTCAGGTCTTACAAGGCACTCTGTCTTGTAAACCGTATTAAATCTGTGAGCGATCTCCTGCGCCTGCTCGAGCATCGGAAGCTGATCCTCGCCGACGGGCACCGTAGTAGCCTTAAATGCAGTGATGTCAGCAGTCTGGCTTATGGGATAGCAGAAGAATCCTACGGGGATCGAAGCCTCGAAGTTTCTCATCTGGATCTCGGACTTAACCGTAGGGTTACGCTGAAGTCTTGAGACCGTGACCATATTCATGTAATAGAAAGTAAGCTCCGTAAGCTCTGATATCTCTGACTGTATAAGGATATTGGACTTCGCAGGATCTATACCGCATGACAGATAGTCCAGTGCAACCTCGATGATGTTCTCCCTGATCTTCTCCGGATTATCAACGTTATCAGTGAGCGCCTGCGCATCGGCGATCATGATGAATATCTTCTCGTATTCTCCTGAATTCTGAAGTTCTACTCTTCTTCGTAACGAACCTACATAGTGTCCGATATGCAGCCTTCCGGTCGGTCTGTCGCCGGTCAGGATGATCTTACCCATATTTCCCTCCGATAAAAATAAATCCCTTTATTTTAAAAAATAAAAGGGCTTTTGTAAATGAGGCGCGGACACCCGTCAGGGGCGCGGCATTGTTCAGTCCAGCAGCTGATACATGCTGTCGGCATCTTCTTTCCTGATCGAAGGCACTGTCGAGAGCACCTTGAACGAGACCGTGCCGTTGCCGAATTCTATTGAGACTTCATCACCGGGCTTGAGCCTTACGGAAGGCTTGGCAGATCTGCCGTTCACCATAACCCTTCCCGCATCGCAGACATCATTCGCTATCTGCCTGCGCTTTATTATCCTTGAGACTTTGAGAAATTTATCAAGTCTCATCCCTTCTTTCGGATCAGCCATCAGGAACCTATGGTCTTTCTGCCCTTCAAGGCGCTTGCGAGCGTGATATCATCCGCGAACTCGATATCGGAACCCATCGGAAGCCCTGAAGCAAGTCTGGTTACCTTGATCCCCGAAGGCGCGAGCAGCCTCGATATGTAAAGCGCCGTTGCATTGCCTTCGGCAGTCTGGTTCGTTGCGACGATGACTTCCTTTATCTCATCATGCTCCGTAAGCCTCGCGAAAAGCTCAGTCAGCGTTATATCGTTCATGTTCATATTGCCCACGGGGTTATAGACACCGTGAAGAACATGGTAGAGACCGTTATACTCGTGCATCCTCTCGAATGCCGACACATCGCGCGGCGATTCAACAACGCACAACGTGGTCTTGTCCCTCTTGGGATCGGAACAAATCGGACAGGGATCGCTGTCTGTAAAATTCTGGCAGACCGCGCATCTTCTCGTGAGCTTCCTCGCCTCGGTTATGGCATTGACAAGAGCGTCCGCCTCATCCTGCTTCATCGACAGGATATGAAAGGCAAGCCTCTGTGACGACCTGCCGCCGACACCCGGCAGCTTTCCCAGTCTCGATATAAGATTCTGAAGTGAAGGAGAATATCTCGCCATATCAGAACGGCATCTTTACTCCGCCAGTCACCTGGTTCATCATCTCGGAAGACTTTGCCTCGAGCTCGTCATTTGCCTGGTTATAGGCAGCAGTAATGAGATCTGCGAGCATCTCCGCATCATCGGGATCGATGACTTCCTGTGCGATCTCAAGGTTGTAGATCTTGTGGTCTCCGCCCAACACGAGCTTAACCTTGTCACCGCCTGCGGAACCGTTAATACGGAGCTGCTTGATCTCGATCTGAACATTCTCGAGTTCCTTCTGCATCTTCTGTGCCTGAGCCATCAGATTTCCCATATTTCCCATTCCGCCGGGCATACCGCCTCTGAAACCTTTTGCCATTTTATTATTCCTCCAAATTAATGATTATCATTGACCCGACTATTATATCACTCGTCGCCGAAGTGTATCTCGGTATCATGTATCTCGGTATTGTACCCTGCCTGAGCAAGTCCCCTTATAAAATCCGCCGCAGGGTCTTTGTCAAAAGGAGCTCCTCCGTCCGAAGGCTTCTGCGGAGCAGGCTGCGGTTCGGGGAACTGCGGATGCTCCGAGTAATACTTGTTCTGAACATTTACAAACTGCCTCGGCGTGCACGAGAAGACCTGACGGATCCCGTTGACCTTATGCTTGACAAGCGACGACACATACTTGAATCCCGGCAGTGTACCGAGCTGTCTTGCATCATTTGCAGTGCCGCTGCCGATGATGATATATGCCCCTTCTCCGAGGATCTCCATCCTGCAGTCGTCTAATATTATGCCGACTTCCCTGTCCTTCTCATACACGAGCGATCTGATCTCGCGCCAGATATCCATGGGATCCGTAACGGCCTGCTCATTCTTCGGTCTTACGATCGGCGACTTCTCTACAGCTGTCGAGAGCGCAGTCCTTCTCGTCTCTCCGATCCTTCCTGTAGGTGCCTGCAGATCATCATCCTCATCTCCGAATGTCAGATCACTGCCGTTTCCGTAAATGTCTTCATCAGCGTCTTCCTCTTCTTCACTCTCATCCTCTTTCCCGATATCATCGAGAACGGAATCAGACAGATCTGCGAATATTCCGACCTTGGGGTTCTTACCCGCATCTTCCGTGTCAAAGAGCAGCCCGATCTGATTCTCAAGAGGCCTGTCTTCTTCCGGGATTTCCTCCTCGACAGGAGCCGGGACAGAGTTCGGAACAGGTGCCGTGGCAGGAATCGAAGCAGCAGTCTGCTTCTTATCTTCCTGTTCTTTACTTTCCGGCTCGTCCCACGGGAGCGGAAGATCTTCACCGGAATCCGAGATTTCGGACTTGTCCTTAACAGCCGCTATATCGGCAGTATTATTTCCGGGATCCGGAGCCTTCGCGGTACCTGTTCCCAGTATCCCCGCAGTCTTCGCCTTCAAAGCCTCGATCTTCTCCTTCGCATCACTGATCGAAGGTGAAGGTTTTGCTGTCTCAGGGGCCGGCTTATCCTCCTTAAGCTCCGTTTCCGCGCTCTTTGCTTCAGCCTCTTTTTCCGGTTCCTTCGCACTCTGTGCCGGTTCCTTCACGGTCAGCTCAGGCTTGATCTCATCAACAGACTCTTCCTTTGCTGCCTTAAAAGGTGACGGATGCTTAAGATCTGCCTCTCCTTCTGATATCTTCCTGGCTGCCTGTTCCTGAAGCTTTGCAAAATCAGGGATCACAAGCTGAGGCTCTTCCATCCTGACTTTCCTTCCGCACAAACGGAGCATCGATATCTCAAAGCTCGTACGTATGGAAGGAGACCACTTGAGATCGGAAACTATCTTCGAGAACGAACCGACAAATCCCACCAGAGTCTGCGAGTTAGTAAGATTTACGATCTTATACATCCTCTCCAAAGACCTTGCCGAAGATGTCACCAGTCTTACCGGATCCGGGACCACCCTGATCACCAGAAGGTTCCTGAAGTATTCGGCAAGATCCAATGTAAACTGAATATAATCACGTCCGCTGTCCGCGAGTTCCTTGCACTTTTCCGGAAGCTTGTCAAAGCTTCCTTCGATCAGGATGGTCGCGAAGTCAGCGATAAAGTCAATATTTACGGTTCCGGTCATCTCCTCTATCGATTCGGGAGTGATAACCTGAGAAGATGCCATCGCAGAAGCCTGATCAAGGTAAGATATCGCGTCTCTCATCGCGCCGTCGCTCAAAGATGCGATATATTCCAGCGCCTCGTCATTTGCATTGATCTTCTCGTGATCGCATATGAACCTCAGCCTCTTCTTGATGGCTTCGGTGCTTATGCGCCTGAAATCAAACCGCTGACACCTCGACAGTATGGTAGGTGGTATCTGATGGGGTTCCGTCGTCGCGAACAGGAACACCGCATGGGCAGGAGGTTCCTCGAGAGTCTTGAGCAGGGCATTAAATGCCTCCGTCGTGATCATATGAACCTCGTCGATGATGTATACCTTGTACTTGGCTCTGGACGGGGCATAATTAACTTCTTCACAGATGTTCCTGATGTTGTCGATGCTGCGGTTGGATGCCGCATCGATCTCGATGACATCCATAAGAGAGCCGTCGAGAATGCCCTTACATATAGCACATTGATTACAGGGATTACCGTTCACGGGATTCTCACAGTTTATTGCCCTTGCAAACACTCTTGCAATAGAAGTCTTACCGGTTCCTCTCTGTCCGCAGAACAGATAGGCATGTCCGATCTTTCCGATCTGAACGGTCTTTCTCAGAGTTGCCACAGCAGCTTTCTGCTCTACGATCTCATCGAAATTTGACGGTCTGAACTGTCTGTATAGAGCCTGATATTCCATGTTTGTCTCCCGTATATCAAAAAGCCCGCGCTATCTGAACTGCAGCCGGACAGGCACCCTCGCGGCACAAACGAAAAACCGCTTACTGCTGCTTCCTTCCGGACCTGACAGGGTTCACGGGATCGAATTGCACGAGACCCGACCCCGGCCACAGCTCACATAGCGCGAACTGTCTTATAGTATATCACAAAATTTCCTCTTGCTAGGAAGGACTATAAGGATTACAATTCTCGCAACAAACAAAAGGAACCAGTTTGATGGGTTATTCGGCAGCCGCCATTATTATTATCAGCATTATTATCAGCGCGATCATTATTATTGACCGTGCGTTTTGCCGTTCTGCCCTTCACAAGCTTATGAATCACTGATAATCCTGATTGTTGATAACTAAGTAACCGAAGCCCCGGCAGAACGTCTGCCGGGGCTTTTATTTTGCAAGTACAAGGAGGAACACATGAAACAAAACGGCGCTAAGATCATTATCGATTTCCTGATATCGCAGGGCTGCGATACGGTATTCGGTTACCCGGGAGGACAGGTCCTTAAGATATTCGATGCACTCTATGAGAATAAGGACCGGATCACCCACATTATCACAGCCCACGAGCAGGGAGCCTCGCATGCCGCGGACGGCTATGCCAGATCCAGCGGGCGGCCCGGCGTCGTCATAGCGACTTCCGGCCCCGGCTCAACCAACATCATCACGGGGCTTGCCACGGCATATCTTGATTCGATCCCGGTAATTGCCATCACGGGCAACGTCGCGACTTCTCTTCTGGGAAGGGACAGCTTCCAGGAGGTAAACACCGTCGAGATCACAAGAACAGTTACCAAGCGCAACTGGATCGTCAAGGATGTTACCAGACTTGCGGATACGCTTAAGGAGGCATGGCAGACCGCCATCTCGGGAAGGCCCGGGCCGGTACTTATCGACATCCCGGCTGATGTTCAGACTGCGGTTTGCGAGGTCCAGCCTTTCACGAAGGTCGATAAGCTTCCTCCGGTCCTGGTAAGTGAATCCTATCTTGATGCAGCCGCACTCATGATAAACAAGGCCAGAAGACCCTTTATCTACTTTGGAGGCGGTGTAATAGCCGCAAATGCCGAAGACGAACTTCTCGCCCTGTCGGAGAAGCTCGATGCACCGATGGGAAGTTCACTTATGGGCTTGTCCGCAGTCCCGCACGACACACCGAACTTTCTCGGCATGCAGGGCATGCACGGACACTATGCCTCTTCAAAGGCGGAGGATGAAGCAGACCTCGTCATCGCGGCAGGTGTCAGATTCTCCGACCGCGCCACAGGCAACAAGAACAGATTCTCGAGAAACTTCCGGATCATCCACATCGATATCGATGGAAAAGAACTCAACAAGAACATCCCCGCCGATATCACAATGGAAGGTGACCTCAAGGATGCATTAGGAAGACTCCTGCCTAAGCTTGAATCAAAGGCCCGTCCCGAATGGAAGAACCGGATTATGGAACTTCGCGAAGAGGAAGCCAGATACACCATGAACATGATGAGCAAGACTCCCGAAGGCTTTCTTAACCCGTACAGGGTAATAGATGTCGTAAGTGGTTTCTCAGAAGGTCTTCCTGTGGCGACCGACGTAGGCCAGCACCAGATGTGGACCGCTCAGCGTTACCCTCACAAAGGAACGCGCACGTTTTTGACGAGCGGAGGCTTAGGCACAATGGGATTCGGCATGGGAGCCGCGATCGGCGCGAGCAAAGCAACCGGACTTCGAAGCGTGCTTTTCACCGGCGACGGAAGTTTCGGCATGAACCTTAACGAGCTCACAACTTCTGTAACGAAGAAAACTCCTCTCGTGATAGTCATCATGAACAACGGCGTACTCGGCATGGTAAGACAGTGGCAGACACTGTTCTACGGCAGGCACTACTCGGAGACAACTCTCGGGCGGGGCACCGACTTCGTAAAGATAGCGGAAGGCTTCGGAGCCAAAGGCAGACTAGTATTCACGAAACAGGAACTGGAAGACGCCTGCAGGGAGGCATTCAGCTATGACGGAACATATGTCATAGACTGTGCCGTCGACTGCGACGAATTCGTTCTGCCGATGCTTCCGCCGGGCGGATCAATAGATGACATAATAACCGAACTTTAATAATGGAAGGACACAAAACAATGCTTACACTCGACAAAGTCTATCACGCAAAATACATACTCGATAAGGTCATAAGACAGACCGACATAATATCCGCACCTAAGATCAACCTCGAATCCGAGATCTTCCTCAAGACAGAGAATCTTCAGATAACCGGCTCATTTAAGGTAAGGGGAGCCTACTACAAAATTAGTCAGTTAAGCGATGAGGAGAAGTCCAAGGGAGTCATAGCCTGCTCTGCCGGCAATCACGCTCAGGGCGTTGCGCTGGCAGCTGCCAAGAACGGCATCAAATCCGTCATCTGTCTTCCCGACGGAGCTCCCATATCCAAAGTCGAAGCCACAAGAAGTTACGGAGCTGAGATCTGCCTTGTAAAGGGCGTTTATGATGACGCCTATGCCGAGGCACTCCGGCTCAAAGAAGAGATGGGTTATACGTTCATTCACCCCTTCGATGACGAACTCGTAATCACGGGGCAGGGAACGATCGGACTCGAGCTTCTGGAACAGCTGCCTGAACTTGAGGCAGTCATCGTCCCAATCGGAGGCGGAGGTCTCATATCAGGAGTGGCATTCACATTGAAGTCATTAAACCCCGACATCAAGGTATACGGAGTTCAGGCAGCCGGCGCTCCGAGCATGTTCAACTCAGTTCACGACATGAAGAAGGAACGCCTCGATTCGGTATCCACCATCGCCGACGGCATAGCAGTCAAAGAACCCGGAGACAACACGTTCAGGTATGTATCCGAATATGTCGATGAAGTGGTGACCGTCACGGATGACGAGATATCGGCGGCTATTCTGGCACTGATGGAACAGCACAAGCTCGTAACAGAAGGAGCCGGCGCCGCGTCAGTGGCAGCGGCGATGTTCAACAAAGCTCCGGTCAAAGGCAAAAAGACAGTATGTCTTTTGTCCGGAGGAAACATCGATGTTACGATACTCTCGAGAGTCATAAGCCGCGGTCTTCTCATGACGGGAAGAACATATTCGACCAACATCGAACTCATCGATAAACCCGGTCAGCTAATGGAGGTATCACGCATATTCTCAGAGCTCGGAGCCAATGTAATCTCGATACATCACGAACGTGCCAATGAAGGAAGCGACGTCAACGGATGTTATCTCAGGATTACGCTCGAGACCCGTAATTATGACCATATCAGCAAGATCAAAAAGGCACTTGCAAAACACGGATTCAAAACACTATAAGGAGAACACAACATGAACACGATCCACACAGACAGCGCACCAAAGGCAGTAGGACCTTATTCCCAGGCTATCGTAAGCAACGGCTTAGTATTCACATCAGGGCAGATAGCTATCAACCCCGATACCAATACTGTTGAAGCCACTGACATTAACGGACAGACCGAACAGGTAATGAAGAATCTCAAAGCCGTTCTCGAAGCATCCGGATCATCATTCGGCAAGGCAGTCAAGACGACATGCTTCCTTGCTGATATGAATGACTTTGCCGCCTTCAACGAAGTATACGGCAGATACTTCACATCTCTTCCCGCACGAAGCTGCGTAGCCGTCAAGACACTGCCGAAGAACGTTCTCGTCGAGGTTGAAGTTATCGCCGAAGCTTAATCCTCGTCGAATAAATCATCGATATCCGATTCGATTCCGAGGATCCTGTCGGACTCCTCGGAGTCGATAGCGGAGATATTTCTCATCTTCCCCCTCATAATGCCGGTTCGATGCCTTATCTCCTTCGCAGCCTCGGACGCCTTATCGATACGCTTCTCGGCAGTTATTGCAGCTTCTTCAAGCTTATCTATCTGGCCCTTCGTCGCTTCCAAGATCTTACGGATCTCTTCACTCTTCCTGTTAAGGGCCATATGGCGGAAACCTATGGATATCGTATTAAGCAGAGCCATGATCGTCGTGGGGCCCGCGATCATTATCCGCTTGCTCTGGCAGTAGTCGGAGAGGCCGTCTATCCGTAGAACCTCAGCATAGAGACCTTCGGTCGGAAGATACATAATCGCATAGTCCGAAGTGTTCGGCGGATCAAGATACTTGCCGCTTATCGTTGAAGCTTCCTGTTTGATCCTTGCCGTCAGTTCATTTCTCGCGGCCTTCACCGCAGCCTCATCACAGTTCTCTGCCGCCTCAGCGATCCTGTTATAGATATCGACCGGGAACTTCGCATCGATGGGAAGGTAAGCGGTACCATCCTCGTTCGGAAGCTTGATCGCATATTCAACTCTGTCGGAAGAACCGCTCTTCGTCGCGATATTCTCCTCGTACTGTTCGCGTGCGAGTGTCTGCTCCAGGATGCGGCCGAGCTGAACCTCGCCCCAGTTGCCTCTGGTCTTAACATTGCTTAATGTCTTATTAAGATTGGTTACACCCGACGAAAGCTGCTGAAGTTCACCCAGACTCTTATAAAGATTCGCCATTTGCTCACCTACGAGTTTGAAGTTCGAATCCAGTCTCTCATTCAAGGTCTTATCGAGTTTCTCATTAACAACTCCCCTTATCTCATCGAGTTTCTTCTCGTTCGACTCGGTCATTGACGTCACGGATTCCCTGATCGACTTTGACATCTGCTCCTGCATTATCCGAAGGCTGTCACCCGTTGCCTTGTGCATATCGATGATCGCCTTCGTCTGTCGCTCGGAGGCCTTCCCCATCTCTTCCCTGAAGTTATTGAACGATGTGATCTGCGACTTCTCGAATGCGCCCACCGATGCAGCCTGCTCCTCGCGGTTCACCTTAAGAGTATTCGTAAGGACATTATTGATCCCCTGGTACTGCGCAGCCTGTGTCGATGCAAGAACATCGACCTGAGCGGACAACTTCCTTGTCTCGTTAAGGCTCTCATCTATCTTTCCGACGAACATCCTGAGGGCTTCCGCTTCACGTTCGTCATCAGCCTCGTCTTCACCGTGCGCCTTCCTGAGCGCCGCCAGATTAACGATGCAAAGCACCAGGACTGCCCCGACAAGCGCAATGATTATGTAATCAGTCATATCAGTTCCCCCTTTCGACGGGTTTTACTCAGACTGATAATGCCACAATCCCAGTCCCTTTATTGGGACTGTTTCAAACGCCGTGTAATCCGACTTACAACCAGATAGATCATTATGCATATACAGATATTAATGCATATCTTTAACCAGTAACCGAATTCTGCAAATAGTCCGTTCACCATATATCTGAATACAGTCCAATGTATGCAATAAACAGGCACGCTTATCTTCCCGAGAAAAGACCATATAAAAGATAACGGTCCGGAAAAGACTACGCCTGAATAGGATATGTCACTTAAAGTTATGACAAGCATTATCCAGATCATCATAATTACAAATATCTGGTCATATGCGGGCAGTTCAATTCTGTTACACGAGAATATGATAAAAGCCAAAAGCATTATCTCGCACAGGGAAAAGATCCATCTGAGTAATCTCCCCGGGATAAATCCTTTGGCCTTTATTGCTCTGACAGTATAATAAACCGCTCCTCCAAGCATGATGTCCGCAAAGGCGCGAATGATTCCTCCATAAAGAAAATAACCGTAAGAACCCCATGCAAAAATACAGTCCTCCCACCTAAATCTCATATATCCCAGGAGCATAAACGGAAGAAACCATACAAGATATCCTTTAAACAAATCATTACATTTAACAGACAGATACATTACTACCGGAAGCGCGATCAACATGCAGGATAAAAACCATAGATGTGCACATCTGTAAGAAGCGAAAGATATCTCGATCTGACCTGTCATAGGCATAACAAGCAATTCAGACGGTAGATTTTGGAAGATCTTCAATCGGTCAACAAGAGAAAGATCGTTTTTGGTAAAGAATTCGAGCAGGTAAGATCCGATAATCGCAATTGTTGTATATGGCAACAGCCTGATCAGTTTCTTCACGGTATATTTTGTGGTATCCGTCATTCCCATTACAGAATCTCTGTGATCTTCAATATGCTTTATTGAAAAATAACCTGTCAGCATATAGAAAAACTCAACACAAATGGCCCCATACTTAAAGAAAACCGGTGCACCCCAATAAGCCGGTGCACCTGAGGGACACTTAAACGGGGAGTGATGGAGAACTAGAATAAAACAGAATACAAATCTCAGTAGTTCTATGAAGTAATTTTTGTCTTTTGATGTTACTGTAGTTTCCATACTCAGGAAATAATTCAGCCTCTGCCGGTAGCCACGCCGTACCATCCGATGCCTTCAGCTTGCCAGCCGAGAGATACAAGCCAGTTGTTCTCACTCAAGGAAGTTGTGTAATTATGGTTATTCGCAAATGCATTCGGGTTGTACTGTCTGTAGAGCGGCACAGAACGCGCAGCATCTGAATGCCATGAATACCATCCTATCCCTTCATCATTCCAACCTATGCTGATAAGATTGTTTCTCTCCTCTAAGCTGGTCGTATAGTGATGTTCTCCACCGTAAGGATTGTATAGCCTGTATACAGGTGTATTCGATATCTCGGGTGCGATCCAGCCTATGCCTTCATCGTTCCATCCGAGGCTGATTAGATGATTCCTCTCGACTACACTAGCAGTATAGAAATGCTCGCCGCTGTTGGGATTATAAAGGCGGTACATATCGACTGAGACTATATGAGCATCCTCAATTACTAATACCCCATCGTCATACTTAAGTACTCTAGTAAACTGGCAAGCCCCGAAAGGTGTATAGTCATATTCAACAATACCATTCTTTACGCTGCGATGCCCCGAAAGATAACACAACTCCATTTCAGTGTTACGAACATCCAAACTCGTAAGTTGATTATCATAGCAATACAAAAACGCCAGGGCTCTTTTATTACTTACATCAAGAGAAGTTAAGTTGTTTCCATGACAATCCAGATCAAACAATTCAGGATTATTGTACAAATCAAGACTTGTAAGTTGATTGTTCTCACCTCTCAGACTGACTAATGCCGTATTATTGCTTACATCAAGGACTGTAAGTTGATTGTTCTCACATTCCAGATTCGCCAACCCTGTATTATTGCTTACATCAAGGACTGTAAGTTGATTGTTCCCACATTCCAGATTCGTCAGTTCAGTATTATTGTTCACATCAAGGACTGTAAGTTGATTGTTCCCACATTCCAGATTCGTCAGTTCAGTATTATTGTTCACATCAAGGCTTGTCAGTTGATTATTCCCACAGTACAAATCCGTCAACCCTGTATTATTGCTCACATCTAGACTTGTGAGTTGATTGCGCCGACACCTCAGATCCGTCAACTCCGTATTATTGCTCACATCAAGGCTTGTAAGAGTATTGCCACTACAAATCAGTTCCGTCAAATTAGTATTATTACTTACATCAAGGCTTGTAAGATTATTGTCGCTACAATCCAGCTTCGTTAACGCCGTATTATAACTCACGTCAAGAACGGTAAGGTAATTATAACAATCTACACCATTGCGGTTACAGGCTCCGCAATCCAGCCTAATTAACCCCGTAAAATACTGTATTCCAGTTAAATCTGATATTTCATACCCAGGTACACTAATATCAGTAACTGCC
>JAFXPN010000028.1 GCA_017527865.1 Clostridiales bacterium
AGTGTCGATGATGCAAATGATTTCGGCGGAATGGATCTTCTTGAGGAGAACTACAATAAGTTCAATTCCTATGACCCGCTCGTATCCTATATTTACGGTTTCCATGCCGAATATACGACATGCGAGGATAATCTTAAGAAGGTAGCGGCCCTTGCCCATAAGTATGAAGCCCCGGTATTCACACATATAAGTGAGACCAAAGCTGAGGTGGAAGGCTGTAAGGAAAGATACGGTGTTACACCGGCAGTCCTTTTTGATAAATTAGGAATTTATGACTTCGGCGGAGGCGGATTCCACTGTGTATGGTTTACTGATGAAGACATGGATATATTTGCGAAAAGAGGTCTTTGGTCAGTCTTTAATGCATGCTCAAACCTTAAGCTGGCGAGCGGCATAACACCTGTATATAAGTTCATTGAGAAGGATATGAATATCGCCGTCGGTACTGACGGAGCAGGTTCCAATAACAGTCTGTCTATGTTCCGTGAGATGTATCTTGATACGGTTCTTTCCAATGTGCTTACCGATAATGCGGCTTCGGTCGATCCGTTTAAGATACTTAAGGCAGGAACATCCGGCGGAGCATTGTGTATGGGCCTTAGTGATTGTGATGTTCTTTCCGAGGGCAAACAGGCCGATATAATTATGATCGATATGAACAGACCATCCATGCAGCCTGAGAACAATATTGTCAGAAATATCATATACAGTGCAGATAATACCTGCGTAAAGATGACCATGATCGCTGGTAAGATACTGTTCGAAGACGGTGAGTTTACAACGATTGACATAGCCGAGACTTATAAGAAGTGTAATGAGCTGTTAAAAGATCTTGCTTGACGTATCATGAAGCGGATTCTTCGATACTTCGATAACTATAAGATAAAATCGATATTAAGCCCCTTATTCAAATTGTCTGAGGCGGCATTTGAACTGACCGTTCCTTTGGTAATCGCCGATATCATTGATAACGGCATACCGTCAGGTGACAGTTCCTTTATTGTTAAGCGTGTGTTGCTTCTTTTCTGCTTTGCCGTTGTCGGGTTCATAAGCGCGATTTGCGCCCAGTATTTTGCGGCAGTAGCTGCGAGCGGCATATCAGGAGATATAAGGCATGATCTTTTCAGCAAAGTCCAGAGCATTCCGGTTTCCGAGTATGAGAAGATCGGTTCTTCAAAGCTGGTTACAGGCCTGACTTCAGACGTTAACCAGATCCAAAGCGGGATAAATCTGTTTTTAAGGCTTCTATTAAGATCTCCTTTTATAGTGATCGGTGCTGTAATAATGGCGTTTACGATAAGCGCGCGAATGGCACTTATATTTGTAGCAGCAGTAGCTTTGCTCGGGATCGTAGTGGCTCTTAATATGAAGGTTGCCATCCCGGCTTACCAAAAGACACGTGAAGGACTCGATAAGCTCGCGGCACATGCCGATAACGGACTTAAAGGCGTGCGTGTCATCAGAGGATTCAACAGGACTAAAGATGACTGTAATGACTTTAAACAGGAGAGTCTGAATCTCTATATCTGTCAGAAGGCTGCAGCTAAGATATCTTCTTATCTTAACCCTTTTACGTTCTTTATCATCAATTCGGCGATCATTCTCCTTATCTACAGGGGCGGAGTGAACGTCAGCCTGGGCAGATTAACCTCAGGTCAGGTAGTTGCATTGTATAACTATATGTCGCAGATACTGGTTGAACTGATAAAACTCGCGAATCTCATAATCACTGTCAGCCGCGCCGCTGCCTGCTGGGGAAGAGTCACGAAGATTCTTGATATGCCTGTTGATGATCATTTCGGAAATGTTGTGTTTGAGAACCCGGAAGAACCTCACTCGGTGGAATTCCGCAATGTCTGTTTCAGATACGAGGAAAGCCATGAGGATCTGATAGAGGATGTGTCTTTAAAGATCGAACCCGGACAGACCGTAGGCGTGATAGGCAAGACTGGTTCAGGTAAGTCGACTCTCGCTGCTTTGGTCGCCGGCATGTATCCGGCAACTTCAGGTCAGGTGCTTATTGACGGCAGACCGGTCAGTGATTATTCACATTCGTCAATAACCCGCGCTGTAGGATTGTGCCTTCAGAAGGCTGTGATGTATACGGGTTCGATAATCTACAATATCTCGCTGTGGCGTGATCATGTTGATAAAGAAAAGCTGGATGAGGCCTGCAGAGTGTCTTTGGCCGATGATGTCATCTCCTCCAAAAAGGAAGGCCTGTATTACAACATCAGTTCTAACGGTTCCGGACTTTCGGGCGGGCAGAAGCAGAGACTCGGCATTGCAAGAACTCTTGCCGGACGGCCCGGACTTCTTGTGTTTGATGATTCCACATCTGCTCTTGATGCCGTTACGGAAAGAAAGTTCCTCAGCAATCTTGATTCAATAGACAATAAACCTACGATCATACTGATATCACAGAAGATCAGAACTGTTAAGAACTGCGATATGATAATCCTTCTCGAAGACGGGCGTATCTCGGATACGGGTTCACATGAGCAGTTATGCGGGAGATCCCCGGTTTACCGTGAACTTCTTGCTCTTCAGGAAGAGGGAGGCGTCTCATGATCAGAAAAGACCTCCTCGGAAGACTTCTCGCATATACAGGAAGAGCTAAAGGGCTTATCTGGCTGTCTGTAATAAGCGCGGTTATTTATTCTTTATGTGCCATGTTCATTCCGTACTTTGCCGGCCAAGCGATAGATGCGCTTATGCCGTCTGTCGGTTTTGAGAGGCTTTTCAAGAATCTGCTTATAATTGCAGCGCTTGTTGCCGTGGCTTCGGTCTTTCAGTTTGTTCTTAATATTTCGAATAATAAGATCTCTTACGGTGTTACAAGAAGGCTTCGCAATGATGCTTATGAGAAAACAGGGAAGGTGCCTGTAAGCTATATAGACCGTGCTTCATCAGGATACGTTCAAAGTATGCTGATCAGTGATTGTGAGACCGTCGGAGACGGGATGATCCTGTTCCTTAATCAATTTTTCTCAGGTATAACCGCGATAGCTTTTACACTTGGCATAATGTTGTTCGTTAACTGGCGCATAGCTTTGTTTGTCCTTATCTTTACACCTGTATCATTCATCGTATCGGATTTTATTGCCAAAAGATCGTTCGGATCGTTTAAGAAGCAGTCACAGATCAGATCTGCGCAGACTTCGTTTATTCAGGAACATACCGCAGGCTTCAGGACCGATTATGTTTACGGTACGTCCGGACTGGCAATGAGTGCCTTTAATAATCTCAATGACAGATACAAGGACATATCCGGTAAAGCGACATTCTATTCATCCATAACCAATCCTTCCACAAGATTCATCAACGCTCTTGTATATGCTTCTGTAGCATTGCTGGGGTCATTCTTTGTTGTGGCAGGGTCACTCACCGTAGGCGCGCTTGTCTCTTTGCTGGCATATGCCAATCAGTTTATGAAGCCGTTTAATGATCTGTCTGCTGTCTATACTGAGCTTTCTGATTCTTTTGCCTGTCTGGACAGGGTATTCTCCTTCCTTGATGAGAAGGAACTTGCGGATGACCTGACTTCTGCGGATCACGATAAGATGCCTGATGTTTCCGGAGGGATCAAGGTGGAGTTCCGAGACGTAACATTCTCCTATGAAGCGGGCAAGCCCGTTCTTAAGAATGTCTCATTTACTGCTCAGTCCGGATGTTCATGTGCCATTGTCGGGCCTACGGGATGCGGTAAGACTACGATAATCAATCTTTTGATGAGGTTCTACGAGCCTGATTCCGGTGCGATCTTCATCAATGATGTGAATATAGCGGATATCCCGAGAAATGCTCTTCGTTATTATGTAGGTATGGTAAGTCAGGATACCTGGTTTAAGGACGGAATGATCATTGATAATCTGAAATTCGGCCGTCCTGATGCAGATGACGGCGAATGCATTGATGCATCCGGAATAACCGGTGCGGATTCCTTTATCAGAAAGCTTCCTCTGCAGTATGAGGAGACTGTGGATCAGAACCGTGATGACATATCCGAGGGACAAAGACAGCTGTTAAGCATTACGAGGGCGCTCGTGAAGGATCCTGAGATCCTTATACTTGATGAAGCTACATCTTCGGTGGATATCCTTACGGAAGTCAGGATCAGGAGAGCAGTAAATGAACTGCTTAAGGGAAGAACGAGTATAATAATAGCGCACAGGCTTTCGACCATTGTTGATGCGGACTGCATAGTTGTTGTCGAGAACGGATCTGTAAGTGAGACCGGAACGCACGAACAGCTGATGAAGGCCGGCGGTTTTTACAGTAAACTTTATGCTTCATATACGGAAGAATGAGAGGTGTGATCTATGGTTAACAATATGCTCAAGGATTTTAAGGATTCTATAGCAGGCAAGCGGGCAGCGGTCATCGGTGTCGGAATATCGAACAGGCCTCTTATCAAATGGCTTCACGGTCTTAATGTGAAGGTAACGGCATTTGACCGTCTTCCCGAAGATGATCCGTCCATCGTAAAGACCAAGCGCGAATTTGAGAGCGAAGGCATCGATATTGAATGGTCGCTCGGAAGCGATTATCTCGATTCTCTCATGAACGAACCGTTTGAATATGTGTTTAAGACACCAAAGATGCGTTATACGGAGCCTCCTCTGATCGCAGCGAGAAATAACGGAAGCATCCTCACGACCGAGATGGAGCTGTTTATGAATCTGTGTCCTGCAAGGATCTTTGCGGTAACGGGCTCGGACGGCAAGACGACTACGACGACACTGATCTCCGAACTTCTGAAGGCGCAGGGGTACAACGTTCATGTAGGAGGCAATATAGGCACACCGCTTCTTGACAGGATAGAACAGATCCGTGAAGACGATATGGTGGTCCTCGAACTGTCTTCTTTCCAGCTTCTCGATTCCGTTACATCTGCCGATGTAGCGGTAGTGACCAATATCACGCCTAATCACCTTGACTTCCATAAAGATTACGATGAATATATCGATTCAAAGAAAAACATATTCAAGTATCAGGCTCCGACGGGAAGACTGGTCATTAATTCGGCGTGTGATATTACATACAGGATGAAGGATGAAGCCAGAGCTTCCGTTTCATTCTTTGCGCTCGATGAGGCTGTGGCGGGAAGAAGCGGTAATTCCAAACTCAAGACGATCGGCTTTGTCGATGATGAAGGCTTTCTTACCATTGACTCGCCTGATGGAAGGGTGCGCCTCGTTAACGAAAAGGATATCATGATCCCGGGAAAGCATAATGTTGAGAACTATCTTGCTGCTGCCCTTGCCGTCAACGGATATGTAACCGGCGATTCGTTCGCACATGTGGCTAAGACGTTTAATGGAGTCCCTCACAGGATAGAGCTTGTACGCGAGCTGGACGGCGTAAGGTACTACAACTCTTCGATCGATACTTCCCCGAACAGGACGATGAATACGATGAATGCTCTTGCCGGTCGCGGGGAGAGGGGGGTCCTGATCACGGGCGGAGCTGACAAGAAATGCGATTATACTGGTCTGGGGAATGCCATACTCAATGTGTGCGACCGTATCATCATCTACGGATCCAATGCGGATTTCATCAAGAATATCCTTGAGAATGAGGCTTCGGGCAGGCATTATGAGATTTATGAAATCGAATCCGCTGATGGTGAAGTATGGGAATTCGAGAATACCCGTGAGGCAGTGGAGAACAAGTATAAAGAAGCAGTATCAAAGGCTCGTTCCCTTGCACGTGAAGGTGAGATCGTAATTATGTCTTCTGTCGGAACCAGTTATGATCATTTCAGGCACTTTGAACACAGGGGAGATCTGTTTAAGGAGATTGTTAACGCACTTTAACACCATTTATTGAAAATTGATAAATAGTGTATAATACAAAGTGGTTTTGAATTCTTACGGGAGGATCGTTTTACAGTGGAGAACAGGGCAAATGCTCAGTCAGAAGTATTAAACAGGGTCATCAGGACGGTGATCCTTATCATTGTGTCCCTGATGCTCTCCATTCTGTCGGTATCCTTTGCCGTACATCATATGAGGCTCCAGTTCGAAGAGGAGTTCAGATCGATATCAGATAATAAGATCACAAATGTCTGTGATGTTGTAAGAAGGTCGATCGACGGAGATGAGATCGCAGCCGATCCTCAGAGTGCGGCTGTTAAATATGATTCAGTGATCTCTCTTATGCTCGCCGATACTTCGACCCGGTCATACACAGCTGAAAGCTACGGCCTTTTTTACTATTCCGACGGCCGTCTTTCGGTGCTGATGAATCACGGTGCCGAACCTCCGGAGTCATTTGAGGTCGCGAGCAAAGATATTTCGGAATGGCTGAATGCCGCTAATGAGCCGACTGTTATCAAAGAGGATGCATCCGAGAGCGTCATAATACCCGTTGCCGACTCGAGCGGAAGATGCGTGGCTGTTTTTGAATATAAGCTCAATTTTAATGACTTAAAGGTTATGGGAAACGGTTTTGAAGGGAAGATCATTAAAGCTGTGATCATTGCGGTTGCTGCAGGCATCGTTGTATATATCATCCAGCTCCTGATACCCAAATTCCTGTTCCGCGAACCCCGTTCAACGCAGGGAGGCACATTGTGAGCAGAAATTCGGCCGAGATCAAGAGAAGAAAGGAAAGACGCGGCGTAGCAACCACTATCGGTTATTGCTTCGTTATAGTTCTTGTCGTTCTTCTCGTTATGAGCAATATCCTTACCGATCATTATACGGTCGTGCTTGAGACTGAGCGCGCCGAGTCCATGGAAACTCTTGCCGTGTCGTGTTCAGCGGCTCTCGGGCATTCGAGGATAGTTGAGGGGATGACTTTCCCTCTGCCTGCATATGAGTACAGCGAAGGAAAACCTTATATCTTTGATATATATACCAAGGCAGGCAATTCTTTCTTAAGGCTCAGCACCACATCGGATTACAGTTCGTCTGAACAGTATTATCTTTCCGGAGCGGGTGACGAGTATAATAACTGTTTTGAACTTCAGCAGTCGGCTTTTACAAAGCGTACTGAAGACGGCGTACAGTATGTCTGTGCCATAGCGCCCATTATATCTGCAGAGAATACCGTAGCCGGCATTCTCGAGGTCAGGATGCCGTATTCTGATTTTGTATCAACCGTAAACGGAATGTCTTTAAGCTGGGTGTTCACGATATTCTCGATCGCAATCGCCATGGCCGTGATAATATACGAGCTTAATCTGTTTGTGACTACGGTCAGCAGGGGCATATCCGGAAACATCCCCGTTATATTGATGTACGGAACGGAAGCCGTTTCATTCCTGTCGTTCTTCACAGCTGTCGGTGCCATCATGTTTCCCGTCATACTGCCTGATTATATCGAGAATTCAGTCGATCTTGACAAGACTCCGATGCTCGCGCTTCACGGACTTATTACTCTCGGACTCTTCCTTTATGCTTTTGGATTCTTCGGCGGTTCTGCGATACGCAAGGAACTTAAATTCAAATTGACTGGGCGGATCGCGCTCATCGTTTCCTGTTCGGTCGGATATATTATGAGCCTTGCTGCCGGTGTAATCGACATAATGCCTGTCACTATGGTTCTTACTCCTTTTATCGGTTTTGCATACGGAATGGCTGCCGATTCCCTGAGAGATTACAGGATCAATGCAGGCAGACTCGGTTTCAAGGAGTTTTCTGACCGCAGGATCCATAACATCCAATATACAGGCTATTTCCTCGGTGTCTGTGTCGGTTCCGTAATAGCGGGTATTTGCTTCGAACGGTTCGGCATACTTGTCGTCAATATCATCGGCGGCGCTGTCGTGATCCTTTCCTCAATCGGTATAGTCTATTTCATGAGGGATAATGCGCCTGTTAAGGAGTCCTATCTTCCTGTCAACAGATGGCTCGAGATGATATCCGATAAATATACCGGCAGATTCCTTATATCGACATTCTTTACGATGGGTATGATGGTGACCTTCCTTGTCGGATTTATACCTGACTTCCTTGATACTGTCGGCATCTCACTTGCCACATCTTCATTCTATTTCCTGGTTGCCGCATTCTTTGCGCTGTTTATCGCTTTTATCATCAAGGACCGCGCAGCATATGCACTCAATTCGAGAACAAGAGTCGTGATCTCTTCATTGTCTTCTCTTCTGGGCCTTGTGCTGTTTGCTCTTATGCCTACAGCTAAGTTCCTTGTGATAACTGTTGCGCTTATAGGCTTCGGTCTCGGCATCCACGATTTCTATTATCTTTACGTTCTGTACCTTATCACCAATTCAAGATTCAAGGTTAAGTATAATCTGCGAAAGGCATCGGAAATGTCTTTCCTTGCGGGACTTCTGATCGCGATCCCTGTGTTTGAGCTGGCTCTCATCTTTGATATCAGGATCGTATTTATTGCGATCAGCGCCGTGTTCTTTATCCTCGCTTTTATATATCCCATGTCCCGTTTCTCCGGAATGCTTGATGAGAAGGATCCTTCTTTGCAGGATCACGGGCGCCCTTCCAGAAAGAAAAAGAAGAATGCAGAAGATCCTCCGATGCCTTATTCTTCAGAACAGATCATTATTCCGGAAGATCAGGTGAATCAGGACATTCCCGCTGCCGATCCCGGACAGGGTCTTGATATAGCGGGCTTTATCGATGATCTTGCCAATGAACCGAACGGAGGTAATATCGATGGATATGTGGAGTGAAAAACTCACACGCGAGAACTTTGAAGCGTTCTACCTTAATACCGTCGATATGGCATATTACTCGACTTACGGGGTATGCAAGGAAACAACGCGTACCGAGAATGCGATAGTAAAGTCTTATATTGAAACATATCAACAGAGAAGCTCCATCAGAGGCGAAGATGTTATATATGTATTCGGAGACATACTTCTCAAGAATGCCGAGGAGATAGTCGAGAGATATCCGCTGCCTGAAGGTCTTAACTTTGCTCAGAGGACTCTGGATGAATATACGAGAAACTCAATGCTTGAGAAGATCAATGCAAAGATCGATTCGGCAGGTTATAAGGTCGCGGAATTCATTTCTTACGAGAATAAGAAGGGCAAACCGTCCAAAGCCGTACAGAAGGTATTTGATGTTTTTCCTGTCACTCCGCTGCTCGGTATACAGCTTGTCCTGCTCGCTGTCATCATCTGGCTCGTGAGCGCGGGCGCGATCGCTGTTATCAACCGTGATGATGCGGCGCTCGATGAATCATCGGTGTATGAGACTGCGGATCTTCAGAATAAATATGTTGCAGTGCTGGATTATTATCCGCTTAATGTACGTTATGCCGTAGCCGTTGACAGTTCTTCGGAATCCGAACAGGGGCAGCCTGCGCAGGAGCAGGGGCAGGATGGAGAGGTATATGATCCTCTTGCGCCCGTGATCGCTGAAACTGATCCTGCCGAACCTTCCGCTACAAGAGGATGATCATTTTCTTGTGACCCGGAAGATCCGTATTCCGTCTTAAGGGCAAGGAGGTAAATATCATGAAAAGATACACATTTAAAGCAACTGCTGCCGTCCTGTCGCTCGGATTGCTCTTATCCGGCTGTGTCAGCGATAATTCCGGCAGTAAAAGGAATAAGGAAGACAGTGATTCCAAGGACGCGGATTTCGTTACATCTGTCGATTATGAAGATATTGAGACCGTCTCGTTTGATCAGGATTCCATGTCAAATGAATATAACTCATATTCATTTGAACTTATGTCCCAGGTCTTAAGCCGCGTGAACAATGACACGAATGTAATGGTCTCGCCGGCTTCGGTCATGTTTGCTCTCGATATGTGTTCGGCGGGCGCGAACGGGGATACTCTTGATCAGATCATCAATCTTTTCGCTGACGGGGCAGATGCTCCTGCACAGCATGCGTTTGCCGCAGCGATGATGGAGCGGATCAACAGTTCACAGGATATCGAATTCTCGTGTGCCAATGCCGTATGGGTAAATTCTGCAAGGATGTCTTCCGGACTTAATCCCGATTATGAAGATTACATTGAGGATTATTTTGATGCCGAGATCACGGCCGAAGATTTTGATTCAAATACCGTGAACGAGATCAACGAATGGGTGGATGACAATACAGACGGCATGATAGACAGGGTACTCGACGAGCTTGAGCAACAAACGGTATCCGTACTCGTTAATGCAATTGCCTTTGACGGCAACTGGCTGGATCCTTATGAAGATGATCAGGTCAGAAGTGAGGATTTTACGACTTCTTCCGGTGATGTCATCACTGTTGACATGCTTAACGGCACTGAAGAGCTTTATTACGAGACGGACAGAGCGACGGGCTTCCTTAAGTATTATGACGGATGGCAATATGCGCTTATCGTAATGCTTCCGGTTGATGAGTCATTAAGCGCCAATGAATTTCTTGCCGGCTTTACGGGAGATGACTTCAGTGAATTCATAAACAGCGGGACTTATGAGTATGATGTATATACCAAGATCCCCGAGTTCGATTATGATTTTGATACAAATCTTAATGCTGTATTGTCTGATCTCGGTGTTACGGATGCATTTGATGAGGATCTTGCAGATTTCCGCGGAATCGGCCTTCCCGACAGCGGCGGCAATATCTTTATCGGAAAAGTGATACACAAGACTCATATCGAGCTTGACAGAAGCGGGACCAGAGCCGCTGCAGCAACCGCTGTCGTAATGTATGATGCAGCCTGTGAAGCTCCTGCGCAGTTCCGTGAAGTCTACTGCGACAGACCGTTTGCTTATGCGATAGTTGATACAGAGTCTATGAATCCGATCTTTATAGGGACATATAACGGCTGATCCGGCGTAACTGATTTAAGCTTAACAAAGGCATCGGGGCTTCCCCGGTGCCTTATTTCTTATCCGGATCAAAACCTGCCAAAGGATTGGAGTTAACGGCATCCTGAAGCTGCTGCTCGTCAACATGGGTGTATATCTGTGTGGTCGACACGCTTTGATGTCCTAATATCTGCTGAAGATTTCTTATGTCCACATGACCGTACTTATACATGAGAGTAGCTGCGGTATGCCTTAATTTGTGGACTGAATAGACTCTGGTATCAATCCCTGCCTGCATCAGGAGATTCTTGATGACGATCTGGATCATATCATCTGATATCCTGGTTCCTCTTTTGCTAACAAAAAGGGCCTTTGCCGCCGAAGGTTTGATGTTCATCTGTGCTCTTTTGGGAAGCCATTCCGCGATCGAATCCAGGCAGGCTTTATTAAGGTAGATCGTACGTTCTTTGTTGCCTTTTCCGATGACCGTGAGTACCGTATCGTGAATATGATCGAGATCGATGCTCCGAAGTTCTGCAAGACGAAGGCCGCAATTAAGGAACAACGTAAGCATGCAGTAATCACGTTCGTTATATTCGGAAGGAGAGCTGTATGCCGCTTTGAGCAGCTGCTGACTCTGAGACAGCGTCAGGTATTTGGGAAGTCTCTTTACGATCTTCGGGGTCTCTATGTCATAAGCGGGATTCTCATCAATAAGATGTTTCTTTGAATGGCAGTATTTAAAAAAACTCTTAAGTGATGCTATGTGGCGGGCTCTTGTTGCATTTGACTGTTTCTTCTCGCGTCCCAGATATATAAGAAATACAAGCAGGTCATCGGAAGTTACTTTGTTGATCTGCTTAACGGTTATATCAGATACATCGATCTCATCCAAAGGCGTGTCTTTGGGAACAAGACCTTTGTCCCGTTTCCAGAATCTGAAGAAATTCACGATATCATAAGTGTATTCCTTGACGGTGAGCTCTGATCTTCCGAGTACGGCGAGCATATAATTCCTGTATTGATCAAGCACTTCAAATGAATCCATAAAAAGATTGTAGCACATCTGAAATGACATTCTGCTTGCATTTATTTCTTACTGTGCAATAATATCAGAGGTAAATACTTTGATAGTCAAAGGAAATTGTTTTATGGATGAAAAATGGACAAGCGCGATCGGCAGGCTTGATTCAGTAAGAGCCAGGATCGCCGAAGCGGGCGGGCAGGCAAGAATTGACAAGCAGCATGCCGGCGGCAAGCTTACAGCAAGAGAACGTATGGAAGCATTGTTCGATGATGATACATTCGTTGAGATCAACGACATGATGACATCAAGAGCAACTGACTTCGGTATGGATAAGAAGCGCATTCCGGGTGACGGCGTTATTACGGGCTACGGTAAGATACACGGCAGAACCGCTGTCGCATCAAGTCAGGATTTCACGGTTAACGGCGGCTCTTTGGGTGAAGTTCATGCTCAAAAGATAGTTAAGGCCATGGATCTTGCCATGAAACTCAAGGTTCCGTTCATCTCAATTAATGATTCAGGCGGAGCCCGAATCGAGGAAGGCATCGATTCTTTGTCCGGTTACGGCGATATCTTCTACAGAAATACTATGGCTTCAGGAGTTATCCCGCAGATCTCCGTTATCATGGGTCCCTGCGCCGGCGGTGCATGTTATTCACCCGCGATCTGCGACTATATCTTCATGACGCGTGAATCTTCGCAGATGTATATTACGGGTCCTGCCGTAGTTAAGTCCGTAACAGGCGAGGAGATCACGGCAAGGGAACTCGGCGGAGCTGAAGTTCACGCAGGAACATCAGGTGTAGCGCACTTTGTTTACGATGATGATCTTGACTGCCTTAATGGTGTAAGAAAGCTCCTTGGTTATTTGCCTCAGAATAATGAAGAGCTTTCTATGGAGGTACCCGGAACGCCTGTCGATGAATCAGCTTCTTTGGCTGATATCGTTCCTTCAGACTCCAAATCGGCTTATAACGTTAAGGATGTAATAAACTCCATTGTTGATCTCGATTCTTTCATGGAAGTTCATAAGGACTTTGCTCAGAATATCGTTGTGGGCTTCGCGAGGATCGACGGCAAGACCGTCGGCATAGTTGCAAACCAGAGCAATTACATAGCGGGTTCTCTTGAGATCGACAGTTCGGATAAGGCAGCGAGATTCATAAGATTCTGCGACTGCTTCAATATACCGCTCGTAACGCTGATTGACGTTCCTGCATTCATGCCGGGAAGAGCCCAGGAACACGGCGGTATTATCAGACACGGCGCGAAAATGCTCTACGCGTACTCTGAAGCTTCTGTGCCGAAGATCTCTGTTATTATGCGTAAGGCTTACGGCGGAGCTTATATTGCCATGAATTCCAAGGGCCTTGCAGCAGATATCGTATACGCTTGGCCCATTGCTGAGATCGCTGTTATGGGTGCATCCGGTGCAGTTTCCATCATCGGCAGAAAAGCAATCGAAGCAGCTGAAGATAAGGATGCCAAGAGAGCCGAACTCATCGATGAGTATAACGGCAAGTTCATGAATCCTTATGTAGCGGCCCGGCGCGGCTATGTTGATGCTGTTATCAGACCCGAAGAGACAAGAGCAAAGATCGCTTCTGCTCTCGGCCTTCTCGAGGATAAGGATGAGCCTTTGAGGCCGTATAAGAAGCACGGCAACATCCCGCTGTAAGGAGGTAAAAATGGCTGAAGAATTATCAAGAGAACAGATAGTTGCGATGGCAGCAGCCTGTATCGCCGAAGAGCTCGGAACGGATGTTAAGGATATTCGTGTCAGTAACTTTCATGAGGTTCATAAGACGGGACTTGCAAAGTTTATTGCAGACAACAAGATCGATTATGTTAAGTACCAGTTGGGAGAATAAGAAATGAGTAAGTATAAGATCACAATTAACGGTAAAGAATACGAGATGGATGTAGAGCTTATGGACGGTTCTGCTCCTGCAGTTAAGGCGCCTGTTAAGGCTAAGCCCGTATCGGCTCCGGAAGCTGCACCAAAGGATGCTCCCGCGGCTTCTGCCGGAGCAACCGTAAGCCCTATGCCCGGAACCATACTTAAGGTTAACGTCAAGGAAGGCGATACGGTTAAGGCCGGCGATTCCGTTGTAATCCTTGAGGCGATGAAGATGGAGAACGACATTACGGCTCCCAGGAACGGAGTTGTGAAGAAGATTTTCGTGAATGAGAAGCAGACTGTAGCTAAGGGCGAAGCGCTTTTCGAGGTGGAGTAAGAATATGTTGGAAATGCCTTCCAAGAAACTTTGGATTACTGATACTATCCTGCGTGATGCGCATCAGTCGCAGGCAGCTACCAGAATGAAGCTCGAGGATATGCTTCCTGCTTGTGAGCTTCTCGACAATATGGGTTACTGGTCAATTGAGTGCTGGGGCGGAGCAACATTCGATGCATGTATGAGATTCCTCGATGAGGATCCATGGGAAAGACTTCGTATCCTGCGTAAAGCGATGCCTAAGACAAAACTTCAGATGCTCCTTCGCGCACAGAATCTTCTGGGTTACAGACACTATGCTGATGACGTTGTGGACAGCTTCTGCAGAAAGTCTGTTGAGAACGGTATCGATGTTGTAAGGATATTCGATGCGCTTAATGATGTACGCAACATGGAGATGGCGATGAAGTGCGTCAAGAAGTACGGCGGTACTGTCGAGGCAGCGCTTTCATATACAACAAGTCCGGTTCATAACGAAGAGTATTTTGTTAAGCAGGCTGTTACTCTTGAGCAGATGGGCGCTGATGTTATCTGCATTAAGGATATGGCGAATCTGCTTCTTCCCGAACAGGTGTACTCGCTTGTTACGAAGCTTAAGGAGAATGTGAGCCTTCCGATCCATCTGCATACACATAACACTACCGGAACAGGATCCATGGTCTACTATGCTGCAGCTCTTGCAGGCGTTGATATCATTGACTGCGCATTAAGCCCTATGTCAGGCGGTACTTCACAGCCCTGTACGGAATCACTAGTTGCCGCGTTTATAGGCACGCCCAGAGATACCGGACTTGATCTTAAAAAACTTGCAAAGGCTGCAGATCACTTCAAGGGTGTAGCGCAGAAGATGCAGGATGAGGGAATTCTTAATCCAAAGGTGTTAAGAACAGATCCGAATACATTGCTGTATCAGGTTCCCGGCGGAATGCTCTCGAACCTTCTGTCGCAGCTTAAGCAGGCCGGGGCTGAGGATAAGTATGAGGAAGTTCTTGCTGAAGTTCCCGTAGTCCGCAAAGACTTCGGTTACCCGCCGCTTGTAACGCCTACATCACAGATTGTAGGTTCACAGGCAGTTCTTAATGTTCTTATGGGCCGTTATAAGAGTTTTACCAAGGAATCCAAGATGCTTTTGCATGGTGATTACGGTACGCTCCCCGGTGAAGTTAACGAAGAGATCCGTAAGATGGCTATCGGCGATGAGACACCCATAACGTGCAGACCTGCTGATCTTTTAAGTAACGAGATGGAGTCTTTAAGGGATTCCGTTAAGGATTTTGCAAAGTCTGAAGAAGATGTGCTTCTTTGTGCCTTGTTCCCGAAGGTTGCTCCCGACTTTATCAGGAAAAGAGATAAGGCCGTGGAAGTTAAAGAGATTACAGTCGACTGGGTAGACTAATTTTTCTTATTTATATATAATAGACACGGTCTTATGAAAGGCCGTGTTTTTTTGTGGGAGAGTAGTGTGTAGACTGACGTTCCGAATGTGTCGTCGGGACGTGAGCCTACGAACTACCTCCTAACGAATACAAATCTATTTTTCTAAGGAGGAATCTTCAATGGAGAAGATTTTTAAGACGACGATCGCCGGCAGAGAATTTACTGTTAAGACAGGACTTATCGGTCAGTTCGCTAACGGCGCGGCTTTGGTCTCATACGGTGATACGACCGTATTGTCGACAGCCACAGCAAGCAAGCAGCCCAGGGAGGGGATCGACTTTTTCCCTCTTTCCGTTGACTTCGAGGAGAAGATGTATGCCGTAGGCAAGATTCCCGGCGGTTTCCTTAAGAGAGAGGGAAGACCCGGTGAGAAGGCTATCCTTACATCACGTGTTATCGACAGACCTATCCGTCCTTTGTTCCCCAAGGACTTGAGAAATGACGTATCCGTCAACAACCTCGTAATGTCTGTTGATCCCGACTGTTCACCAGAGATCGCTGCTATGATCGGTACTTCCATCGCACTTGCTATCTCGGATATCCCGTGGAAGGGTCCTATCGGCGGCGTAGTTCTCGGTTTGATCGACGGCAAGACGATCATCAACCCTACACTTGAGCAGAGAGAGAAGAGCCAGATGTATGTTACTTTGGCAGGTACTCTCACAAAGATCTGCATGGTAGAGGCCGGCGCTAACGAAGTGCCTGATGACGTAATGCTCAATGCCATTGCCGAAGGTCACGAGGAGATCAAGAAGATCTGTGAGTTCATCAATTCCATCGTAGCTGAGATCGGCAAGCCTAAGTTCACATACGAGTCTGCTGATGTACCTGAAGAGGTATTCCACGCTGTTAAGGAATTCGCATGGGATAAGATGCGCGAGGCTGTTCTTGCAGTAGACAAGGAAGTCAGAGATGCTAAGGTTGAGGCTCTTCAGGAGGAGATCGCGGCAATGCTTGAGGAGAAGGAAGAAGGTCTTTCTTCATGGGCAGCCGATGCAGTCTATAAGCTTGAGAAGAAGGTAGTAAGGGATTATCTTTTCCGCGAGCATAAGAGAGTTGACGGCAGAGCTTTGGATGAGATCCGTCCTCTGTCCGCTGCTGTTGATGTTATTCCCAGAGTACACGGTTCCGCATATTTCCAGAGAGGACAGACACAGGTTATCAATATCTGCACGCTTGCTCCTCTTGCAGATGCCCAGAAGATCGAGGGTATCGATGAGCAGACAAGCAAGAGATATATCCATCACTACAATATGCCGGGTTACTCCACAGGTGAGGCTAAGCCTTCCAGATCTCCCGGAAGAAGAGAGATCGGTCACGGCGCTCTCGCCGAGAGATCCCTCGTTCCTGTTCTTCCTTCTGAGGAGGAGTTCCCTTATGCGATCAGAACAGTATCTGAAGTAACAATGAGTAACGGTTCCACATCTCAGGGTTCTGTATGCGGTTCCACGCTTTCGCTCATGGCAGCCGGTGTTCCGATCAAGAGACCTGTTGCGGGAATCTCTTCCGGTCTTATCGTTAATGAAGAGGACGAGAATGATTTCCTCGTATTTATGGATATTCAGGGTATCGAGGACTTCTTCGGCGATATGGACTTCAAGGTTGCAGGAACAACAGAAGGCATTACTTCCATCCAGGTCGACATCAAGGTAGAGGGACTGTCGCTCGATATCATCAGAGAAGCATTTGCAATGACTCGCAAGGGACGTTTGCAGATCATCAATGATGTTATCCTTCCCTGCATACCCGAACCGCGAAAGGAGCTTTCGAAGTATGCTCCGAGGATCATCTCCATGCAGATACCTGTTGATAAGATCCGCGAAGTCATCGGTTCCGGCGGAAAGGTCATCAATAAGATCATTGCCGATACAGGCGCCGATATCAACATTGAGGATGACGGCAAGCTTTACATTTCCACTCCCGATCTTGAGGCGGCTGCTAAGGCTCAGAAGATCATCAACGGTATCATCGCAGATCCCGAAGTAGGAGAAGAGTTTGACGGAACGGTAACAAGACTTATGGACTTCGGCGCGTTTGTCGAGTTCCTTCCCGGCAAGGAAGGCCTCGTACACATCTCAAAGCTTTCTTGGAACAGAGTAGAGAAGGTAGAGGATGTGCTCCACGAAGGTGATCCCGTACATGTAAAGCTTATTGAGATCGATTCTCAGGGCAGGCTTAATCTTTCCATCAGAGACTGTCTTCCCAAGCCCGAGGGCTTTGTTGAAGAAGAACCCAGAAGACGCGCTGACCGTCCCCAGAGAGAGAGAAGGAACGGCGGGTTCAACGGGAACAGAAACAGAAGAAACGATCACGATGACAATGACGGTTCCGACCGTAAAGGGAGAAGAATAGAGTTTTGAGACTCTGCTTTATAGGTGATGTAGTAGGAAGTTCGGGAAGGAGGGCTTTGAAAGCCGTCCTTCCCGGCTTTTTATCTTCTAATGCCGTTGATCTGTGCATTGTCAATGCAGAGAATGCGGCACACGGATTAGGCTGCAGCGAGAAGATCTGTGTGGAATTGGTAAACTGCGGAGCAGATGTGATCACACTTGGTAATCACTCGTTTTCGAATTATGAGTTTATCGGTAAGATCGATAAGCTCGATCATGTTGTAAGACCTGCCAATGTCAGCGGCAGCTGGCCCGGCAATGATTATGTGATTGTCGAGAAGAACGGAAACAGGCTTGCGGTCATTAATATTTTGGGACAGATCAATATCCTTCCGTCGGCGAACGACCCTTTCGAGGCGGCTGACAGACTTATCCTGAAGCTTAATAATGAAGGGATCAGATCGATCTTTCTTGATTTTCATGCTGAGACTACAAGCGAGAAATGCGCGCTCGGGTATTATCTTGCAGGACGGGTCTCAGTTATCGCAGGAACCCATACGCATGTTCAGACTTCCGATGCTAGGATACTTAAAGGCGGAACGGGATACATTACGGATGCCGGCATGACGGGATCAGTGGATTCGGTGCTCGGTATGGATATCGATGCTTCGATCAGGAGACTGAAGGATAAGATCCAGGTGCGTTTCGAACCTGCGCAGGGGCCCGCGATGATTAACGGGATAATCGCAGATATAGATCCGGACGGAAGATGTACTTATATCAAGAGATTTACAGAATATGAATAACACTAAGAAATATACGTTCTGGCTGTTTCTGCTGATATCGGCTGTTCTGATCGCAGCAGATCAGCTTACTAAGAATTACATAGTCAGTCATTATGAACTTCATTCCGGTGTATCGTTTATAGACGGTTTTTTCTCGTTCTATTATGTGAGAAATACAGGAAGCGCATTTTCTTTTCTTGCTGACAGATCATGGGGGATATATGTCCTTACGGGGATCTCGCTTATACTGTCCGGCGTTGTCCTGTATTTTCTTTATAAAGCAGCCAAAGTTAACGAGATGCTCGCATCATGCGCTCTTATGCTCCTGTTCGCCGGGGCAGCCGGAAATCTGATCGACAGGTTCAGACTGAGGTATGTGGTCGATTTTATCAGATTCGACTTCGGCAGCAAAACTTTCCCGATATTCAATGTAGCTGACATATGCGCCGTTATCGGGACATGCCTGCTTGTCGTGATCCTGATATTCATGCCGCAGAAAGCTGAGAAGATATGGTAAGTGACAGAATTCGCCTTAAGGCAGAAGATACATCGAGGCTCGATGTGTTCATAAGTTCAAAGATCGACGGGTACACCCGTTCATATTTTACAGGTCTGATCTCGGACGGAAAGGTAACCGTTAACGGAAAGACGGTCACTAAGGCCGGATATAAGACTGTAAAAGGGGATGAAATAGAAGTCGATATCCCGGAACCCGTAAATACTGAGATGAAAGCGCAGGATATTCCCCTTGATATTCTTTATGAGGACGATGACCTGATCATCATCAATAAGCCGCAGGGAATGGTAGTACACCCCGGAGCGGGTCATTACGATGATACTCTTGCAAATGCCCTTCTTGCCCATTGTGAAGGGAACCTGTCAGATATCAACGGAGTCATCAGACCCGGTATAGTTCACCGTATAGATAAGGATACTTCAGGCGTTATGATGGCTGTTAAGAATAATGAGATGCATCTTTTGATCTCAGACATGATGAGCCGTCACGAGATCGAGAGGATATACAGAACCGTAGTCTATGGAGTAATCCCGGAAAATGAGGGAACCATAGATGCGCCTATCGGCAGATCTGCAAAGGACAGACGGAAGATGACTGTTGCCGAAGACGGCAAGCCGTCAGTCACACACTTCAAAGTCGTGAACAGATATAGGGAGGGAACCGATCTTGAGGTCATTCTCGAGACCGGACGCACTCATCAGATAAGGGCGCACATGACTTATATAGGACACCCTGTCATGGGTGATCCTCTTTACGCATCAAGGCGTCATACATTCGGGCTTGCGGGGCAGTGTCTGCACAGCAAGTCGATAAGATTCATTCATCCGAGGACCGGACAGGAGGTTTATTTTGAGACAGAGCTTCCTGATTATTATAAGGAGTTACTCGACAGATTATCGCCTCTCTGATATATCTTGCCCTGTATGATAAAATGTATTTATGAATTGTCTGTATGAGAACGATGTATTCAAAGACGGAAAGATCAACGGCATAATTGCCGATCTTGCAGGTCATTACGGCTGCACGGCTGAGTTTTCTGATGTATCCGTTAATATTACAGGCGACAGTATGTCTTCCGTTAACCGCGCTGCGGCGGCCGTGGAAGAGTTCATTACCTCTGAATCCGAACTTATATACACAACTCCTTCAGGCAGACAGATAAGAGCAAAGACATATGGCCAGAAGTATTATATCGATTCTATCGGCAGATCTGAGCTTGTGATCTGTACGGGTCCTGCAGGAACGGGAAAGACATTTCTCGGAGTAGCAATGGCGGTCAAGGCTTTCAGGGCGCATGAGGTTTCACGTATCATACTCACGAGACCTGCAGTCGAAGCAGGAGAGAGACTGGGATTTCTGCCCGGAGATATCGCTGAGAAGGTTAATCCTTATATGAGACCCATTTATGACGCTTTGGAAGTGCTTCTTGGACAGGAGCTTTTCGAAAGGTATTATGAGAAAGGGCTTATCGAGGTGTCACCGCTGGCTTTTATGAGGGGAAGGAATCTTGATGATGCCTTTGTTCTGCTGGATGAGGCTCAGAATACGACGGCGGAACAGATGAAGATGTTTCTTACAAGACTCGGACTGAATTGCAAAGCCTGCGTATGCGGTGATTTTACGCAGATAGATCTGCCAAGAGGCATTAAGAGCGGACTTGAAGATTCGATCGGTGTGCTTAAAGGTATCGAGGGGATAAGCATCGTATCGCTGGACAAGGAAGATATAGTCAGGAATCCTCTCGTTGCAAAGATTGTAACAGCTTATGAGAACAGGAGAAATCCGGACAATGAGTAGGTCAACGTTTCAACAGCTCTTTATAAGCATTCTGAGCATGTTCATTATCATTCTGCTGGTGTTCTACGGTTACAGACCGGTAAGTTACGATCTGCCGGTAGGATCTGTATCGAGCATTGACATATATGCACACAGGAGCTTTGTGGATACTTATCAGACTAATTATGAGGCTGTCCTTGCAAGGAATACCGCAAGCCCCATATTTATCAGATCCGATGAGATCTCAGATCATAACATCAACAATGTCGAACTGTTTTATTCGATTATCAGGGAAGCACGTTCACACCGTCTTACCGTATACGGTACGCTCGCAAGTGACTGGCCTGAGACCGTTGCTGCAATGAAGGCCCAGCTTGCTGCGGAATTCTCGACGATCCCCGATGATGAGACCATTGATATGCTTCTGAACATGTCTTATTCGGCTTTTAATCTTGTCGTTGACAGATCTGTCGCGATAGCCGAGATAATCATGATGGATAATGTCAACACTGATATGCTCTCAAGAAAGATCGATGAGCATACCGAGGTGTTCGGGCAGACCTATGAAGAGTATGCCCCTTATGCAGCGGTAATAAACAGGGTTCTCAAGCTTCTGATGGCGCCGAACTCCGTATTTGACCGTGATGCTACCGATGAGGCCGGTGAGAATGCATTTCTTACGGCTATGAATTCCCCGATAATAGTCGATAAGGGTACAAAGATCGTTTCTTCCGGTGATGTTATCACGGAACATATGTATCAGGCTCTTGTCGATCTCGAACTTATAAGAAGTGACACGGTCGATCTATTGATCCTCGCAAGGATCGCCGCATATATCATTATCCTGTATGCCGTCAATCTGATATATTTCAGGCACAGAGACAAAGACTTATTCCCCGATATGCGCTTGTTCTATATGATCATTATCACATTTATGATCCCGATCGCAGCTTCGGTCTATCTTTCCGATCTGTCGCCGCTTCTCATAGTTTCATTGTTCTTTACGGCCATAGCTTCTACTTATATCGGAACACGTGACGGCATTATCCTTTCAATGACTGAATCGCTGATAATGTGGCCGCTTTATAACTTCGATTCCGAATTCATATCCGTGTCTTTTGTCGGGATAGTTGTAACAGGCGCTATCGCAGGCAAGAAAGACAGGACTTATAACAGCGCAAGTCTGATAGTAATGCCTATGATCGCATGCATATTAGCCGTCAATGCCTACAATGCCATATTCGCAGCTTCGGTGGCGGGATATGTGGAATCCAGCGTCTGGACCGGTGTGTCAGCCGTTATGTCGATAATCCTTGCAATAGGTGTAATGCCTATAGTCGAACTGTTTTCCAAGGTCGTATCTCCTGTTAAGCTTATTGAACTGTCTCAGCCCGGCAATCCTCTGCTCAGGCGTCTGTTCCTTGAAGCTCCCGGTACATACAGCCATTCGATGATGGTCGCATCTCTGGCTGATGCGGGCGCCGATGCTGTAGGTGCAGATTCGTTGTTCTGCAGAGTTGCAAGCTATTTCCACGATATAGGCAAACTTGAGAATCCCAACTTTTTTACGGAGAACCAAAGTGACGGCTATAATCCTCATAACGATCTTCCCATAGAACAGAGTGTCAGCATAATAACGGCCCACACCAAGGACGGAGTCAGGATCGCGCGTAAATACCATCTTCCCGAATCCTTTGTCCGAGTCATAGAGGAACATCACGGTACAACATATCCCGGTTACTTTTACTTCAGAGCCTGCCAGGAAGCAAAAGATGCCGGGCTGCCTGAGCCTGACGTAAATGACTTCAGATATGACGGCCGTATCCCTAGCTCAAAGGAATCAGCTATCATCATGATCGCCGATACATGTGAGGCTGCGATAAGATCGAACAAGCTGACGGATATCAACGAGATAGAGAATCTTATAAGAAAGCTTATAAAATCTAAGATAGATCAGGATCAGCTTACCGATTCGGGACTCTCTTTTGATGATCTCGAGAAGATCACGGAATCTTTTAAGCAGATCTACGCAGGAACACTACACGAGAGGATACAGTATCCGTCATGAAGATATATGTGATCAACGATTGTCCCGGACTCGACGCGGCCAAAGCAGAAGGCTGGGGTCTTCTTTTTGAGAAACTTGCGTCTTCGTTCGAAGCGCGTTCCTATGCCCGGGATATCCCGGTTAAGATGATGGAATCCTCATATGCCACGCTGACCTTTGTCAGTCCTGATGCGATCCGTGAGGTCAACAGGGAACAAAGGGGGATCGATAAGGTTACTGACGTGCTGTCGTTCCCTATCCTTGATATGAGAAACGGCAGACTTAAAGACCACGATAATGAGATCGATCTTGAATATGACGAAGACGGCAATAAAGTCCTTAACCTGGGTGATATCCTTATAAATCCCGATAAAGCATATGAGAATGCCGATAATTACGGTCATTCGGCTGAGCGTGAGATATGCTTTCTGACGGCCCACTCACTGCTTCATCTCGTCGGTTACGATCATACTGATAAGACAGATGAAGATTTGATGATAAGAGCCCAAAAGCAGATGATGTCGGATATAGGGCTTGCCTTGGAAGGGGAGAGCGCGGAATTGACCGATCATCTTGATGAGAACATAGCTTATCCCGCAGGATCAATGGCTAAGCATTGCGGTTATGTTTCGGTCCTGGGGCGCCCCAATGTAGGTAAATCCACATTCATCAATTATATTACCGGCATGAAAGTGGCTATCGTATCCCACAAGCCGCAGACAACGCGGACCAATATCCGTTCTATCTATAATGATGAAGATACGCAGATCATATTTACCGATACCCCGGGTGTTCATAATCCGTCGAATAAGCTCGGAAAGATCATGGTCGGCAATTCATTCTCCAGCGCTAAGAACGCTGATGCCGTTCTCCTTATTGTTGACGGACGTTTTCCCGAGCCCGGAGCAGTGGAGAAGAGACTTCTCGAGCTTTGTAAGGAGAATAACAAAAAGGTTGTCCTTGCGGTCAATAAATCCGATGATGTGAGCAAAGAGAGTCTGCTTCCGATCATTAGTTCCTATTCTTCTTTATATGATTATGCCGACATCGTTCCTATATCGGCTAAGACCGGCGATAATGTCCGCGTCCTTCTCAAGGTCCTGTCCGAACTTCTGCCGGAAGGTCCCAGACTCTTTGATTCCGAGTATATGACTGATCAGTCCGAAAGGATGATCGCATCCGAACTTATAAGGGAACAGATACTTCATTATACGGACCAGGAGATCCCGCACGGAACTGCAGTTGAGATCGATAAGTTTGAAGAGAAATATGATGACTCTGCCAAAGATGAATATGACCGGTCCTGTGTCGTTATCAATGCAACGATAATCTGCGAGAAGGATTCACATAAGGCGATAATTATCGGCAAAGGCGGTAAGATGATCAAGCGCATCGGGACATCTTCCAGGATTAATATCGAGCGTCTCGTAGGATGCAAGGTGTATCTCGAGCTTTTCGTTAAGGTAAGGGAAGACTGGAAGAACAACGATACTCTGCTTCGAAGCTACGGATTCAGGTCTGAGGAAGAGAACTGATGCCGTCTTCTCCGATATCCTTCAAGGGTATAATACTCACTTCGGAAGAATATAAGGAAAAAGACCGTATGATCCGCGTTCTTACGCGAAAAGACGGAGTGATCAACATCATAGTCAAAGGTGTATCCGGCAGGAATTCCAAACTGTCTTTTGCCTCTATACCGTATTCCTACTGTGATCTGGTGGTTACCGATAATCACGGTTTCTATTATCTTAAGGAGGGAAGCGTTATATCCGGAAATACCGGTATCATGGAGACTCTTGAGTCTATGGCGGTTGCCGGACACATATCGGATCTTCTGTGCTGGTCGGTCATGCAGAGCGAGAATTCGGTCGACTGCTACGAACTCTCCATATACGCTTTTTACGCTTTGTCCGATAACCCGGCTTTGTATCTTACTTATATGATCATCTTTAATTGGCGGCTTATGCGTTCGCTGGGACTTGCCGGCGGGGCCAGGATTTCTATGCCTGCAAACTGGCAGGAAAGATTTACCGACAGGCTGTATGATATCCTCGATTACATCGGCGGACAGCCGGTCTCACGCATATTTACTATCGAGCTTACCGATGAAGATATCTCGGTTTTGCGTCCGTTTACTCTTGATTATCTGAGAGTGCAGCTTGAACGCGATATTGCCGATCCGGTATTAAAGCTCAATTTGCCCTGACAGTGATATCCGTTTCCGGAGTGTACTGTGTTACAATAAATCAAAATAATATTTGATATGAGATCAGATCATTCTTTAACATCAAAAGATATAAACAAGTTGACGGTACTGGCCGATCAGTATGTTAAGAAGAACGGAGCGCGGGAACAGGAGAGCCTTGCATTTAACCTGATGCTCGAAGAGATACTTCTGATCTTCCGTGAACGCTTCGGTGAGGATACTTCAGTCAGGATCAGACTCCGGTCTTCGATGAAGAAGATCACATGTACGCTGTTTGTCAAAGAAGATGAATTCGATCCGACAAAAGACGGCAGCATTATACTCAACAGATTGATCCGGATATACGGTAAGAAGCCGGTATGGGAATACTCAAAAGGAATCAATATTATCCTCTTTGAGATCCCTTTCAGTACCGATTATATAAGCAATATAAAGTTTGCCTGGAAGTATGCGCGTAATTATAAGAGCCAATTTATACTGGCAGTCGTATTTCAGTTAGCATATGTAGTCCTGAGCGTTATTGCTCCGATATTAAGCTCAAAGATAATCGTTGCTTATACGGATTCGGCAATAGAACAGATATTTCTGACTGCCTTCGCGATATTAGTCATCAATGTTTTGATGAATCTGAGCCTGTTTCTGTGTAATACCATATATAATAAAGTCTATTCCAAGCTTTTGTCCGATATCGAGACCGATCTTGCCGACAATTCACTCAGGATCAAGAGTTCATGCATGGATCAGAAGGGCGGCGGCCTTTTTATTCAAAGACTTACGATTGACACCAGTACTCTTGCTACGGGATTCAATACTGTTGCGGATTATACTTTGCAGATGTTCAGATATATAGGCATACTGATCGCCATGCTGATCGTAAGTCCGTCTGTGTTTGCAGTCGTACTTGTCCTCCTGTCTTTGCAGACTGTTGTTGAGATTATCCGTACAAGGCAGATGAAAGAGGACGACAGATTATACAGGCTCGCAAATGAAGGGTTCACAGGCCTCGTATCAGAGATGGTCCACGGATCAACGGATATAAAACTGCTTAACAGCGAAGCTGCCTTAAACAACGAACTTCATGACCGTATCGAAGATACTAATAACAAGCGGATGAATATGATACTGAAAAGCTGGAAGTTCAAGCTTACGAGCAGCGGCGTTAACGATATAGGAAGACTGGTATTCATGTGTCTTCTTGCTGTGTTGATAGCAAGTTACAATATGGCGCCGTCCAAGGCGCTGGTCCTGTTTAATTATTATACTGAGATAGGTGTATCCGTAGTTCTTGTGTTAGGACAGATGCTGGAGTTTGTTAAGGGATTCAGTCTTTCTGCAGAACGCGTATGCGCGATATTAGACAGTGAAGAATTTACTAAGGAAAGCTTCGGCAGCATGCATCTCGATAAGCTCAGCGGTGATATAAGATTCGAGAATGTCAGTTTCAGTTATGACAGCTCTGACCCGAGGATCAGATCCAAAAATGTTCTTAAGGATATGTCTTTTGAGATCAAACCGGGTACCACCGTGGCACTTGTAGGAAGAAGCGGATGCGGCAAGACCACAGCCTTCCGGCTGATCACAAAGCTTTATGAACCGCAGGAGGGTAAGGTTCTTCTGGACGGTAACGATATTGCCCTGTTAGATAAGGAATCCGTCAGAGGCCACATGACATTTGTCAGTCAGAAACCGTATCTGTTCCATATGACGATCCGCGAGAATCTGAGACTCATTAAACCTGATATGACAGATAATGAGATGAAGGAAGTCTGCCGCATCGCCTGTATTGATGAGGATATTGAGCTTATGCCGCAGGGATATGATACTCTGATCGGCGAAGGCGGCGTTAATCTTTCGGGCGGGCAGCGTCAGCGTCTTGCGATCGCAAGATGTCTGCTTAAGGATTTTGATGTAATACTTCTTGATGAAGCAACTTCAGCTCTCGACAACATCACTCAGCAGAAGATTCAGTCAGCATTGGATAATCTTCACGGATCACGCACGATAATAATGATCGCGCACAGACTTTCAACTGTTATCAATTCCGATAAGATCCTGTTTATTGAAGACGGCAGGATCTTAGACGAAGGAACACATGAACAGCTGATGGAAAGATGCAAACCTTACCGGGATCTTTACAAGGCAGAGTAATGAGAAAGAATATCTGGAAAAAACAACGTGACTTGGGCCTTACGGTACTGTCGCTTCCTACGCTGATCTGGTATCTTGCATTTTGCTACCTTCCGATGTTCGGTATCGTTATCGCTTTTAAGCAGTACAGGCTGATACCGGGCAAAGGATTCATATACAGTCTTTTTACCGGAAGCAAGTGGGTCGGATTTGAGAATTTCCGTTTTCTCTTTATAAATCCCCAGCTGTCTATGGTAGTGCGCAACACCCTTCTTTATAATCTGCTCTTTCTTATAATCGATACCGTGTTTCCCGTAGCGCTGGCGGTATTGTTGAGCCTGTTGTATTCGAAGAAACGCCAGGGTTTGTTCCAGACGGTATCAATGCTTCCGCATTTTATGTCCTGGGTAATCGTGAGCTATTTTCTTTTCGCATTTCTTTCGGCTGACAAAGGCCTGCTCAACAACATCCTCGCGGCATTCGGCATTGATGCTTTTAAATGGTATCAGGAGCCTTCTGCATGGCCTTTTATCCTGATAATCACACATACATGGAAAGCTTACGGATATTCTGTCGTGATGTATTCGGCCTACCTAACCGCTATCAACCCGGCTTTGTATGATGCCGCGCTTATCGACGGAGCAACCATAAAGGAAAGGATCTTTTATATCACGCTTCCGCAGTTGAAGCCGGTTATTATCGTGCTGCTTGTAATGAACCTGGGGCATATCCTGAATTCAGATTTTGGTCTGTTCTATCAGGTGACGAGAAATTCAGGTTCGATCCTTTCTGCTACCGAGACCATCGATGTTTATACATATAAAGCATTGATGGAACAGGCAAACTACGGCTACAGCGCAGCAGCAAGCCTGCTCCAGAATGCGATCGGAGCCCTGCTTCTTCTTCTTGCTGATTTTGTCATAAAGAGATTCGATAAAGAAGAGGGGATACTGTGAAGAAAGAACACATGGAAGTGGATAACAGCTTAAGATTTCACCGCGTTAAGCCTTCCACTAACGTGCTTCTTTCGGTGCTGTTCGCGATCCAGGGTATCCTTACATTGCTTCCTGTGCTTTTTGTCATCGTTATCTCATTCTCATCAGAGGATTCGATTGCCCGGAAAGGATACAGTTTCTTTCCTGAATCTTTATCTCTTGACGCATACAGATATCTTTTAAGGAGCATAGACTATATAGGGCATTCATTTCTGATAAGCCTTGCGGTAATGATCGTCGGAACATTACTCTCTCTTTATCTTATCAGTACTATGGGATATGTCCTGAGCCGAAAGGAGTTCAGATATAAGAAGTTCTATACCGTGCTTATCATGATACCGATGTTCTTTGGGGGAGGTCTGGCTGCTTCTTATGTCGTTAACACGCAGCTGTTCGGTCTTAAAGACTCTTTCTGGGCGCTTATCCTTCCTTCGGCCTGTTCGAGCTGGTATATCCTGGTAATGAGGACCTATTTTAAGAACAATATACCGGAAGAGATCTATGAAGCCGCGGAACTTGACGGGGCTAACGCTTTTCATACATTCTTCCGTATTGTCATACCCTTATCAAAGCCGATATTTACTGCAATAGGGCTGTTCGAAGCTTTTGCTTACTGGAACAGCTGGTATAATGCGCTTCTTTATATAAGTCAGGAACACAAGGAACTGTACCCGCTGCAGTATGTGTTATACTCAATTCAGCGGAATACCGAATTCATGGCAACTAACGAGAATATCTCGGGCGCAGTTGCAGCAACTCTTCCGACCGAGTCATTCAGGATGGCTGTAGTAGTGATCATTATCGTTCCGATATTGATCACTTATCCGTTCTTCCGGAATTTTTTCGTGAAGGGGATGACTGAAGGCGCTGTTAAAGATTGATACTTAAACAAGGAGATTTCCTATGAGAAAAAAGATCTTTACATTGATGATCACAATTTTGCTTTTGCTCAGTTGGACCGCTTGTGCGGGTGTGCCTCAGCAACAGGCGCCCGGTGAGCCCGTAAAGCTTATATGGTGGGTTTATTCATCCGGTGATATACCCAATGACATGGCAGAAGTCCTTGAGAGGGCAAATGAGATCAGCGCCGAGAAGATAGGGGTTACGGTAGATATGGTATTTAAGACGGACGACCAGTTCTCGCTCGATCTTAATACAGGCGAATACTATGACATGACTTTCACATGCTCGTGGTGCAATGATTTTGACGGCAATGCAAGACTGGGATATTTCTATGACCTTACGGATCTTGTTAATGAGGTTACTCCCGGACTTTATTCGTCTGTTGATCCATGGTGGCAGATCGGAACTTTGAATGACCGTATATATGGTGTTCCGATGTTAAAGGATCTCGGAGCAGAAGTCTTCTTCAGATTGAACAGTGATTATTTTGAAGGCGAGAAGGGACTGGATCTTCCGGATCAGATGGATTTTGCCGATCTTGAACCGCTGCTCGCCATGTATCAGGAAGATCATCCTGATGAATATGCTCTGCACATGGGTCAAAACGGCCTGTCCGGCATGTTCCAGGAGCATGAGCGCATAGTTGATTCTTATCTTGTCATACCGTACAGCAAAGCGGGTACTGATGAAGGAACAACTATCATTCCGATCTGGGAGGACGAGGAGTATATGAACATGCTCCGCTGCCTTCACCGCTGGTATGAAGCAGGTTATATCAATCCTGATGCCGCGACAACGACCGAATTGCCGTATTCTCTCCATAATCCCGTAAGGTCAGGTACGGCATGGACGGGATACAGAGGATGGTCGGACCCTGATACAGTCGGATTTAATGTAGAACTTGTACGTTATATCGGACCGAATATGTCGCGCACTACCGAACAAGGCTCGCTTATCGCTGTTAATGCTGCAGCCTCCGAAGAACATGCAGCTGCATGCCTCAGGTATATGGAACTTCTGTATACTGACACTGATTTCAGAGATCTTCTTGCTTACGGAATAGAAGGACAGCATTTTGATTATTATGAAGGCACTGTCATCCGTACTGAGGAAGGTGCAAATGATTATCTGCTCGATAATTTTGTAACAGGTCCCGCTGTCAGCGCTTCTGTGGTTTCGGCAAGTTCGGATGTGCTTGCTGATCCTGATCAGTGGACTCAGGTATATGAGGAATATGAGAATGCGACTCAAAGCGACACGCACGGATTCAGCTATAACGGTGAATCCACGGAAGCCATCCGCGCGGCACTTAATGCTATCTGGGACGGTTACTACTGTGAACTGGTCACGGGAACGGCAGATCCTGATGAGACGATGGCTGAGATTCAGGAACTCATGTATGAAGCAGGGCTTCAGGAAGTGCTCGATGATGCCCAGAACCAGCTCGATGAATATCTTAACAGCATTGAATGATATCATCGTGATAAATATCATATGCAGAAAGCTTTGGAAGATGCCGGTATCAGACATATTCCCGCTGTAATTCTGAATAAAGATCGGCGCGTGAGATAAACCTTACCCCGGATATCTTCATAACCTCCAGTTGTCGGGAAATAAAGAGATGTATTCGGGGGAGTCCAGACGTTCATCGATAAGAAGAGCAAATCCCGTGTCTTCTTCGGTACGAATAACACGGCCGACTGCCTGGAGGACTTTTTCCCATCCGGGAAACCTGTAGGCAAAAGCAAAGCCGTCTCCGAATTTCTCTGAATAGTAATTAGCGAGGATCTGACGCTCGGGTGTGAGCTTCGGAAGACCGACTCCGACAATGATAACACCCGAAAGCTTCTCTCCCGTAAGGTCGATGCCTTCGCCGAAGTGACCTCCCAAAACTGCAAATCCTACCAACAACCCGTTATATGCTTCTTCAAAAGAGGCCAGGAAATCTTCTTTCTCTATGGCAGTCATGTTCGGGCGCTGTCTTATAATCTTAAGATCCGCACGTTCCTTAAGAAGATCTGCGGCTGAATCCGCCGTCATATCCAGGTATTCGAAGGACGGGAGAAAGACCATATAATTGCCATGGCGGTCTTTAAGTTCTTTATAAATGCGTTTTGAAAGGGCCGGAAGCGTTTCCTTGCGGTGCTTGTATGATGTATTTATTGAGGTGTCGATCATGATCTCAAGATTCTCGGGAGGGAACGGGGAGGCAAGTTCGATATGCCGGCTGCACTCGCAGTTCTTTCCGACTATGACATTGCGGTAGTATTCATATGGTGACAGAGTCGCAGAGAAGAAGACTGCAGGACAGATGTTCTCTATCCTCGATCTTATCTTTTCCGAAGCATCAAGGCATACAAGACTTACGGTCACATCTCCTTCGTTAAGGTCAAATGTTGTAATGAAATTCTGATCGTACACCTGTTCGAATATCGTGAGAAAGAAACGTGTCTCGAAGAAATACTCAAGCACGGTATCTCTTACAGGTCCGGCTTCTAAAGAATCGAGAAACTGCTGCAGGGTACAGACAGAACGCCATAATACCGTATACAGATTCAGTATGCGTTTTACGGAACCTTCAAAATCCGCGGTCCTTAACGTATCCTTTTCGCTTATCTTCTCGAGCGTGCACATGGCGGATTGACCTGAGATGAGAAGTTCCCTTATCCTGCTGAAGTAATGGTCCGCCTGGGCAAGGAACCCTTCAGTGCGCGGATCGCGTCCTTTAAATGCTTCCTGCATCCTGTTGATGAGTGACTTTGAAAGTGATGCCGAGAACATCGTTCTGGACCTGTCAACCATATTATGAGCCTCATCTATCAGAAGCGCATTGCGGGATGCGATCTCATCATCGCCGAAGGATCTGATCAGGGATACGCGCGGGTCAAAGGCATGATTGTAATCTCCGATCACGACAGTGCAGTAGTTCATGGCATCGAGCGAGAGTTCGTGCGGGCAGATACGGTATCTCATGGCCGTCCTGGTTATCAGTTCAGGCGTGAGTTCATCGTGTGTCAGAAGTTCGCTTAAAGCAGGCACCAGGCGGTTATAGTACCCTTCGGCGTATATGCACCCCTTTGTATCGCATTTGCTGCGCTTGAGAAGGCACATCTGTTCTTTGGACTGCAAAGTTACCGATCTTAATACCAGACCCGATCTGCGCATGTCGTTTAAGGCCTTGGCAGCTACGGCGCGCGTCTGAGTCTTTGCCGTCAGATAGAATATCTTGTCGTATTTATTACGGAGAAGCCCTTTGACTGCAGGGTACAGTACGGATATTGTCTTTCCCGTGCCGGTGGGAGCAAGCGCGAATAACACTTCATCATTAGACAGACTTTGAAGGACGGTCTTCATTAATTCCTTCTGACCGTTCCTCAAATACGGATAAGGGAATTTCATCTCACGGATGCTTCTGTAAAGATTATCGTCATAGGAGAGGAGTTTCTTTACAAAATCAATATAGGAAAGGGCATGATCCTCGTATATGATCAGAGCATCCGAGCGCTTAATGCATTCGGTCTTCTCGACTGCATTAAGAGTCGTGATGTTTACATATCTTAAGGTGATGTTCATCTTCTCAAGATCAGGCATATCAAGAAAGTAGAGCGCAGCATAGATCTTAAGCTGTGCTTCGTGGTCTGTATGAACGAGCCTCTCATACTCCGTCTTGCCCGAGTTAAAGGATTTGATCTCGATAATATGCGGCATTCCGTCCTTATCCTGCTCGAAAAGGATATCAGCGCGTCCTCCGATCTCGAGACTGATCCTGCCGTCATCGCGTTCGTAAATATATGTGTGTGACAGTTTATGCTCAGTCGTAAATCCGTCGCCGTACTGCTTCTTAAGATCCGCAAATACTCTTTTGTGCAGCCTTGTTCCTTCCATTCCGGATACTGAACCGAATGAACCTGCGCCGGACAGATTTCCCGTCCTCGATACAAATCTCGCAAGAGCTGTAACAGATACCTTTAATGACTCCATAAATACATTATAATGAAATAATTAAGAATACGATAAACAAAAGAGTGTTCCAGTCGGCTTAGGCTGGCTTGATGAAGGAATAGGCTGGTACGGTACAGGAACCTCCTCATAATCATTTTTACCGATCGGGCGGGCTTGTATATCAAAACCTCTTTAGAGATAGTTTTAGCATCGGATTAGTGATAGTATAAGGTGTTAAAAAATACGGGAGATGATTACATGGCGTATCCGATGCTCGAGAGCCCTGTCGGGCAGTTTTACATATTTGACGGAAACAGGATAAACAAGGGAAGTCAAGAGGCTTCCGACCTTCTCAAACCTACCGATGCGGTGACTTACTATGAGACTTTGAGGGTTAAGCAGGGGATACCTCTTTTTATGGAGGATCACCTTGCAAGACTTGAGAGATCTGTTGCCGGCGTCGAAGCATTTGAAGTCGATGCGGAGGACATAAGAAGACAAAGCTTCGGTTTTATAAAGGACTTCGATCCTGACTTCGACGGGTCGCTTCGTATCGTGCTTACAAAAGATCACCTTCTTATACATGCCTGTGAAGCTAATATTCCTGAAAAAGAGCTTTTCGATGAGGGTATAAATACGCTGACTCTTAAGTGGGAGAGGGTGGATCCCAATATCAAAGTGTTCCGCGGCGACTATAAGCAGGCGGTTGCAGAAAAGATCAGTTGTACAAATTCATACGGCAGACCGTATGAGATATTGCTCACTGACAACGAAGACAGGCTTTACGAAGGCTCCAAATCAAATCTGTTTGTCATCAAAGACGGCGCAGTATGGTCCGCGCCGGACGATAAGATACTTCTCGGCATTACGAGAAACAGGGTCATGAGGGCTTTGAAGGATGCGGGGGCCGAATTTAAGATCGGCATGTTCACCTTGGAGGAGATAACTGCCGATAATAAGGCGGCTTTGTTCGTATCGAGCACGCCCTTTGATATCCTTCCCGTAAAACATGTCAATTATCACGATCTTGATACGGATAATGAACTGCTTAGAAGTATTCAAAGAAGCTATCAACGCATTGCCGATGACTATATAAGCGCGGCAAAACGGAATATACAATAACACGGAGGCAATAATATGGAACAAAAGAGCGGCAAAGTATCAGTAACTACGGAAAATATCTTTCCCGTAATAAGGCAATGGCTGTATTCGGATCAGGATATCTTCGTAAGAGAGCTTGTCTCTAACTGCGCTGATGCGGTAGCTAAGCTTAAAAGACTCGTTGAACTCGGAAACGCCAAGGTTCAGGACGGCGAAGATTATAAGATCAATGTCATATATGATGATGATGCCAAGACTTTGGTATTCGAGGATAACGGAATAGGAATGACCGCGGAGGAGATCGATAAGTATATCAACCAGATAGCATTCTCCGGCGCTCTTGACTTTGTCACCAAGTATCAGGAACAGTCAACGGACAAGTCCGGGATAATCGGTCACTTCGGCCTCGGATTCTATTCTGCATTTATGGTTGCCGATAAGGTCCGTATTGATACATTAAGCTTTGAAGAAGGTTCGGAAGCTGTATCGTGGGAGTCCGAAGACGGCATGGAATTCACGATCGGCTCCTCTGACAGGACAGCAAGAGGAACAGCAATTACCCTTACTCTTTCCGAAGATGCACAGAAGATCTTCGATGCGGGAACGCTCAGGATGACATTGAGAAAGTACTGTTCTTTCGTGCCGGTTGATATCTTCTTTATCGATGTCAAAGCTGATAAGCTTCATGCGCAGAACGAAGAGAAGAGAAAGAAGGAAGCGGAAGAAAAGGGAGAGGAGTTCAAACCCTCCGATATCTCTTATGCGCCGATCAACAATAAGAACCCGCTTTGGATGAAGAAGCCTTCAGAATGCACTGATGAGGAATACATCTCTTTCTATCACAGTGTGTTTAACGACGGTTATGATCCTCTGTTCTGGATCCATCTTAATATGGATTATCCGTTTACCTTGCAGGGTATTCTTTATTTCCCGAAGACTGACAATGTGTATCAGTCGCTGGAGGGAAGGATAAAGATCTATAATCATCAGGTCTTTGTTGCCGATAATATCGAAGAGATCATTCCCGATTTCCTGTTCCTTCTCCAGGGCTGCCTCGACTGCTCGGATCTGCCCCTTAATGTATCGAGATCCGCTTTGCAGCAGGATGAATATGTTAAGAAGCTTTCGGGACACATTATCAAGAAGGTCTCCGATAAACTGAACGAATTGTATAAGAATGACCGTGAGGCGTTTGAGAGATACTGGTCCGACATTTCCGTGTTCGTAAAATACGGCATGATGAAGGAAGAGAAGTTCTACGATAAGGTCAAGGATATCTGCCTGTTCAAGACGATCGATGACAGGCATCTTACCATGGAAGAGCTTACAAAGGATAAGAAAGAGATCAGGTATACAAATGACAAGGTCGCTCAGGCTGCATACGTTCAGATGGCGGTCAATGACGGGTTTGATGTTATTGTCCTTGATGAGGAGCTTGATGATAACTTCATATCATTCCTTGAATATAAATATCAGGATATGAGATTCAAGCGGGTTGATGCCGATCTGTCAGGCGAGGACAGTGATGATGAGACACGCGATAAGATAAGGGATTTCTTCCGCCGGGCTTTAGGTGACGATAAGCTCGAGGTGAGTGCCAAGGCATTGGGAGCTGAAGCGATGCCGGCTCTTATCATGGAATCCGAGCAGAACCGCCGCATGCAGGACATGAGAAAACAATATGAGAAGATGAATGCCATGAACAGGGCGGCAGGACAGGAACCGCTTAACCTTGATGAACTGTTCCCCGTAAAAGTTGAACTTGTAGTAAACACAGACAGTCCGCTTATAGGCCAGCTGCGCGCCATGGAAGCGTTCGGCACAAAGAAGGAACAGGTCGACAGACTTGCTCAGCACATTTTCGATCAGGCGAAGCTTGCGCACGGTACTCTCGATGCCGAGGGGCTTTCGCGTTATCTTAAGTACAACAGCGAACTTCTGGGCAAGACGCTTAACAACATCTGATATAATCATTACACTAACCGAAAAGAGGATACGCCACTATGTCAGTACGAAGAATCTTATCCGAGAAGAAACCCGAATTTGCAGTTGAAGCCCGGGGGATCCTGCATGATGTAACTGCGGATCTTGACATATCGACGCTGACGGATGTCCGCGTGATAAACAGATATGATGTCTCCGGGATCACGGATGAGGAATATGAGAAGGCTAAGAATGTTGTATTTTCCGAGCCTCCGGTCGATAGGGTCTATGATGAGGACGTCGATCTTTCCGACAGCTGTTTTGTCCTTAATATAGAGTCTTTGCCCGGTCAAGATGACCAGAGGGCGGATTCCGCTGCACAGTGCATACAGTTCCTTACACAGAAGGAAAGACCTCTTGTAAAGACAGCAAAGGTCATTGCTTTCTACGGAAGCGTTACGGATGATCAGAAGGATGCTATAAGAAAGTATCTGATCAATCCTGTCGAGTGCCGCGAGGCTGCTTCCGCGAAGCCCGATACACTCGAGGACAGATATGATATACCGACGACTGTTGAGACGGTCGAAGGATTTACGGATATGGATGATGAGGCTCTCGAGTCACTGAGGGGCAATATGGGACTTGCCATGAGCTTCGCTGACATTAAGTTCACGCAGGACTACTTTAAGAAGCTTCAGAGAAACCCTACAGTAACTGAGATAAGGGTACTCGATACATATTGGTCTGATCACTGCAGACATACGACTTTCCTCACAGAACTTACTGATGTTAAGTTCGAAGGCGATGATGAGCTCACGGAACAGATAAAGAGCACCTATGAGGATTATCTTGAGACACGTAAAGAGGTTTACGGTGAGCGCATCGACAGCAAGCATATATGCCTTATGGACATTGCCACAATGGCCATGAGAAAGCTTAAGAAAGACGGTAAGCTCGATGATCTCGATGAGTCTGAAGAGATCAATGCCTGCTCGATAAAGATAAAGATCAAAGTCGACGGTGAGGATCAGGACTATATCTTTATGTTCAAGAACGAGACTCATAATCATCCTACTGAGATCGAACCGTTCGGCGGAGCCGCTACCTGCCTCGGCGGAGCGATAAGAGATCCCCTGTCCGGAAGATCATATGTTTATCAGGCCATGCGTGTAACAGGTGCAGGAGATCCGACAGTACCTGTATCCGCGACCCTGGAAGGCAAGCTTTCCCAGAAGAAACTCGTAAGGACAGCTGCCGCAGGATACAGTTCATACGGCAATCAGATCGGTCTTGCGACCGGTCAGGTAGATGAGATATATCACCCCGGATATGTTGCCAAGAGAATGGAGATCGGAGCTGTCGTCGGTGCTGCTCCTGCAGAGAATATCGTAAGAGAAAGACCTTCGGCAGGCGATGTTATCGTCCTGCTCGGCGGAAGGACCGGAAGAGACGGTATCGGCGGCGCAACCGGATCGTCCAAGGCTCATAATACATCTTCGGTCGTCACATGCGGATCTGAGGTTCAGAAGGGCAATCCTCCGACAGAGCGCAAACTTCAGAGACTGTTCAGGAATCCCGAAGTTACAAAGCTTATCATCAGATGCAATGACTTTGGCGCCGGCGGTGTTTCGGTTGCGATCGGTGAACTTGCGGCGGGTCTTGAGATCGATCTTGATAAAGTCCCCAAGAAGTATGACGGACTTGACGGTACCGAGATCGCGATATCCGAATCGCAGGAGAGGATGGCTGTCGTAGTACACCCTCAGGACCTTGATACGTTTATGAAGCATGCAGAGGCAGAGAACCTTGAAGCTACTGTTGTTGCTCGTGTTACTGAAGAGCCCGTTATGAAGATGAAGTGGAACGGCAACGTCATCGTGGACCTTGAGCGTGAATTCATTGATACGAACGGTGCAAAACAGTTTACAAAAGTTGAAGTCAGGCCTTCGGATGTTTCCGATGCTTATATCGATAAGCCTCTGCCGTCTTTTGTTAAGGGCGACTTTAGGGCTTCATTGAACGGTGCGCTGAACTCGCTTGACGGCTGTTCAAGACTGGGGCTTACCCAGAGATTCGATTCAACGATCGGAGCCGCGACCGTTGTTATGCCGTACGGAGGACGTTTCCAGAATTCTCCCGAGGAGGGTATGGCTGCGAAGATCCCTGTAGATCACGGAACCACACACGACTGTTCCGTTATGACTTACGGATTTGATCCTTACTTTACGGAATGGAACCCTTATGCGGGTTCATATCATGCTGTTGTGGAGTCGCTGCTCAAGATCGCCTGCATGGGCGTGGATCCTTTGAAAGCAAGGCTTACATTCCAGGAATACTTCGAGAGGATGGGACAGCCCGATACCTGGGGCAAGCCTTTCCAGGCTTTGCTCGGTGCATACAGGGCTCAGCTTGACTTCGGAACGGCATCCATCGGCGGAAAGGATTCGATGAGCGGTACATTTAATGACATCCATGTGCCTCCGACGCTCGTTTCCTTTGCTGTCGGCATGACGACGGCCGATAAGATCGTAACGGCTACATTAAGGTCTCCCAACCAGAAACTCTTCCTTATCAAGTGCGCCAGAAACAGCACGGGCTTTTACAAGAAAGACCACGTTTTGCGCGTATTTAAAGCGATCAAGGAACTTCAGGCCCGCAATGAACTCGTCAACGCTGCAGTGGTAAGGGGCGCAGGTGTCGCGGCAAGAGTCGCTCAGATGTGCTTCGGCAACGCATTGGGCTTTGAGTTCGACGAAAAGCTTTCCGAAGAAGATCTGTTCTCAAGGACCTTCGGCGCTGTCATCGTTGCAGTCCCGAATGATGCCAATGCGATAGATAAGATCAAGATGACCGGCGGAGTTTATCTCGGAATGACAACCGACAGACCTTATTTCTCGTATAACGGCGTGGATGTTCCTGCTGCCGCGGCTGCCATAAGCTATGAGGGCAAGCTCGAGAAGATATTCCCGACATTTGCTTCCGAAGCCAATATGAAGTCCAATGTAGAGGCCTTCAGCACGGATAAGACATTTAAGGCGGCGCCCGGTGTCCTTAAGGGCGCAAAGCCCAAGGTCATCATTCCCGTATTCCCCGGTACAAACTGCGAATATGATACGGCGAGGGCTTTTGAGAGAGCGGGCGCTGATCCCGAAGTATTTGTCATAAGGAACATGACATCGGAGGCCATCACGGAATCGCTTAAGACTCTCGCATCCAAGATAAATGACAGCAATATCATCATGCTGCCCGGCGGCTTCTCGGCAGGCGATGAGCCCGAAGGATCTGCGAAGTTCCTTGCCGCTGCCTTCAGAAACCAGTATGTTACTGAGGCAGTAAGAGATCTTCTGTTTAACAGAGACGGACTCATGCTCGGTATCTGCAACGGATTCCAGGCTCTGATCAAACTCGGCCTCGTTCCTTACGGGGATATCAAGGAGCTTTCTGATGAAGATCCCACGCTTACGTTTAATAACATAGGCCGTCACCAGAGTGTTTATGTCAACACAATGATTATGAGCAATAACAGCCCCTGGCTTACGAAAGTTAAGCCCGGCGAAGTCTACTCGATTCCGGTGTCACACGGAGAGGGAAGGTTCACGGCTTCTCACGCGCTCATAAACAAGCTCATCGCGGGAGGTCAGATCGCAACATGCTATGTTGATGATGAATATATCCCTTCGGTAACCACCGACTTTAATCCCAACGGATCCGACTGCGCTATCGAAGGAATTCTCTCGCCCGACGGCAGGATCTTCGGCAAGATGGGTCACTCTGAGCGTTACGATGCCGATCTTACGAAGAATATCCCGGGTAACAAGGATCAGAAGATATTCGAGTCCGGAGTAGCTTATTTCCTCTGATGGACATAAGCTCCCGTATCGAAGCCTATACCCGAAAAGGTTTTATGCCCGAATCAAAATTCGGGCAGAACTTTTTATGTGACGGCGATATCATTGACAGGATCATCTCTTTGTGTGATATCGGCAAAGGCGATAAGGTCCTTGAGATTGGACCGGGGCTGGGGAGTCTTTCTTTTCCTCTGGCAAGTCTTACGGATAACCTCACCGTTGTCGAGATCGACAAGAGGCTTGCATCATTTCTTAAGGACGATCTTGAACTCAATGCCCTTATCATAAATGAGGATTTCCTGAAGCTTAAGGATTACGGCGCAGAGGATTTTAATGTCGTTGTCAGCAATCTTCCTTATTACGTCATGACGGACATAATGAAGAAGCTTTTCGCTCAGTGTGTTAATGCACGTAAAATGGTGTTTATGGTGGAGCAGGATGCCCTTGCGAGGATAACGGCAAGGCCCGGCACCAAGCAATACGGACCTTTGGCTGTTCTGTGCAGCCTTTACGGCGGGCTTAAGGTTGAGTTTACGGTGCAAAGGCAGTGTTTTTATCCGTCCCCGAATACAACGTCGTGTGTGATAAGTCTTGCCAAGGAACAGCAGACTCTGTCTGAAGACCTTGTCAGATTTATCGACAGATGCTTTGCAAACAGGCGCAAAAAACTCGTGAATAATGTAAAAGAAGCGCGCACGGCATTAAGCGCGCTGGGATTGAACGAACAGATAAGAGCCGAACAGCTCGAACCTGATGTCTTTATTAAGCTATATAATGCTATAATCTGAATACACAAGCTGATGAGGTGTAATAATGAAGAAGTCCCAGAGCATAATGAGCAAGTATTCCGATAAGTCAATGAAGAAGAAGTCGTCCAATCCCGGAACTAAGAGGGCCGGAACAACGGAAGATCTTCCTCTTATGGCAGATTATGAGCAAAGATATAAGGGCATGACGAAGGAATTTACCAAAGAACAGCCCAGGGAGACGCTTGACGAGAAGATCGCGAGAAAAGAAAGAAAAGGAAAGATTCGGGAAGAGGATAATACACCGAAGAAGGTGCCCGTTGAGATCAACGGCAGCCTTTATCTTCTCGGATGCACGGAGAACATCAGCGAAGCCAGGATAAGAAGGATCGCCGCTCTGACAAATGAGATCTTAAGCGATACCAAGGAGAATAATCCCGGGCTTGTTAATTCTAAGATAAATGCTCTTGCACTGATCGATGCCTGTGACCGCATCCTTACATTAAGGGATGAGAATAATAACATGCGTACGGAACTTATGTATCTGCAGCAGAAGCTGAGCCTCGAGGAGGAGAAAGAAAAATCCGAACCTACGCCCATGGAGCTCCTTGCAAATGAGAAAAAAGATTGAGCTCCTTGCTCCTGCAGGAAATAAGGAAATTTTCAAAAAGGCCGTAGATGCCGGCGCCGATGCCGTTTACTGCGGTCTTGATCTGTTTAATGCCAGGATGAACGCCGGCAATCTTACACTTGATGATCTTGCAGAATGCTGCGCTTATGCCCATTTAAGATCTTCTCAGGTTCATCTTACGCTCAATACACTCGTAAATGATGATGAGCTCGAGCCCGCAGCTGAAGTTGCACGCGATGCCTATAATGCAGGTGTAGACGCTGTCATTATTCAGGACAGAGGACTTGCGAATCTCATCCATAAGAAGTATCCGATGATACCTCTCCATGCCTCGACACAGATGAATGTGTTTGACGCCGATCAGCTTAAAGAGCTTAAGGGAAGGGGATTTACGCGGGTTGTACTTCCCCGGGAACTTACTATGAAAGAGATCGCTTCGCGGTCACGCGCAGCGGAGAAGCTCAACATGGAGACCGAGGTCTTTATACACGGCGCGGTCTGCATATGCGTTTCGGGTCTGTGTCTGTTCTCATCCATGAATAAGAGCGGCACCCGTTCCGGAAACAGGGGACTTTGCGCACAGCCGTGCAGACAGGCGTATGAGCTTTATGATGATGACAGGATACTTCGCCAAGGACATATAATCTCTCCCAAGGACCGGTGTGCGCTCTCATTCATTCCTGATCTCATCGAAGCCGGAGTATCGTCTCTTAAGATCGAAGGCAGGATGAGAGATGCCGACTATGTTGTGACTGCAGTCAGGACATACAGAAAGGTCATAGATGCCTGTTATGACGGTACTCTGACTTCTGAAATGATAAATGAATGCGAGAAGGAACTGCTCGTTAACTTCAACCGCGGCGGCTCTTTTACTTCACAGGATCTTTCCGGTACCAAGGATGATGACATTCTCTCGGGCGAATACCCGGGCAAATTCGGCGTCAGGATAGGCCGTATTACGCTCAGAGACTGTAAAGAAGGAACTGTCACCATCAGACCTGTCAGGGACGCTGCCGAGCCTTCCAGAGGCGATTTCCTGTCTTTGCGCAATAAAGACGGTGAGATAAGGTCATTCCCTGTTGGCAAGATCAGTAATTTCAAGGGCAGCTTTGTTGTCAAAGGCCTTCATCCCGATGCGATTAAGAATCTTCCTGATGATGTATCCGTATATCTTATGAATCATTCATTTGATAATGATTCCCGCAAGTCCCGGAAGACTCATATAGAGATAACATTTGATGATTCCGAGCCAGGTATGCTCAAAGCGTATGCATCAGTATCAGACGGTCCGTACGAAGGCGTGTTTGCCGAAGATGAGCTTCCTTATGAGAAAGGACAGAGAGCGCCTCTTGACAGGAACAGGATCGAAGAACAGTTAAAAAAGACGGGAAATACCGGTTTTACCGTTGACAGCGTCTGTTTTACGGGCGAGCCCGCCGATCTTTGCTGCAGTGTCAGTGACATTAACGAATTAAGACGCGGGCTTATCGAGAAGCTTTCTTCCGGGATCTTATCCGAGGCATCTCATACGGCTGCCGAGATGTTTTATATCGGCGATCCCGTAAAGCATAATGCCGGTGTTCCCGGTAAGATCCGCACCATGACCTACTATCCTTCCTGTAAGGATGTATGCAATGCGGTATTTGATGACGGTGAAAAAGCATTGATCCTGCCGGATTTCTTTCACGATCCTGCGGGAAGGAGATACGGGGAGATCAAGGACTTAAGGAAACTCCCGACGGCTGGCGCTAATATCTTTAACAGCGAATCTTTGAAGCTCGCATTAAAGTTGTACGGTGAGGCCTTCATATCTTATGAAGTATCTCCTGAAGATGCAGTCAGAATGCTTGAGAAAGCCGGCCTTACCGGCGATATCTATATACACTGCGGAGGATTCGTTCCCTGGATGCAGACTGATTTTTGTCCGGTCGGACAGAATAAGAAAAACTGCAAGGCCTGTCACGGTAAAGGCGTATATACCGTGAAGCAGGCTGACGGTCCTGATCTTAAGGTGATCACTCACCCTGATGATTGTTCAAGCGCGGTCTTCGGACCGGCAAAATACCTTTTCGACGATAAGGACGCTCAGAAGATAGCTTCCATGGGCTACAATGTGATCAAATGTTATACGGAGGTCTGATATGATTCAGAAGATCAAATTACCGATGGAGAAGTGCAGGGAAGAGGCGGTAGCCCCTAAGTATGCAAACGACGGCGATGCCGGAATGGATCTGTATTCATGCGCGGATATTACCGTGAAGCCCGGAGAAAGCGTTCTGGTTCCCACGGGACTTAAGATGGCTATCCCTTGTGGGTATGAAGTGCAGATCAGGCCCAGAAGCGGAATCTCGCTGAAGACGCCCTTAAGAGTTCCGAATGCACCCGGAACCATAGACTGCGGCTACCGTGATGAAGTCAACGTGATCATATATAACGCATCCGTAAGGGAGGATGCGCCGGAAGGTTCGCCTTTTACGCTTGACGATAAAGGAAATAAGCACGGCACATATCTGATCCGCAAAGGTGACCGTATAGCGCAGATGGTCGTTAACAAAGTCGAATATGCCGACATCGAATTCATCGATGACGTTAAGACTATTGGAAGTGACCGCGGCGGCGGATTCGGGCATTCCGGAGTCAACTGAAAAAGTGGAATTATAATGCGCGGAATGTTAGAATAAAAGACTGTACGAAGGGAGGTAAACATGCTCGACATCTATACATCACTCGAAGTCGGCAAAACTGCCTCCCGCGCTGTATATAAGACAGTCAAGTCCGAGAATATTACCGATGACTGCTGGGTCAACTTGTATTCTCCAACGGAAAGCGAGATATCGCGCGTGGAGACCGAGCTTAATATCCCGCAGGAATTCTTAAGATATCCTTTGGATGAAGAAGAGCGTCCGCGTATCGACTATGACGATGATACGGATACTGTTCTGATCATAATCGACATTCCGTCTACCATAAGAGAGAATGACAGTGTTACTTATGAGACTGCGCCTCTCGGCATAATACTCAATGATAAGCATATCGTTACCGTCTCTTTAAGGCAGACAGCTCTGCTGGATCATTTTATAGAGAACCGCGTTAAGGACCTCTTCATACCGTACAGGACCAGATTTACGATACAGATACTTTATGCCGTTGCAAGGGAATACTTAAGGCTTTTGCGCTATATCGACAAAATGCTCGAGGTAGCCGAGAATGAGCTTGAGAAAGCCGTGTCGAACAAGGAACTGTACAAGAGGCTCGACCTTTCCAAATCACTCGTCTATTTTGCATCATCCTTGAAATCCAATGAAGCCGTTCTCGAAAAGCTCATGAGGGGCCGTACGGTAAAGCTTTATGAGGAAGATGAAGACTTGCTCGAAGATGTGGTTATCGAGTATAAGCAGGCGCATGAGATGGCAGACGTCTATACCAATATCGTCAGCACGACCACTGATGCATATGCATCAATAATATCCAATAATATGAACGATATAATGAAGGTCCTTGCTGCGGCTACTATCGTGCTGACCATACCCGATCTGATCGGCTGTTTCTTCGGACAGAATTTTCCGATGCCTTGGGATCCTGAATTCCTGAATCAGCCTATGCCTTTTTTCTCGATACTTACATCGTGTGTCCTGAGCGTGGTCCTGACTGCCTATATCCTTAAGAAGAAGAGGATATTGTAATCTGTAATCTATGACATCCGGGTTTGCTCATGTTACAACAGGTAAGAAAGGGAAGGGACGCGATTCGAGCTTTATAGTAAGATTTGCGCTTATACTCAGCATTCTTGCAGCCGTTCTGATATTCATGGTCGTTATTACGATAAGAACATCGAACCGGCTCATGAATATCGAGAAGACAACCGTATCCAATGTTCCGTCGAACATACTTCCGTCCTATTCCACCTGTTCTTTCGAGTCGTTTGACGGGCAGACTAACCTGTCAGGATGGTTCTTCAAGACCGATGATCCTGTAACGACGGTGATAGTTGTTCATGATGCGGGATCCAACAGACTGCCGTTTGGCGTCAATATGATCGACCTTGTTGAACAGCTTCTGGAAAATCACTATAACGTTTTCCTTTTCGATCAGCGTAACAGTGGTGAGTCCGAAGGTGATGTCTGTAATTACGGATACCTTGAGTGGCAGGATGTAATAGGCGCGATATCCCAGGTCAGGATGATATCGGTAACTACCGATGTCGTGCTGTTCGGGATAGGGACGGGGTGCACTTCCTGCATGCTGGCATACGATAAACTTCCTGATGCCAATCTTACCGAAGCCGAGCTCAATGATTATTCTGCGGATCTTCTTAACCTCGGATATAATAAATCGTATGTCATCGGGATGATATTTGATTCACCTGCCAAGAACTCCGACGATTATATCAAAGCCGTTGTTCAGCGGACTGAGTTTCTCGGAAGCCTTACTCGGAATTTTGTGCCTTATGCCATCAGAATATCGGCTGGAGAAGGTAGTTCGGTTAATCTCATTGCGCTTATATCGCGTCTTCAGATGCCTGTCTGCATCATATACGGCGGTCATGATACTTTTATCGGCGCCGATAAGATAAGCAGGATAATAGAGGAGCGCAACAGGCTCAATTCGAGTCTTACGATGTCCAGGATGATACCCGGTGCTGACTATCTGGACTCTTTCAGGATCGGCAAGGAAGAATACATTGATACAGTAATGAGGTTCATGACTTCGTATTTTGTTTAGGTGAGGTAAGTTGAATTAGCATGGGTTCCGAAGATATCCTGATATTGGGCATAGAGTCTTCCTGTGATGAGACTGCAGCGGCTGTTGTTAAGAACGGCCGTGAGATCCTGAGCGACGTAATTGCTTCTCAGGCTGATTTCCATGAGAAGTACGGCGGTGTCGTTCCTGAGATAGCTTCCAGGATGCATGTGGATGCCGTCTATCCGTGTATCGATTCAGCTCTTAAAGAGGCCGGTGTCGTTTTGGATGACATTGATGCAGTTGCCGTTACATACGGACCGGGTCTCGTCGGAGCCCTTCTGGTCGGTCTGTCGGCAGCTAAAGGTCTTTGTGCGGTTACGGGAAAGCCTCTTATCGGTGTTAATCATCTTCACGGGCATATATGCGCTAATTATCTCTGTTTTCCCGAACTTGAACCGGAATACTTGTGTCTTTGTGTCAGCGGCGGCAATACCCAGATCGTACATGTAAAATCTTATACGTCACTTAAGGTTCTTGGAAGGACCAGAGACGACGCGGCGGGGGAAGCGATCGACAAGATCGCCCGTGTCATAGGATTAGGATATCCCGGCGGCCCGAAGATGGATAAGGCGGGGCAGGGAGGAAATGTCAATGCTTATTCATTCCCGAAGAATCATATGGGAGATACTTTGGATTTTTCCTTTTCGGGTATTAAGACCGGCGCTCTCAATCTTATCAATCAGGCCCGTCAGAAGGATGAGACAATAGATATCAGGGATTTTGCAGCTTCTTATCAGCAGCATATAGCCAATCTGCTTCTTGACCATACGCTCAGAGCATCTGATCAAACGGGGATAAAGAAGATCTGCTTGGCGGGAGGAGTGTCTGCAAATTCATTTTTGCGTTCGGCCTTCGATAAAGCCTCAGCAGAGCATGGGCTGAAACTGTATTATCCTGATCTGCGGCTTTGCACGGATAATGCTGCAATGATAGCATCTGCAGGTTATTATGAATATAATAACGGGAGAAGGGATGACTTGTCGCTCAATGCGATGCCGTCATTAAGACTGGAGAGTCGGGATGCCTAAGCAACAGGGAATTAAGATAATAGCGGAAAACCGTAAAGCCTATCATGATTTCTTTATCGATGAGAAGTATGAATGCGGGATCGTATTATCCGGAACGGAAGTTAAATCGCTTCGTGCCGGAAAGATCAATCTGCGCGATTCGTATGTAACGATAAAAGGAGGAGAGATATGGCTAATAGGCGTTAATATAAGCCCGTACGATCACGGGAACCGTTTTAATCTCGATCCCATGCGTACCAGGAAACTCCTTATGCATAAAAAAGAGATAATAAGACTTTATTCCAAGATCAAGCTTGACGGACTCACTCTGGTACCGTTGAAATGTTATTTTAAAGACAGCCGGGTCAAGTTTGAGATAGGACTTGCCAGAGGAAAGAAGAATTACGATAAACGTGATGCAGAAGCAGACCGGCAGGCGAAACGTGAGATCGACAGAGCGTTAAAGAACAATAACAGGAAAAGATACTGAACAGTGAGACCTCATATATCAAAAGAAGATATTTCGATATTCGACCTTATTGCAGCTGTCCTTTTCTGGGGATTGACTATTGCATGGATAGTAATGATTTTTTATTTCTCGTCAGAATCCGGTGATATGTCATCCGACAGAAGCCTGAGTGTCCTTCAGTTTATCGAACTTATGTTCGGAAAAGGGTTTATGACTGAAGAAGTATTAAGAAAGCTGGCTCATATATTGGAGTTTGCAGTCCTAACGGCATTGGCATTTATGTCAGTCAGATATACAAACCGCATATCGATAGCCAGGTCGTATGCAGAGAGCCCGGTCAAGCTGATCAAGTCAGATAACGAGATGTATATAGTTATCACTTTATGGATAAGCATGCTGACAGCTGTCATTGATGAATATCATCAGCTGTTTGTTGACGGAAGGTCCGGATCAATCATAGATGTGCTTGTCGATTCGATAGGAGTGATAATCGTATTGCTCATCGTAAGGATAATCTTTACGATCTATCTTAAATACATTGGCTCGAAAGAGATCCGTTACGAATGATCCTTCACAGTATTATCAAACGGAAGAGAAGCACGCAGAACTTAAAAACAATAATATCTAATTCGGTATAATTACAATTTTGGTGAATTAGGAAGAGGAATTAAACCCGTAATTATAGAAAACTTTCAGATTCAGTCGTTTAATCAGGAACAACTTTACTGTGTACGAATGTCCGTTACATAATTGCTCTGTGCCAAAACGCATGCCAATATCATGTGTCAATTATCATCTTCTGACACTCCTGTTGGCACAAATCTTTCCCTGAATCGTTAAAGGACAGGTTGTTGATGTGCGCTGCTTCAGATCATCAACCTCAATCCTGTTTCATACTGTACCCTGCACTAATTACAAATACCCAATACTTTGATAATCAAAGTATTGGGTATAAGGATAGTTTACCTGTAAAAGATCGTATCTAATTATCGATCAGATCTTATCCAGTGCCTGCTTGATATCATCGATGATGTCATCGGGATCTTCAAGACCGACGCTGAATCTGATAAGGTCCGGTGCGATGCCCGCTTCAAGAAGCTGCTCGTCTGTAAGCTGTCTGTGTGTATGTGATGCAGGATGAAGCAGGAGTGTCTTACAATCTGCAACGTGTGTTGCGATCGTAGCGAACTTGAGTGAATCCATGAACTTGATGGAAGCATCTCTTCCTCCCTTTACGCCGAAGCAAAGAACGCCGCATGTTCCGTTGGGACAATACTTCATTGCAAGCTCGTGGTTGGCATCTGTCTCAAGTCCGGGATAGTTAACCCATGCGATCCTGTCATCAGAAGCCAGGAACTCTGCAACTTTCTGCGCATTCTCGCAATGACGTCTCATGCGGACGGCCAAAGACTCGAGTCCGAGCTGGATGTAGAAGGAATTCTGGGGAGACTGTATGCATCCGAAGTCTCTCATGAGCTGAGCGGTAGCCTTGGTTATATAAGCGCCCTTGCCGAACTTGGTTGCATATGTAAGGCCGTGATATGAATCATCGGGTGTAGTGAGTCCCGGGAACTTATCGGCATGAGCCATCCAGTCAAAGTTGCCGCTGTCGATGATGGCGCCGCCGACGGATGTGGCGTGACCGTCGATATACTTGGTTGTGGAATGAGTAACGATATCACATCCCCATTCGATAGGACGGCAGTTTACGGGTGTCGCAAATGTATTGTCGATGATGAGCGGTACGCCGTGATCGTGTGCGAGCTTGGCGAATTTCTCGATATCGAGTACATTGACCGTAGGATTAGTGATTGTCTCACCGAATACGCACTTCGTATTGGGCTTGAAGTACTTGGAAAGCTCCTCATAAGACAGAGACTGATCTACGAATGTGCACTCTATTCCCATCTTCTTCATTGTTACGCCGAACAGATTGTAAGTGCCTCCGTAGATGGATGAAGATGCGATAAAGTGATCACCGGCTTCACAGATGTTAAATACTGCGAAGAAGTTTGCAGCCTGACCGGATGATGTAAGCATACCTGCAAATCCGCCCTCAAGAGCGCAGAGCTTGGATGCTACGAAGTCATTGGTCGGGTTTTGAAGCCTTGTATAGAAATATCCTGAAGCTTCGAGATCGAACAGCTTGCCCATATCGTCGGATGTGTTGTACTTCCAAGTTGTGCTTTGCCAGATCGGCACCTGTCTGGGTTCACCGTTACCCGGCTCATAGCCTGCGTGCAAACACTTTGTATCAATGCTGTTCATTTACTCTTCTCCTTCTTCCCCGGTATCTCCCGAGATATTCATTTTACTTACTGCTACCGAAGGACAGAAATACTCTCCCTTGCCTTCGGGCACAGATATTGTATCACTTCCTACCGCAATAATCTTTTTGATCACTTGATAAAAATTATCGGCGACGGTAATCTGCTCAACAGGCCTTGCGATCTTTCCGTCCTTTATAAGATATCCTTCACAGAACAGAGAGAAATCTCCGCTTATTTGATTAACGCCGGCATGAAGACCGTTCAGTTCGGTAAGATATATCCCCTCTCCTATCCATTCGCACAACTCGTCAAAGGACTTATCACCGGGTGTCACCACAAGATTCGTTGCACTTATGCCGACAGGCGCGGAAAAAGCGCTCTTAAAACCGTTGCCGGTGGATTCTTTTCCTTCTTTATGTGCGGTCTTAAGGTTATAGAGAGCTTTCACGAAGACTCCGTGATCTATCAATGCCTTGGAACTTGTAAGCACTCCTTCGGAATCGAAAGGAAACTTGATCAGAGCTTCCTCGTACATCGGTTCCTCCCTCAGCGTAAATATATCGGAGGCGATAGTATCCCCTTCCTTGCCTTTAAGCAGTGACAGGCCTTTCTGCATATTATAAGAGGAGAAAGCTCCGAGAAATGTATGCAGCAGCGATACAAAAGCCTCGCTGTCAAAGATCACTTTATATTCACCGGAATCAACGGAAGATGCCCCGAGCTTTCCCAATACTTTCTTCTTTAACACCTTGAGAAAAGCTTCTTTATCGAACTCGTCGATGTCCTTGCCGAACCAGTAATGACCGCCGGTCTTGACGACTCCGTCCTTTTCGGCCCGTGCTTCAGCAAATATGGTGATGTAATCGGAATCCTTGTAAGTATAAAGTCCCTTGGAATTAACGCTTATCGAAGGTCCTGTACCGCATGATACGGAGAGATAATCAACTGCCTTAATGTATTCGGAAAGTGCAAGAATATCCTTCTCGAGCTCTAATCCTGTCTTCTCGAACCTCTCATATGTATTCTTGTCGTATGTTCCTGAGAGCTGGATACTCTCAAGATGTGCATTTTGAGGATCACAATAGATGAATTCCTCGTCTTCGTCGTTTAAGACTTCACAGTTTTCCATTGCGGTAGAAAGCATGAAATCGATCGCATCATCACCCAGATCGGTTGTAAATGAACCGCCCATCTGACCGTTTTTCTTGCCTCTGAAACCGACGCCTTCCAAAGTAGAATTCTCGTAAGACGATACTTCGGAATTCAATATGTTTATCTCCATGGAAGAAGTGCTCATAAAGCAGGCTTCAGCTTCTTCGAAACCGTATTCGACAGCCTTTTCAACCAGCTTCTTTATGTATGAAAGAGAAAAATCCTTATCCATGATTATGCCTCCCTTCCCCCGACAAGTATCGAAGATACCCTGATAGTAGGCTGTCCGACAGTAACCGGAACATTTCCGGAGAGCGATCCGCACATTCCTGCGGACAACTCAAGGTCATTTCCGACCCTGTCGATGTTCATCAATATCTCCTGTCCTTTGCCGATCAGTGTGGCTCCGCGGACGGGTTCTGCTACTTTTCCGTTTCTGATCATATAAGCTTCCTCGGAAGCAAAGTTGAACTCACCCGTTGCGGTATCGACCGAACCGCCGCCCATCTTGGTGCAGTAAAGTCCGTACTCGGTATCAGCTATTATGTCTTCGGGCTTGTCCGTACCGTTCTCAATGTATGTGTTGCTCATTCTTGAGGTAGGCGCATAGGTGAAATCCTGACGTCTTCCGCATCCCGTCGGTTGCGCGTTCATGCGTCTGGCGCCGAGATCATCGATCATATAGTTTTTGCAGATACCGTTCTCGATAAGCAGAAGATTCGAGGATTCGCGTCCCGTGTCGTCGGTCATATAAGAACCCCACTCGCCTTCGATCCTTGCATTATCTCTAGCCGAGACTACCGAAGATGCGATCTGTTTGCCGATCTTATCCGTAAAACAGGAAGCTCCTATACCGACGGATGTTGATTCGAGCGCATGACCGCACGCTTCATGAAAGATCACTCCTCCGAATCCGTTTCCGATGATCACAGGCATCTTTCCTGACGGAGCATAGCCGGCATTGATCATCCTTATTGCCGTATCGCAGCAACCCTTTGTCTTTTCAATGATCGGGTATTCATTTACAAATTCATATCCTCTCATTGTTCCCGGAGCGATGCGTCCGGTCTGCTTCTCATTGCCTTTGGTGGCAACCGCGGAGACAGAGAAACGTATCCTTGTCATGGATTCTTCTTTGTTAAAGCCTTCGCTGTTTACGATGTGAACTATACGGCGTGATGTCGCATAAGATGCCTGAACCTGTGTGATCAGCTCATCGTAAGACAAAGCGAATTCGGAGGCTTCCCTTAAGAAATCTATATTGGTCTTCTTGGAGACCGTAAGCGGATCGATATCGAGCAAGGACGCGGATGAACGGCTCAATGCCTGTACCTGCTTTACAGCAGCTGAAGTTCCGGCCTTGATGGCTGATGCTGCCTGCTTTGCGAGCTTAATAAGGGCTTCTTCGGTCTTATCACAGGTATAGACGTAGACCACGTTAGTACCTGCCATAAGTCTGATCCCGACTCCGTAATCGATACCGGAAGATGCACGTATCGTTCTCCCGTCAAGAAGTCCCACTGCGGAACTGGTCTTTTGTTCTTCAAATATCTCAGCGAAGTCCGCATTTGTACTGAGGGCCGCTTCGATGATCCTTGATGCGGTTGTATCACTAATCAATTATCAATACCTCTTAATCTTCTTGGATGTGTTCTTCTCGAATTCTTCCTTGCGCAGAACAGTCTTTTTGATCTTCTTGTATATCGGCAGAGAATCGTTGACATTATCGACTACATCTTCGAGCAGCTTCAGTATCTGTTCGTCGGAGGCATCGGCTCCGAGTTCCTGTTCGATGATCTCCATATCCGGAAAGATCGTTGCGACGATCATTATATCGTCCTTGTTCTCATCATGTTCTCCAGAAACGACACTCTCGGCAACCCTATCGTCAAGAGACAGAAGATACTCGATCTCCTCAGGGAAAACATTCTTTCCGTTTGCAGCAATAATGACATTCTTCTTGCGTCCGGTGATTATGCAGAATCCGTTCTCGTCGATATACCCAAGGTCACCTGTGTGATAATAACCGTCTGTGTCGAGCGCCTGAGCCGTGGCAACGGGATCTTCATAATAACCCATAAACACATTGTCACCTTTGGCAATAAACTCGCCTATGCCGTCTGAATCGGGATCGAGGATCTTAACGTCAACTCCGGGCAGCGGAAGACCGGCAGCCTTATTCTCGAAGTCAACATCACGATTAAGAGCCAGGATAGGCGCACATTCGGTAAGTCCGTATCCCTGTACGCAAATAAATCCCATATCCTGGAAGAACTCGAGTGCTTCGGGCTTCACCGGCGCACCGCCCAGAATTATGAGTCTCATCCTGCCGCCGAATACTTCGTGTATCTGCGCGAAAAGCTTCTTTCTCACATCTATCCCGAACTTGAGCAGGAACTTGGAGAGCTTACGGCCGGTATTGAATTTCTTGGCTTTCTTCGGATCTGAAGTAATGTTCTTCATGATCTTCTTGTAGAACATCTCGAGCATTACCGGAACCATGAGGATGCAGGTCGGCTTAGCTTCCTTGATCTCACTTGTTATATAGCGCAGTCCGGAGCATATGGCTATCGTCGTTCCTCTGTACACCTGGCCTAAGAAGCCACATGTGCATTCATATGTATGATGAAGAGGCAGGACCGAGAAGAACATATCATTCCTGTCTATGTAGAGCATCGAGAACATCGCCATCAGGTTCTTGCATATATTCCTCTGGCACAGCATGACAGCCTTTGATCTTGCGGTAGTTCCCGAAGTAAACAGAAGGATCGTCATCTCCTCGGGATCGATATCGGCTTCAGTAAAGGTCTTATCACCTTCTGACAGAAGCTTTTCTCCTTCTTTTATCAGATCCGAATAATTTATGAATCTGTCATCATCGGTATCGTCCATGGAAACATAGTATTTTATCGATCCTACTTTACCGTAGAAATCATTTACAGTATCGAGCTTTGATGAAGAGAAAACAACCATATCTGCATGAGCCCTGTTAAGACAGTTTACGATCTCTTCAGTATGCAGTTCCTTGTCTATCGGCACGACGCAACCGGTGCCGTTTGTTGTGGCAAGGTAAGTTACATACCATTCATAACGGGTTTCGCTGAGGATCGCGATCCTTGCACCCTTGGACAGCTTGCTCATGAAAGCCGTTCCGAGGCAGTCTATGTCATGATCATATTGTTCTGTCGTAACCGGAACATATTCTGTACTCTTTCCGGGCTTATGCAGGAAAACGGGATTACCCGGGAATTCCCTGACTCTTGTCTTGATAACGTCTCTTAAATTAGTAACTTTGGTTACTTCGTAAAGCGGTATGTCCTTCATCAGATGAATCCTTTCTCAATAGCGAGTCTTGCACGCTGCTCGGTCTTTCCTCCCAAAGCGATCTGTTCGTCGATGAATGAGGGATGCGCTTTGATGAAGTCCTTCATGTACTTATCCGGATCGTCAAGAAACTGCAGCACAAGATCATACTGTTCTTTATTAACGGATCCGTTGTCGAGAGCTTCATCGAAAAGGCCTTTGTCGACTTTAGTAAGGGTTTCCATATTAACTCCGAGCCCCTCGAGTACCTTTCTGCCGTTCTGATTTCTGTCTACAACCGCGATGGTATCCGTGATATCGGCGCCTAACCCTCTTATGGCAGGTATCCAGGCACGTTCGTAGCTTGAAGCTTCAGTGATCAGATCGGCAATGTGCAATACTTTCTTACCATTGAGATCATATTCGATGTTGTTAAAGTTACTGTCTGTAATGACCGAAGACAGATCCTTATAGATCGTCAAATGAGGTTTTCCCAATATATAAGCCGGCATCATGGAGAAGAAGAAGTCTCTTCTCTCCCCTCCCGAGATAAGATCAAAATCAAACTTCTTTGCCGCTTCAACAAGTGAATCGATGCAGTTCTTATATGTTGCGGACTCTTCATACAGGTTTCTGAATGCATTGAAGATCCTGAAAGGAGCCTTTTCCTTATCGTCAGCGACAGCTTCTTCGATAAGCTTCAGGATATCGCCTGCAGTCTGCTCGTCTTTTGCAAGAAAATGAGTGTTGATAAAGAACGGGCCGAGTTTGCCTGATGTATACCAGAACGGAGTGTATGCCGGCGCCACTCTGATGGCATTGGTCTTAAAGAGATCTTCTGTTACTCTGTTTGACATTTGAGCCTCCTGTTAAACGATTTGACAATATCAATTATACTATTAATTCCCGTTTGGCGGTTGATTACCAGAGCTTGAGAGTACCGGTCAATGATGCAATATCGGTATTATTCTCCTCACACCATGCTTCGAGTTCGTCAGTAATGAACACGGGAGCGTCAGGAATGACAAGGCTTGCGGTTCCGATCTCAACTGCAGAAGCACCTGCGATCATGAATTCGAGCACATCTTTGGCATCTTCAATGCCGCCGCAGCCGATGATGGGAATATCCAGTACCTGAAAGCATTCCGAGACCATTCGGATCGCTACGGGTTTTATGCCCGGTCCGGAATAGCCGCCGGTATTATTATGAAGGACCGGCCTTCTGGTCTTTATATCAACAGCCATGCCGAGCATTGTATTTATCAATACGACAGCATCGGCACCGCCTTCCTGTGCAGCGAGAGCCATATCCGATATGCTTGTAACATTAGGCGTGAGCTTGATCCATAAAGGAAGATCCGTAAGTTTTCTTAACTCGCTTACTATCTTCTTTATCTGGGTCTTATCGGATCCTATCGACATGCATCCTTCCTTGACATTCGGACAGGAGAGATTGATCTCAAGCGCATCTATCTTATCTTTATGCGGATCCAAAGCCTTGACCATATCGATATAATCATCAGTCGAATGACCTGCAACATTCACGATAACACCGGTGTCCAGAGAATTCATAAAGTCAAGATCATACTTGATGAAGTGCTCTACACCGGGATTCTGAAGACCGACTGAATTAAGCATTCCTGCCTTGCACTCGGCAACTCTTACGCCTTCATTACCTGCTCTGGGCTTGATCGTGAGTCCCTTGGAAGAAAGTCCGCCGAGTATAGAAAGATCGTATATCTCAGACAGTTCCCTTCCCATATTGCATGTACCCGAGGCTAAGATCAGTGGGCTTTTAAGGAATGTATCTCCTACTTTTACGAAAAGTCTCTCGCTCACCAGATCACCTCCTTGGAATCAAATACGGGACCGTCCTTGCAGCATCTTTTATGCTCGAAAGGAATCCCTTCCTCTTCCGCCTTGATCTTACATGTGCAAACAAGACAGATTCCGATGCCGCATGCCATTCTCTGCTCAAGAGAAACACTGCATTTAAGCCCCTTGCTGTCAGCCCAGGAAGCAACTGCTCTCATCATAGGCATAGGTCCTACACAAAGGACAACGGCGTCCTTGATATCGTCATCACTTAATGTATTAAGTCCGTCACAGCAGTTTCCCTTAAGACCTGCATCTCCCGCATCGGTCGTAAGGATATAAGAAGGATCATTCATTATGATCTGAGACTTGTCTCTGAAACCCTGAACAACCTTTACCTTCTTGCCTTCGGAAGAGAGCTTCTCGTAAAGGAAATTAACCGGGAAAACTCCTGTTCCGCCACCTGCGAGAATAAACTTCTCACCGTTGATATCAAATCCGTTTCCCAAAGGTCCGAGGACCCATGTTCCGTCGCCTTCTTCCATGGAAGCAAGCTCTTCAGTTCCCTCTCCGATGATCTTAATGCCGACCTTGAATGTGCCCGTATCTTTATCAACGGAAGCTACACCGAAAGGTCTTCTCAAGAAGTTGGAACTGGCTACATTAACAAACTGTCCGGGAACCGCATTCTGTGCTATCTCGGGACACCGGAACTCGATGAGAGCCGTGTCCCCGTTAAGCATGCTTTTCGAGACTACTTCGCAGAAATGGTCTTTGTTCATACGTACTTCCTGTCTTTAAGTGCAGCGTTAAGCTTTGCCTTCATGTCGAGTGCTTCATCGCGGGTTGCTTTCGCGTAATCTGCGGGGGCGAGGTCTTCCCTCTTCTTCCAAGCGCACATAAGGCTTCTGGATGCATTTACGATGGCACCCTCACCTTCCTTTGTAAAGGAAGCAACAGCAGCATCGGGGCCTGCGCCCTGTGCGCCGTAACCCGGGACGAGCATCAATGTGTTCGGCATTCTCTTACGGGCTGCTACGGCTTGCTCCGGAACAGTAGCTCCGAGAACTGCACCGACAGATGAGAAGCCTTCCTCGCCGACGAGTTCCCTGCCCCATTCATTTACGTTATCAGCCATGAGCTCGTATACCTTACGACCGTCCTTAAGCTCCATATCCTGGAAATCAACAGCAGACGGATTTGATGTGTGTACGAGCGTAAAGATGCCCTTGCCGTCTCTTGCACAAACATCCATGAAAGGCTTGATGCCGTCGATGCCGAGGTAACCGTTAACAGTTACGGCGTCGCAGTTGAACATGCTCTTCCCGGAACCGTCATCAAGCGCGGTCTTGCCGATGATGCCCTCAGCATAAGCTGTAGCGGTGGAACCGATGTCATTACGCTTTGCATCGCCTATAACCAGCATTCCCTTGCTCTTAGCGTATGCGACAGTCTTCTTCAAAGTCTCGATGCCCGTAACGCCGTACATCTCGTAGTAGGCGAACTGGGGCTTGATGGCAGGAACGATATCACATACTGCATCTATGAGTGTAGTATTGAACTCATAGATGGCCATAGCTGCTGCAAGCTCTGCATCAGGACCTACAGTCTTCATCCATCTGCTGCGTATTTCCTCGGGAATGTACTCGAGTCTGGGATCGAGTCCCATTACCGTAGGGTTATCAAGTTCCCGGATCTTCCTTACGAGATCATCAGCAAAGTTCTTCATAAGTCTTCTTTCCTCCCATCATGGTAAGAACGGTCTTCCCGTAGAGCTTCCATCCGTCGAAAGGCGTATTTCTGCCTTTTGTGAGCATCTTGTTCTTATCAAAGGTGAATTCATTGTCAAGGTCAAACACGGCAAGATCTGCATCATCACCGATATCCATACCGCCTCTTCCGAGCTTAAGGATGTCGGAAGGGTTATGGCACATAAGATCCATGAGCTTTTCCATTGTAATGTGTCCGGGTTTGACAAGATATGTATAGCAAAGCGCAAACGAACTCTCAAGACCTACGATGCCGTTAAGCGCGTGTGAGAATTCGACTTCCTTATCGTCCTGATGATGAGGAGCGTGATCGGTAACTATACAGTCGACAGTTCCGTCTTTGATCGCTTCTATTACAGCGAGTCTGTCCTCTTCGGAACGCAGCGGCGGATGCATCTTGAAGTTTGTATCATAGTTCTCGCATGAACTGTCGGTAAGCGTAAAGTAATGAGGACATGTCTCACAGGTGACTTTAACCCCCCTTGCCTTAGCCTCTCTTATCATCCTCATGCCGCCTTTTGTGCTTACATGGCAGATATGAACAGGTACATCGAGATATTCCGAGAGGATGATATCTCTGGCGATCATTATATCCTCGGCAACCGTGGGACATCCTCTGATGCCGATCGAAGTGGATACTTCACCTTCATTCATTGCTCCGCCTGAGATAGTAAGATCTTCTTCGTGATTTAATACGGGAATATCAAAGTCTGAAGAATACTCAAGGACTTTACGCATGAAGCCGGATGTAGCTATCGGCTTGCCGTCATTGCTCACGGCAACGATGCCTGCTTCCTTCATGAGTCCGATCTCGGCAAGTTCTTCGCTCTCGAGATTCTTTCCTGCGGCGCCTATCGGATAAACTCTGACGAGTCCTGCATCGGCTGCTCTCTTAAGAATGCCTTCAACGACTGCCGCGTTATCACATACCGGAAAGGTATTGGGCATTGTGCAGACGCTCGTAAATCCGCCTCTGGCGGCCGCTGCAGACCCGGTAGCGATCGTTTCTTTATACTCGTAACCGGGCTCCCTGAAATGCACATGCATATCGATAAGCCCGGGAAGGACAGTGGCGCCCTTCACATCGATCACTTCATCAGCTTCGTTCTCACTGAACTTCGACGCGAACTTACCGTCTTCGATAAAGATCATGTCCGCATCAGAATTGAATACTTTACAGTTTTTAATCAATGTCTTCATAGATTGTTTCTCCTTGCCATAAGCAGATAGAGGACAGCCATCCTGACCGCTACACCGTTTGTTACCTGCTTGTTTATTACTGACTGATCGCAGTCGTATACGGCCGTAGGAAGCTCGACACCGTGGTTGCAGGGTCCCGGATGCATGAGGAAAGCATCGGGCTTTGCGAGCTTCAGGACTTCGGGCGTTATTGCATAGAACTTCGCATACTCGGCTACGGACGGGAAAAGACTGCTCTTCATTCTCTCGAGCTGTACTCTTAATCCCATAACGGCATCTGCATCTCTGACACAGTCTTCCACGCTGTCTGCTACAGTTACGCCCATCTTCTCAATGCCTATGGGCATCATGGTACGGGGACCGTATACACTTACCTTTGCTCCGACTTTGGCAAGTCCTATCGCATTGGATCTTACAACGCGGCTGTGGTAGATATCACCGCAGATGGCTATCTTCTTCCCTTCGAATGTATCGAATCTTTCATACATCGTCAGCATGTCAAGAAGAGCCTGGGTCGGATGCTCATTCATCCCGTCTCCTGCATTTACAATGCTGGCGTTGAGCTTATCTGCGATCGAATGAGGAGCTCCTGACTGAGGGTGCCTCATTACGATGATATCAGTTCCCATCATATCTATGGTCCTGGCTGTATCAAGAAGCGATTCACCTTTTGCAACAGAGCTTCCGCTGGCCGATATGTTGGCGCTGGTTGATCCCATGTACTTGGATGCCAGTTCGAATGACAGTCTGGTCCTGGTCGAATTCTCATAGAATAATGTGACAACTGATTTTCCCTGTAGATGCGATGTCTTCTTGGGACCGTTCTCGACGACCAGCTTCATGGTCTTCGCGGTATCAAGTATCTCCATTATCTCCTCGGCGGACAGCTGTTTCATTCCGAGGAGGTCTTTGCTCTTAAGTCCCATGTCAGATTCCCTCCTTTATAAGCATTACCTGCGTTACGCCGTCAACGTCTTCAAATTGAACTTCTATGCTTTCCTTCTCAGAAGTAGGTACATTTTTACCGACGTAATCCGCTTTGAAAGGAAGCTGTCTGTGACCTCTGTCGATCAGTTCCACGAGCTGAATGCAGGAAGGCCTTCCCATATCGAAAATATTGTCAATGGCCGATCTGATCGTCCTGCCTGTATATAAGACATCATCGACCAGTATGATCTTACTGTCATTGACATCGAAAGGTATGTGAGTGCCGTTTACTACGGGATGAGCCGCGAGCCTGGATAAGTCATCTCTGTAAAAAGTTATGTCGAGAATTCCCATAGGTACCTTAGCATTCTCGATGGATTCGAGGTAATCCCTGATCTTCTTTGCTATCGAGACTCCTCTTCTCTGTATCCCTATAAGGGTGACATTCTCAAGCCCTTTATTGCGCTCGATGATCTCGTGGGATATCCTGATGATCGCACGTTCGACAGCGGCTTCATCCATCAGGATCGTGTTGCCTTGACCTGTTACTTCACTCATTCGGAAACTCCTTGCCCCGGCAGTAAAAATGCCGGAAAATATAGTTTCCCGGCACGATGAAAAAATTCTTATTTTTAAGAATCTTACAACCTCGCCGGGTTGTTTAAAGATTACTTTTACAGTCTATGCTTTTAAGACGATTAATTCAACAACAAATTATCTTAACTGTCTCAGAATAAAAAAGGAAAGCCGTGAACGGCTTTCCTTAGTGTTATTGCTTGACTTAAACAATCCGGATATTACTTATTCAAAAGCTCAAGATAGAACTTTGCTCTTGCGCTCTGGCGATAAGGCTCTGTCCAGAAGATGTTAAGAATACCGCATGTCAGACCGGAAAGCAGATACCATCCGATGAATGACAGATCAAGAACAAAAGCTTCCCACTTATGACCGTTCATAAGCTCTCTTGAACGTGTGATGGCCGCAGTTGCGGGAAGCTCAGGGTTATCCTTAAGGATATAAGGAACGAGCATATAAGAATATGTCTTAACGAGTCCGGGGATGACGAAGAGCATTGTCCACAATGAAAGGAACAGATCTCTTAAGAAAAGAGTAACAAATGTACGGCCATAATCGCCGAAGCCCTCTTTTATGGCATCGAGACCTGTATTTTTCTCTTCTACGTTCTTTCTGAAGAATCTGAATCCTCCTACCTCAAGAGGGTTGAATACAAAGATCTTGAGAACGACACCGATAACAACGAGTACGACAATTGTAACAGCAAGAGCTGCAAAAAGCTCTGAGATCTGCTCAGATGAGAATCCTGATAGATCAACACCCTGTGATGATGTTGCGCCTCCCGAAGAAACCGAATAATAAGTTGTGAAAAGCGATAAGATAAATGCTGCAAGTACGCTTTTCCAATAATTTGCCTTAAAGGCTTCCTTGGCAGCGAGTTTGATTGATGCTCTGTCCATAATATATACCTTTCCTTTCAATAATATTAAGACCTTTTAATTATATCATTAAAGCAAAGATAATTAACATATTTAATAAAATATCAAAAAACTGCAAATAACAGATCAGTTACCATTGTATCTTATGCAGAGCATCGTTATATCATCGAATTGTTCAGCGCCTGCAACGAATTCATTTATGCCGTCCATAACATTAGTCAGGACTTTGTCGGGAGCAGCGCCGGGATCTCTATTAAGGATTTCCAGCATCCTGTCGGTGCCGAGAAGTTCATTGTCCGCATTATTAGCTTCGGGAACACCGTCTGTATAAACAAAGAGGGTATCCCCCGGATCGAGGACGAACTCATGTTCCTTATACTTTAATCCGCTGATTGCACCGCATACGGGAGAATGCTTATATACATTAAGGATATATGTCCCGTCTTTCTTTCTGATCGCGGGATGTTCATGCCCTGCGTTAGCTGTTATGAGCTTTCCTGTTGAGATCTCTAATATGCCGAGCCAAACAGTCACAAATAAATGTGCCGTATTGCCTTCACAGAGCTGATTGTTAACATCATAGAGTATCTCAGAAGGAGTACCTCCAACCTGTGACCGTGTCTTGATCAGGGTCCTGGAGACCATCATAAACAAAGCTGCGCCTATTCCCTTTCCGGAAACATCCGCCATTACAAGACCTATGTGATCATCGTCTATGAAGAAGAAATCATAGAAATCCCCTCCCACTTCCTTGGCAGTCTTCATGGAAGCGTAAAGATCGAATTCTTTACGATCGGGATATACAGGGAAAATATTGGGAAGTACATTATTCTGGATCTCGCTTGCAAGATTGAGCTCTGTCGACAGACGCTCAAGCTTCTCGGTCTCTTTTTTCTGTTCTAATATGGCTTTTCTTCCTTTGCCTGCTATCACTACGCAAATATTAGATAACAGTATAAAGATTATGATCTTCGGCAGGAAGCTGTTTTGAAGTGTATGGAGCCAAAGACGGTTACGGTCGATCAGCATTATATCGACCGCATCTCTCAATAACATTGAATCAGGTATTGTAAGCACGGTGCCGGAAGGCAGTTCGGTCATATTAAGATCAAGTCTCCCGTAACCTAATGCGACTCCTATATACTCAGATACACCGGAAAACAGGAATGTCAGGAAAGCGGTTGATGCAGTTACATATTTCGAGTAATAGCGGACGGATAAGACTACCGGGAATACAAAGCATAACACAACATTATGACCGAATACGGCCTGTATCATGGCAAAGACAATACAGTAGAAAAAGAGCAATACAGATTTAAGCCATTCCTTATCACCCTTATAGATAAAACAGATAACGGCAGGAAAAACCAATACGAATATAGCAATACACAAAAAGAGCAATGTTGTATTATTGCACCATATTATGTTGAACAAAGACAGCAGTATAAATATCAATGCCAGCAATGCAGTCGCCAGCATAGTCTTAGCCAAAAATATATTGGCGCTGACCTCATTATTCCATAATGTCTGTGTGTCAGTCTGACGTTCTGCTTTGAGTTTTTGCCATATCGTTTTTACCATGGGATAACACCTCACAATAAAAATATAACATATAAAAACTGCCCTCCGGAGAGGGCAGCCTTAAACATTCTGTTAAAGAATTGTCAATCAGAGCTGAGGACCTGCAGCGACGAGTGCCTTACCTGCATCGTTTGTCTCATACTTCTTGAAGTTCTTCTGGAATCTTGCAGCAAGATCCTTAGCCTTTGTATCCCACTCAGCTGCATCAGCGTATGTATCACGGGGATCGAGGATCTCTGTGGAAACACCCGGAAGCTCTGTAGGTACTTCAAAGTCGAAGTAAGGGATCTTCTTTGTAGGAGCATTCTTGATGGAACCGTCGAGGATAGCATCGATGATTCCTCTTGTATCAGGGATGGAGATTCTCTTGCCTGTTCCGTTCCAGCCTGTGTTAACGAGGTAAGCCTTAGCACCGGACTTCTCCATCTTCTTTACGAGCTCTTCAGCGTACTTTGTAGGATGAAGCTCGAGGAACGCCTGACCGAAGCAAGCGGAGAATGTAGGTGTAGGCTCTGTGATTCCGCGCTCTGTACCTGCAAGCTTAGCAGTGAATCCGGAAAGGAAGTAATACTGTGTCTGCTCAGGTGTAAGGATGGAAACAGGAGGCAGAACGCCGAAAGCATCAGCGGAAAGGAAGATTACGTTCTCAGCAGCAGGGCCGGAAGAGATCTTGTTAACATTCTTGGCGATCTTCTCGATGTGATCGATAGGATAAGAAACACGAGTATTCTCTGTAACTGACTTGTCTGCGAAGTCGATCTTGCCTTCTGCGTCTACTGTTACGTTCTCAAGAAGAGCATTTCTCTTGATAGCGTTGTAGATGTCAGGTTCATTCTCCTTGGAGAGGTTGATAACCTTAGCATAGCAACCGCCCTCAAGGTTGAATACACCGTTGTCATCCCAGCCGTGCTCGTCATCGCCGATGAGGAGTCTCTTAGGATCTGTGGAAAGTGTTGTCTTACCTGTACCGGAAAGACCGAAGAAGATTGCTGTGTGCTTGCCTTCCATATCTGTGTTGGCGGAGCAGTGCATGGAAGCCATACCGCCCAAAGGCAGGAAGTAGTTCTGCATGGAGAACATACCCTTCTTCATCTCACCGCCGTACCATGTGTTGAGGATAACCTGCTCACGTGATGTAACGTTGAAGAGAACTGCTGTCTCGGAGTTGAGACCGAGCTCCTTATAGTTCTCAACCTTAGCCTTGGAAGCTGTGTAAACGATGAAGTTAGGCTCGAAGGAAGCTTCTTCTTCAGCAGTAGGCTGAATGAACATGTTCCTTACGAAGTGAGCCTGCCAGGCAACTTCCATAATGAAGCGGACAGACATTCTTGTATCCTTGTTAGCTCCGCAGAAACCGTCGACAACATAAAGCTTCTTGCCGGAAAGCTCATCAAGAGCCAGCTTCTTGCAAGCATCCCAAGCTTCCTTAGAAGCGGGATGGTTGTCATTGGGATATTCAGGTGTTGTCCACCAAACTGTATCCTTGGAATTCTCGTCCATTACGATGAACTTATCTTTAGGGGAACGGCCGGTATAGATACCTGTCATTACGTTAACGGCACCAAGCTCTGTAAGCTGACCCTTGTCGTAGCCTTCCAGAGAAGGATCCATCTCATCTTCGAAAAGCTTCTCATAAGAAGGATTGTAGATGATCTCTTTAACATCACTGATGCCGTACTTGGAAAGATCAATGTTTGCCATATCATTAAACTCCTTTGTTTAATTTTTTACTTTTGACATTATAGCTTTATTGCGATCCTTTTTCTATTAAATTTTTATGAGAAAGCAGAAGATTAGCACAAACTAACCCCTTATAAGACATTATTAAAGGAAAACTGCTTAAACAAAAATCATTTCTTAAGTAACGAGAGATCTAACGGCCTTAAACGGTATCAGCGATATCAGATATGATACAGCAAGGCTAATAAGATATACGATAAGGCATTCTATTAAAGTGTCGCTCTTTATATCTAATGCCTTACAGAGTATGAGATCCCACAGATATCCGATGAAATAATGCACGCAGTAAACGCCCATGCTTAACCTTGATGTGAACTTTATAATCCTCTTTAAAGTTTCCGGGCAGTTATCCAACGGTATCACGGATAATAAAACAAACAGCGCAGCCGAGAAAAACAGCAGAGATACTCCTTCATAAACAAAACCGTATGAGGGGTCCGTTATGTCTTTTAGAAATGCGGATGCTGTCATTATCGCAGCACAGCACCCTGCCGTAATGATCTTTTTGCTCTTTAGTGCGCCTAAGATATTCATATCAGCGATAAAGAAGCCTGCAACGGCAAACGGAAGGCATTCGGCGACCCTGCCCGCGGCATATGATACGTTGAACCCGTACGGGGCAAAGAATCCGTAGTTAATTCCCGTGTACTGAAGCAATAACGACAGTATGAACAGTATGATGAGAACGATCCTTCCCTTTAAGCGAGCAAAACAGAATGCCGTAAATAAGATTAGAGTAAGTATTATGGAAACAAAGTTAAACCACATCTGAGGCGCGAGGAATCCGTCTGATCCCATAAGGATCTGCAGGATAAGATTAAGGGGTTTGACAAAGATGAATGTGTATCTTCCGCTGTAATTAATGCCGATCAGGATGTTTACGAGCCTGAATCCGAGATAATAGAATACGGCCCAAAACAGCTGAGGAAACCAAAGACGCCAGATGCGTTTGCCGAGCATCTTGGGATCCCTTCCTGAATAAAGCTTCCGTGTAAGGAAAAAAGACATTATAAAGAACACCGGGGCGGCAGCAAGGGTAAAAAAGGATACTGCCGTTTGAAGATGAGGCATGTCATCGTCTATGAGCCAGAAATGCGCGCAGACGACCAGAAAGCTCATCAAAGACTTGATCAAAGCGATGTTGAAGTTATATTCCCCGTGGTTCTTTTCCATAGAGGGATGATCTTCAGATTTTTGATCCCTTGGAACCGCCGAGACTAGCTGAATTCAGGATATTGGTATCGAAGGTAAAAGTAAGCCCCGATTCAGTCCTCACTCTCTTCATGGCAAGTTTTATCATCCTGTCGAGAAGCTCGGAATACGGAACGCCCAAAGGTTCCCACAGATAGAAAGCCAGAGAGCCCGGTATTGTATTGATCTCGTTGAAATATAGCTTCCCGGTGTCTTCGTCTATCATAAAGTCGATACGCGATACTCCATTGCACCCGAGCGCCTTAAATGACTTGACGGCAGTGGATCTTATCTGTTTCCTTAAGTCTTCGGAAATCTCAGCCGGTATCTTGCGTGAGACGCTTGCCATTCCCTTAGACCCGCTGCCCTTGGCATTATTCACATACTTGTCCTCATAACTCAGGATATCCTTGGTATGCAAAGGTTCTTCGCATTCGGAAGCCTCGGCTTCATTCTCGTCTCCTAATACGGAGCAATTGATCTCACGAAGGTTCGTGATGGCATGCTCGGCCAATATCTTGGAAGCATAGCGGAATGCGTCATCGATAGAGTTAAACAGCTCTACCCTGTCACCTGCAACGCTGATACCGACACTTGATCCCAGGTTAACAGGCTTTATGATCACGGGATAGCCTATGTCTTTCTCTATCCTGTCTGCCAGAAGCTCCATATCCTCATAATCGGATAAAGTGAATATCTTCGCATCCAATACGGGAACGCCCGCTTCTTTGAGGATCATCTTGGTGATGTATTTATCCATTCCTACGGCGGAAGCGGTTACGTCGCAGCCTACGAACGGAACACCTATCGTTTTAAGGAATCCCTGAAGAGCGCCGTCTTCAACGTTGGTGCCGTGAACCGCAGGAAAGACCACATCAACATCAATCGTGATATTCTTTCCGAATTTCTTAGGAGGATATGATACGAGCTGTACTTTTCCGTCGTTGTTTACAAGGATCACACGATGTGATCTGGCAATAAGCCCGTCTATATCCTTATAAGACTCGATCTTTCCAATATCATCGCCGACATACATCTCGTTCTTCTTGTTCATGTATACGGCAGTTACATCATATTTATCATTATCCATGGCAAGAAGAGCCTGTATTCCTGTTATTACGGATACCTCATGCTCTACACTCTTCCCGCCGAAAAGCATGGCCACTTTAGTCTTCACTTTAAAGCTCCTTGATCGATTCAGTAATTATCGGGTAAGTCATTCTCGAGGAGAATATACTTATGCCCCTGCCCTTTTATAGCATATGCATATGCCAGAGCTTCTTCAAGTTTATCATAAACGAGGCATTTTCCTTCAGGGAAACCTTCGCTCAAAGCCCCTTCTTTGATCGGTTCGGTATGTTTCTTGCCCACGAGGAGGATATAATCACAGCATCCGGCAGCGTAGGTTCCGAATTTCCTGTTGTATTCTCTTTCTTCGTTTCCCAATTCGACCATTCCGGGGGTGATAAGTATCCTGATGCCGTCGAACATTGCAAGGGTCTCGACCGCAGCCTTGGATCCTATGGGGTTGGAATTATAGGCATCATCTATTATGGTAACAGGTCCCTGTTCTTTCATCTGCATCCTGTGTTCAACAGGAACGAGCCTTCTTACGGGGACTTTAAGTTCTTTAAGAGACATTCCGAGATAATTGGCAACGGCTATGGCGCCTGTAACATTGATTACATTGTGAGCTCCGATAAGTTTCATGCTGAACTCTTCTTCACTGCCGTCGGGACATACAACAGTAAAATCCGTGCCGAACTGAGATACCTTAATATCCTTGGCATAGTAACCGCCTTCGACAGGCTTGGTGCAGTAGAATGTTTTTCGCGTATAAGACGGGGCCTGTTCAAGGATCAGATCATTATCGCCGTTAAGGAATACCATACCGTCCTCGGGAATGGCATCGGCGAGCTCAAACTTGGTCTTACGGATGTTTTCCATAGTAAAGAAAGTCTCGAGATGCTGAGGACCGACGGAGGTAATTACTCCGAGGTCAGGATGCACGATGTCGCACAGTTCCTTAATCTGCCCTACCCTGCGGGCTCCCATCTCGCACAGAAAGATCTCGTGAGTAGGCTTGAGATACTTACGCACGGTAATGGTAACTCCGAGCGGGGTGTTGTAATTGCCCGGAGTGGCAAGAACGCTGAATCTCCCTGACAGCAGAGTGTTTAAGTATGATTTCATGCTGGTCTTGCCGTAGCTTCCCGTAATACCGATCACTTTAAGACCTGTTGACTCTCTTAATATCCTCTTAGCATCATTGATGTACCAATCGGATATTCCTTTCTCGAGAGGATGATTGATGATATTGGCGATGATGTTCATGAACCATTGTGACGATACGATGATCATGAGAACACCGCTGACCGGATCAAGTCCTGCAAATATCCATGTCAATGCCGCTGCAGCTGCCGATATTATAAGTATCGTAAATATCATCCGCTTGACGCGAGCGGTATAGACCAGCTTCTTCTTGGTGTTTATCCTTCGAAAAGCCCTGTATACCTGTATATCGAAGAGTAATGTAATGAAGATCAGGATATCGAGCGCAAGGACCGGTAAGAATAATCTGATGATGCCGGTAATAAGTCCGAACCCTGACAGCCACTGCTGCCTCTTATTCTTCCTGAGCCAGTTTATGTGTTCGTCGTTCTTGTATCCGTTAAGCTGGAACATGTGCATGTTGTGCCGCATGGTAAGAAAACCCGCCCAGCACGAGAATACGGCAATTATCACGGTCCTTATCATCATGAAAGTCATGATCCCTGCCCTGCCTTAATGTATTCACGGATAATATTTCTGAACATCTGCGGATTCTCAAGGAAAGAGAAATGACCGGTTCCTTCTATCACGGCAAGACCGGCGTTCGGTATCTTCTCTTCCATTATCTTCGCGTCTGATAAAGGCGTTGCGGTGTCTTTATCCCCCCAGATAAGCAGAGTTTCCTGTCTGATCGAGGGCAGCAGCGTGGTGAGGTCCTCGTTTACGGCCATGACAAGGCAGTTCCTCATAACCGGAGTCGCGTTGCGGTAATCTGCAGATCCCTGCCGCGATCTCCAATCGTCAATGAGTTCGGGAAACAGATAATATACGGCTTTGTTTGCGAATATCTTCTTAAGGATCTTATATTTGCGGGTCCGAAGTTTCTGCTTTAATGATCTTTTGGGCATTACCCCTGCACTGTCGATCAGAATGATCCTTGTGATCTCAAAGGGGAGGCTGTCCCTTGATGCAAGTTTGATGATCACTCTGCCGCCGTACGAATGTCCGATGAGCATTGCTTGTTTGATATCAAGCGCTTCCATGAACTTACAAAAGAAATCAGCAAACGCGTCAACATTCCAGGGTTCCCTCGGTTCATCACTGTTTCCGAATCCCGGAAGATCAAGCTGGATCACACGGTAATCCGAACATATATCAGAAGCAACGGAGTCATAGACGCTTAAGTTTGTCCCCCAGCCTTGAAGGATAACGGCATTTCTGTCGCCTTCACCTGTGATCTTATAACAAATTTCATATCCGTCTATGTTTATATACATATTCTGACAAAAACACAACCCTTGTGATACAAGGGTTGTGATGGTGGGGCTGGTGGGACTTGAACCCACACGATTTATGGTCGGCAGATTTTGAGTCTGCTGCGTCTGCCATTCCGCCACAACCCCTGATAGAAATGGAGCCAATGGTGGGAATCGAACCCACGACCTATTCATTACGAGTGAATTGCTCTACCCCTGAGCCACATTGGCGTGATTAGGCTTAAAAAGGATACTAATTAAGCGCTGAAGTGTCAAGACTTAATAATAGTTCAAAAATCCCAGGAGTTAATATAATGTTCCTGTTCTTCGGTGAGTCTGTCGATATCTATGCCCTTTGTTGACAGCAGTATCTGTGCCACCCTGTTATCAATGATCTCTGGAGCCATATAGACCCTGTTCTCGAGCTGTCTGCCGTTTTGAGCTATATACCTGGCAGACTGAGCCTGAAGAGCAAAGCTCATATCCATGATCTCAACGGCATGACCGTCTCCGGCCGCAAGATTTACAAGTCTTCCCTCGGCAAGAATGCATATTGTTCGTCCGTCTGAGAGCTCGTACCCCATAACGTTATTGCGAAGATCCATGATGTTTACTGATATATCCTTCAATTGACTGACATTAACCTCGCAGTCAAAATGACCTGCATTGCAGCAAACGGCGCCGTCCTTCATCTTCTCGAAGTGTTCTTTGGTAATGACGTCCTTACAGCCTGTAACAGTAACGAATATATCGCCTCTGGAGGCTGCTTCGTTCATGGTCATTACTTCATATCCTTCCATGATCGCTTCGCAGGCCTTGACCGGATCGATCTCGGTAACGATTACCTTGGCGCCTAAGCCTTTTGCTCTCATGGCAACGCCTCGTCCGCACATTCCGTAACCTGCAACAACTACCGTCTTTCCTGCTACTATCAGGTTAGTGGCAGACATGATGCCTGTCCAAACGGACTGTCCCGTACCATATCTGTTGTCGAAAAGGTGCTTGCAGCGTGCATCGTTAACGGCGATTACCGGATACAGCAGCTTCCCCTGCTTCTCTAATATATTAAGTCTGTGTACGCCTGTCGTAGTTTCCTCACAGCCGCCGATGAGCTTTTGAGTCAGATCCTTAAGATCGGAATGAAGGAGCATCGCAAAATCCCCTCCGTCGTCTATAACTATATCGGGACCGAATTCGAGCGCCATCTTAAGATGCCTGATATAATCTTCGTCACTGTCTCCGTGGATCGTATAGACGCTTATGCCGCTGTTCTTGACAAGAGCCGCTGCCACATCGTCCTGAGTAGATAACGGATTGCAGCCTGTCAAGGCAACTTCGGCGCCTCCGCGGCTTAATGCTCTGGCAAGACAGGCTGTCTTTGCTTCGACGTGAACACTTACGGCAATCTTCATCCCCTTGAAAGGCTGTTCATCAATAAGTTCAGCCTCAATGGCTCTTAATACCGGCATATAGCGATACGCCCAGTCGATCTTTTTCTGTCCGTAGGGCGCCAGGTTAATATCCTTGATATCGTAATCTGCCATAATCAGAGTCTCCTTAAGGTTCAGTTCAATGATGATATAAAGAGCTTTACGAGCCTGCAGCTGTCATCGGATGCTCTTGCCGCATTCATCATGACTTCCGGATGCGAGAGTTTACCGGAATTAAGACCTGCAGCAAAGTTAGTAATGCAGGAGACAGCTGCTGTTCTCATACCGCAATGAGCCGCAACTATTGCCTCGGGTACAGTAGACATGCCGACTGCATCAGCTCCCCACAGCTTGAGAGCCCTGATCTCGGCCGGTGTCTCGTACTGCGGACCTTTGCAATAAGCATATACTCCTTTGTGGATCCTGATGCCGGCTTCACGCGCTTTGTCCTCAAGCAAAGAAACATATTCGCTGTCATAAACTTCAGACTGATCGGGAAATCTTACACCGAACTCATCAAGGTTAGGACCGATCAAAGGAGATATACAGAAAAAACCGATATGATCCGTGATTATCATCAATTCCGGAGGCTTAAGCTCAGGACTGATACCGCCTGCTGCATTAGTCAGGATAAGGGTCTTTACACCAAGTTTGCTCATAACCCTGACGTAGAATGTGCAGACATCCGTACCGTATCCTTCGTATGCATGGAAACGGCCGGACATCATAAATACCCTTTTCCCTTCAAGTGTACCGATTATCAGTTTCCCCTCGTGTCCTTCAACCGTGGATATGGGAAAACCGGGAATATCTGCATACGGAACAGTTATCTTGTCTTCACAATGATCGGCAAGAGGAGACAATCCGGATCCAAGCACAGTACAGATACCGGGGATCTCGGCACTGCCGATGATCCCGCGAATATAATTTGCGGATTTATCGATCTGCGAGATATACTCTCTCGGCGTAACTGTCATGCATTCTTACCGCAGCAATTCTTATATTTCTTGCCTGAACCGCAGGGGCACGGATCGTTTCTTCCGACTTTGTTCCTGTCTCTCTTCACAGGTTCGATCGTCTTGGCGCTCTGTGCAGCTCCTTCAGCCTGTTTGGCCTGTGTAGGCAAAGCCTTGGAAGTTGCCGTAGCGTTAGCGGCAGCCCTGGCCAACGGAGACACCATTGTATCGTTGGCAGCGGAAGGAGCTTCCTTTTTGCTGCCTTCAGCCTGCTCCCCTTCACCCTCACCGGCGTTATTATTCTGACGTAATTCGAATCTGCCTCTCATAAGAAGCTTCACAGAATCATCCTGGATAGCTTCATTCATCTCCTCGAACATCCGGCCGCCTTCCATCTTGTACTCAACAACAGGATCGTGCTGGCCGACAGATCTCATCCTGATGGAAGTCTGGAGCTGATCCATTGAATCGATATGATCCATCCATTTGGTATCAACGGTCATAAGGAGCAGTGAACGCTCTGTCGCTCTGAATACATCTTTGCCGACGAGTTCTTCCTTGGCTTCAAGACTCTCCTTCGCCTGTTTATTGATAAGATCGATGATCTCAGAGGCAGAAGGAAGTTCTTTACTGTCATCCCTTATATCGTTGATGACAGGAAGATCTCCGAATATCTCGGCAAGCTTGCTGCCGAGAGAATATCTCTCGGATTTATGGATAACACCGTCATTCGCAAAAGCCATAACATGGCGCTCCGATACGTGCTCGAGCATCTTGAGCAGCGTATCATGCATATCTTCACCGTCGATGACTTTACGGCGCTGCTCATAGGTTATCGTACGCTGAATGTTCATAACGTCATCATATTCAAGAACGTTCTTACGGGCGCTGAAGTGAATAGCTTCAAGCTTCTTCTGAGAACTGTCGATAAGCTTTGTGAGCATACCGTTCTGTATCTCCATCGTCTCATCAACGCCAAGGGTATTGTACATGTTGTTTACCCTGTCACCGCCGAATATCCTTAACAGATCATCATCAAGAGCCAGAAAGAACTTGGTCCTTCCGGGGTCGCCCTGTCGTCCGGCACGTCCTTTGAGCTGATTATCGATACGTCTGGATTCATGTCTTTCCGTACCGACGATGAAAAGACCTCCCAAAGCTTTGACTTCTTCGGCTTCCGGCCTTATCTCCTCAGATTTCTTCTCGTAGATCTCGGCATATTTCCTTCTGGCTTCGAGGATGATCTCGTCATCTGTATCATTATGGGCTGTCGAAGCTTCGATTATCTCGTCGTCATAACCTAATTTACGCATTTCCTGCTTGGCAAGGAATTCCGGGTTACCGCCCAAAAGGATATCCGTACCACGGCCTGCCATGTTGGTCGCTATCGTAACGGTTCCTTTACGTCCGGCCTGGGCAACGATCTCGGCCTCGCGTCTGTGATTCTTGGCGTTGAGAACATTAGCCTCTATGCCTGCTTTCTTGAAAAGCTTGTCGAGATACTCGGATTTATCGACATTTACGGTACCTACCAGAACCGGCTGACCGGTCTTATGCGCCTCGATGACAGTCTTTAATACGGCATGGTACTTGCCTTTCTGCGTCTTGAATACAGCGTCATTCTCATCGATCCTCTGGATCGGCTTATTGGTAGGGATCTGAATTACATCAAGATTATATATCTGTCTGAATTCCGCTTCTTCCGTATACGCAGTACCTGTCATTCCGGACAGCTTGGAGTACATTCTGAAGAAGTTCTGGAATGTTATGGTAGCGAGAGTCTTGTTCTCGTTAGCGACTTTTACGCCCTCTTTAGCTTCGATCGACTGATGAAGACCGTCGCTGTAGCGTCTGCCGGGCATGAGACGGCCCGTAAAATCATCAACGATAATGACTTCGCCTTCTTCTGAAACAATATACTGTTCATCCCTGTGGAAATTGCCGTGAGCCTTTAAAGCATTGTTTATGTAATGCTGAAGGTCAAAGTTAGAAGGATCCGAAAGATTGTCGATATTGAAGAATTTCTCGGCTTTCTTTATACCGTTGGCGGTAATAACAGAAGTCTTTGCCTTCTCATCGATAACATAATCAGCATCTCCGACTATCTCGTCCATATCGACTTTATCATCGGTCTCAACAACGATATAGGGCTTTAATGTGCGGACAAAAGCATCTGCTTTCTGATAAAGATCCGAGGAGGCTTCACCTCTTCCTGATATGATAAGAGGAGTTCTCGCTTCATCGATCAGGATGGAGTCAACCTCATCGACGATAGCATAATTAAGATCCCTTTGAACCAGCTGAGCCTTCGATACGACCATGTTGTCACGAAGATAATCGAATCCGAATTCATTATTCGTTCCGTATACGATATCGCAGGCATACATTCCCTTGCGGTCTTTATTGGGTATATCGTGGATAATAAGTCCTACCGTAAGTCCCAGGAACTTATATACCTTACCCATCCATTCAGAGTCACGTCTGGCAAGGTAATCATTGACCGTTACTACATGTACGCCCTTGCCTGTCAAAGCATTGAGATAAACAGGCATCGTAGCAACAAGCGTCTTTCCTTCACCGGTCTTCATTTCAGCGATCCTTCCCTGATGAAGGACGATGCCGCCGATGATCTGAACGGGATACGGCTTTAAACCGAGAACACGCCAGGATGCCTCCCTTATGGTCGCGAATGCCTCGGGAAGAATGTCATCCAAAGTCTCTCCGTTTGAAAGCCTCGCCTTAAACTCATCAGTCTTTGCCTTGAGTTCGTTGTCGGAAAGCTTCTGATATTCCTCGTCCAAAGCAAGAACTTTCTTCTTGATAGGCTCGATCTTCTTGATCTCGTGATCGCTGTGCGTACCGAAAATCGATTCAAAAACCATTATTCTTTATCTCCTTTAAGTCTGCGGAGTGCAGTCCTGTAACCGCCCTCCGGGTTGTTATAACATGCTTTTACCCTGGATATAGTTGTAGAACTTACCTTAGTGGCATTTCTTCCTTTCCTTGAGGAAGCGGGACTGTCTTCAGTCTTACCTGAAGCATCCTCCGGTGCCAGAGTCCTGATTATCTCTTCATAACTCTTGCCCTCGTCTATCAATTCAAGTATCTGCCACCTGTGGAACATAGAGCAAAGCTCATTCCTGGAGCACAGATCCTTAAAGAATAAATGCAGTTCATCCCTGTCCTTAAGAGTCAGGATCGCATCATACATACTGTCAAGAGCCTGTCTTTCCTCAGAATCAAAATCCATGGTCAGTCAATAAGTGCGAATGAAGCATCTATCAGTTCAGAAAAAAAGCCGATCATTATCAAATAAACGATCAGAGCCAAAACAACGGCAAGAAGCAGACCGAGACACACGCGCTTGGCAATAAGCTCCTTGCGGGCCTTGCGGAGGGCATCCCCTATCGTTTCCTTGCCTTCTATGCTGCTGCTTACTGAAGTAACGCCGATAGACGGTTTTCTGACACTGCTGCTCAAGTTTCTGAACACACCTTTCTAAAATAATCCGTATAATGATAACCTAACTTCTTTTATAAAACAAATTGTCGTTTATATGTTAATGTCAATTTATCCTGATATTCCGTATCGCTCAATCTGAAGAAGTACTCCTCTTGCAGCAGCATATGCATACATTGTATCAAGAGCCGCTGCCGATGATCCCGGGGAATCTTCGGGGATCACGACGATAAGGGTTCTGGATGTAATGCTTTCTCCGGGTATATCGTAACTTGATCCGCTGATGTTGACCCGTGCTCCGTTAAAACCGGCCAATTGATCTATCTGACCTGAGACTTTGAGCAGACATGCTGCCGCAGTGGCATATGTGGGCCTGTTAAGGTCGATACTTACGATCGAAGTCACATTTCCTGAGTTGTAGGAGTTGATCACAGGAAAAGTCGGCGGAAGGTTTGCTCCGTACATTTGGGCAAAATATCTTCCCCTTGTAAAATTATCCTCATGCCATATGTCATCTGAAGGCTGAGATTCACCGTCATCTGCTGATAAGAACAGTTCAAAATCCCCGTAAAAAGGTATAACGGATATTATCTGTCTTTGAATCGGACCGATAATGGTATTTATGCAGTAGGTTACATTTACATCGATATAATAATCTTCGATATCGAGATCGACACATATCTGTTCAGGACCCCAAAAGTTACTTCCTCCGTTATAATCAACATACTGAGATGCGATATCATCAGTAAATCTCTCCCCCATAATAATAGTTAATAAGGCAGCTCTGACCGATCCGGATGTGATCGTATCGATCCCCGCCACCGCCGAACCTATTCTCTCAATGTCCGAATTCCCGGAAGCGTTGTCCGGCAAAGCGTTTACAAGAGTCGATACAGTGTCTGAAGCCGTAACTGAAAACGGCATTATCATCGCAAAGTCCTCACAGCTTTGCTCGACCGATCTTTGCATGAGTATATCCGTACGAAGAAAGACCGTAACGCAGATTATCCCTGTAATGAATATCAGCACTATCGATAATGATATTGCAGTCTCAAGCGATACAGTGCCTTTTTTATTGATATAAGTCATAGGATGCCTCATAACATATAGTCTCGCCTCTGTAATCTGTTTGTACTTCAATGCCGGTAGCGTAATCCGGAAAATCCCTGTTCAAAACATCGAGCATCCTGCCAAGAAGCAGATCATCAATGACAAGATACATATATACAGTCAGGAATTTCCTGTAATCCATCGTAAGAACATCAAAACCGCCTATACTGATAAAAGTTACTGATTCACCGTTTATGATCTTCCACAGATCGGCGACTGCCTCGATCTCGGCCATGATCAAAGCGATTATTATCTCGTAAACTACAGGCGGAAGAGTGACTGTTCCTAATGAAACTGCAGATATGACCACCGACAGTATATCGGCCACGGCTGATATGATCTCCCTGGTCGAAGGATCGAGCAGATCGGAGGCAATATTCTTGATAACGAGTCCTCCGTATATGTAATAGTATGTCAGAGCCTTGCCTGCAAATCCTTGAAGTCCGGTAAGGATATATTCACTGTCATATTCATTATCCCCGTGAAACTGTGTGAAAGACGTTCCGTTAAAAGATGTGTCGTCTTCCAATGCGCAATCGAAGTTATTAGCTGCGTAATCAGCAAGACAGCTGTGAACTGCAAAAGTCTCATTGAATGCAGCACCTGTGTTATATAGATCCATGTTGAATTCGATGATGTCTGACACGAATCCCATATCAGTCGGATCAAAGCCGTTTCCGATATCCGGAGCATTATTCTTTAATGTTTTTAAAGAAGATATTAAAGAAGAGAACCTTTGATAGTATTCATTCGAAGAATCTATACCGAGCGTCTCCAGTGCCGAGGATATCGTCTGCGCTACTTCAGATCCGCCGTCTATTATAGTACTGAGTGTTTCAGCTGCCGGACCTGACATGAACTGCCTGATGCCGTTCAGGATATCTTCTCCGCCTGCCTGTTCTATCAACTGAGTGATCTGGGAAGAGAAACGGTCGAACAGTATGCCTGACAATCTGTAGGAATAATAGACCGATACTGCTCTCTTAAGCTGATCGGTATCAAGACTGTACATACCGCTGGCATAGATAACATCGCCTTCTTCATATCCGTTAGCCGACAGCACACGGTCAAATACATATGAATTGATATTCCTTGTATCAAAAGCATATATCCCGTAAGTCTTGAACAATTGCCTGTCATAGCTTGCAAGGTAAACTTCTGCCTGTTCTTTCAGAGCCCGTGAATAAGTCAGTCTCCGGTCAAGGTCGGCAACCAGGGCAATATAAGTAGTCTCTGTCAATATCAATGCCGACAGTATTATGGCAAGAAATAATGTGGATGTCCCCCGTTTATTCTTCCTCATCCGACACCTCCCCGAGCAAAGCGCCGTAGATGATCCTGTAATTATCGGAGATTCCCGACAGAAAGGTATTAAGCTCTTCAGGACTGACATCCGCCCCTTCTTCCATGATATCAGTGACAGCGTCATCGGCATCTGCGGATGCTTTAACACACAATTCGGCCGGCAGTATGATAAGCCCCGATATAACCAGAAGCACACATGAAAAGACAATAGCAGTTTCTAAAGTACTCATAAAAGATCCCCCGTATTCCTATCTACAAATAGGATACAGAGGATCTTTTGAGAAACAGCCGACAAATTCCGACAAATTCCGACAAGTTTTGTCGGTTGTCAAATAATAACGATCATCTTAAATGAGCATCATATGTCTTTTCGAGCTTATTGAGTATATTGTCGTACGGTTCCCTGATGTCCTGATCGGTGAGTGTTCTCGAATCATCACGGAAGATAAGGGACACGGCCACGGACTTTTTGTTGTCACCGAGCTTCATATCTTCATATACATCAAAGAACTCGACTTCCTTAAGGAGCTTTCCTCCGGAAGATTTGCATGTTCTCAATATATCTCCGACGGCAATGCTCTTATCGACGACTACCGCAATATCTCTGGATATCCCGGGAAACTTGGGTATCTGCTTGTATACACGGTCGGTCTTGGCGGCGTTGATAAATGCCTTGGCCTCAAATTCAAAGAAGCACGATCTCTCTGGTGCTTCGAACGCATCCGCAACTTCGGGGTGGATCACACCGATGACGCCACAGGGCTTGTTATTGATCAATATCTTTGCTGTCCTGCCCGGATGGAATGAAGGGTTATCCTTCAAAGGTTCGAACGCAAGAGCTCTTATATCGAGTATCTTACCCAGTTCCTCGATTATCCCTCTAACATGATAGAAGATCCCGGCGCTGTCTCCAATTGAATTATCGTAATAAAAACCTGCAACCGTAGGTCTTTCCTCAGGTAGATTTGCAGGATCTTCATCCGGGATATAGACATAAGCGAGCTCAAACACCTTGGCAGAAGAAACACCGCGGTTTGAGTTTCTCGCGGCAATGCGAAGCATCGAAGGAAGCATGGTGGTTCTCATTACTGAAGAATCATCACCCAAAGGATTGCTGATCTTTACCTGTTTTCTTCTCGGATCATCCTCATGAAGCTTCAGAAGGTCAAGATCTGAAGGACTCTCGAACGAATAAGTGATAGCTTCATAGAAACCGCAGGAAACAAGAGTATTCCTGATCTTCTCCGCAAGTTTCTGATCCCGTGTCCTGCCGCCTAATGTCGTCTCTTTGCCGGACAGCAATGTGGGTTCGATATTATTGTAACCGTAGAATCTGGCGATCTCTTCGGCTATATCCGCTTCACCCTCAAGGTCTGGACGGAACGTGGGAGGCACGATCATGGTCTTTCCGTCCTGATCTTCAAAACTGCAGCCCAGATCAAGAAGCACTCTCCTCATAAAATCTTCCGAAGCATCGATGCCGATGAAGCCGTTGATCCAGGAAGGTTTGAATTCGATCTTCTTTACAGCGCGCTTTGTAGGATATACATCGATGATCCCTTTGCTTACTTTGCCGCATCCGAGGATCTCGACGAGTTCACATGCACGGTCGAGCGCTCTTCTGGCATTCTCGGGATCAAGTCCTTTCTCAAATCTTGAAGATGACTCGGTACGAAGTCCGTTCTTAATAGCGGTCTTTCTTACGCTGACAGCATTAAAAGAAGCCGACTCAAAGAGAATGCTCGTAGTCGTATCGAGTACCTCAGAGTTCTCACCGCCCATAACGCCGGCGATCGCGCAGACCTTTTCTTCATCGGCGATTACCAGAGCATCCTTATCAAGGATATGCTCATTGCCGTCAAGCGTAACGGCCTTCTCGCCTTCCTGAGCCGTACGGACGATAATATGATTATTCTTAAGATAATCCAGATCGAACGCGTGCATCGGCTGCCCGAGTTCGAGACAGACGAAGTTAGTGATATCGACAATATTATTGATCGAACGCATACCGGATGCGACCAGACGGTCTACCATCCAGTCAGGTGAAGGACCGATCTTAACGTCTTCAACGACTCTTGCGCAGTAACGGTAGCAAAGATCGGGAGCAAGAACATCGACCTTAGCCACATCCTCGGTATTAAGACTTCCCTCCTGCTTGATAACAGGAGCAACAGGTCTGAATTCCTTGCCGATGGTAACTGCAGCTTCGCGGCCGAGACCCTCGACAGAGAAACAGTCAGGACGGTTGGAAGTTATCTCATAATCGATCGTTACAAGAGAATCGACATTGAGATATTCCCTCAGATCGGTTCCGACAGCAGGAGGTTCGGGAAGAAGGCTCAAGTCCCAAAGACCGTAAACATCTGCGCCGGGCTTTCCTGCAGCAACAGGCCCAAGTTCCTCACCGGAACAGCACATTCCGAAGCTCTCGACGCCTCTGATCTTTCCTTTCTTGATGTTAATCTCAGGCAAGACAGCGCCGACGGCAGCAACAGGACATAACATTCCTTCAAAGACATTCGGAGCTCCGCAGACGATCTGAACTTCATGACCGAGTTCATCGCGGCCGAGATCTACCTTAAGAATATGAAGATGATCAGAATCGGGATGATCTTCGATGCTTATTATCTTTCCCGCATAAACACCGGAAAGTTTATAATCGAGAACCTCCTCTACCTTTGAGCCTGTCATGGTCATCTTATCAGCAAGCTCTTTGGCAGAAATATCAATATCAGTAAAATCTTTTAACCAGATTACAGGTGCTTTCATCGATCTTCCCTCCTTACTTGAACTGTTTTAAGAAACGTACATCGTTCTCATAAAGGAGTCTGATGTCATCAATGCCGTATCTGCCCATGGCGGTTCTCTCAACTCCGATGCCGAAAGCAAATCCGCTGTAAACAGTTGAATCAATACCGCAGTTCTCAAGTACTTCAGGATGGACCATTCCGGCTCCGAGAACTTCTATAAAGCCCTCTCCCTTACAAACATTGCATCCGCATCCTCCGCATTTCCAGCAAGTCAGATCGACTTCAACGGAAGGCTCGGTAAACGGGAAATGGTGAGGTCTTAACCTTATCTCGGTATTCTCTCCGAAAAGCTTCTTGGCAAACAGGCGTAAAGAACCTACAAGATCGCCCATGGTAACGCCTTTATCTACTACAAGGCCTTCTATTTGATGGAAAACGGGCGAATGCGTAGCATCGAGTGTATCCTGACGATAGACTTTGCCGGGACAGATGACCTTTATGGGAGGTTTTCCGCCGTTCTTTGTAAGTTCCTCCATAATGCGGATCTGCATTCCCGAGGTCTGCGTCCTCAACAGGATATTATCGTTGATATAGAACGTATCCTGCGTGTCTCTTGCCGGATGTCCCTTGGGGATCCTTAATAACTCGAAGTTATACTTGTCGTATTCGACCTCGGGACCTTCTCCGATACTGTATCCCAATCCTAAGAAGATCTCGCAGATCTCGTTGATCGCATTATTAAGGGGATGTCTTGCGCCTGCTCCTTCATAATGGGTAGGCAAAGTAACATCGATTATCTCTTTCTTGAGCTTTCTGGCGCTCTCCATTTCCTTCATGCGGGCCTGACTTGCTGCAAATGCTTCTTCCATCTTTGCACGCACTTCATTGACCATACGTCCGGCTTCGGGTCTTTCCTCAGGAGAGAGACTTCCCATACCGCGGAGTGCACCGGTCAGTTTTCCCTTTTTCCCAAAGTATTCAACTCGTAATTTCTCGATATCGGCCGAATTCTGGATCTCTTTAATCTTTTTCTCAAATTCTTCACGTGTCTGAAGCAGAGTTTCACGAAGATCGCTCATAGAAAGCCTCCTTACATCTTCTTAACCAAAGAAATATAACACAATAAGCTTATAAATTAAAGAAAGGATTGGAAATGAGTTCTTCCGCTATTGTCGTGGAAGGCCCGTGTCCGGGATATACAACCGTATCAGGATCAAGTTCCTTAAGCGTTGAGAGAGAGCTTAACATCAAAGACTCATCACCGCCGTAAAGATCGGTCCTTCCGCATGAGCCCGCAAACAGGGTATCTCCTGTAAATACGATCTTCTGCCCTCCTTCTTCGAAAAGCAGACAAACACCGCCTGCCGTATGCCCGGGAGTCCTGATGACTGTAAGGTTCGGGATATCGGTCTTAAATATATCTTCCGGTTCACAATCATACACCAGCGGATCAAGAAAGATGCGGGATCCGTTAACGACCGAATCCTTCATAGCAGGAAGATCTTCAGGAGAAATATATACCTTGGATCCGGGAAATGATCCTTTCCACTCGTCCACAGCATTCATGTGATCGAAGTGCCCGTGAGTGATAAGTATGTGACTGACTTTAGCCGGCAGCCGGGAATGACCGAGTTTTTCAGGAGAAACAGACGGATCGATTATGATGATATTCGACCCGGTATCAAGTATGTACATGTTTGAGGCCAGAGGGCCAATGGGAAAGACAGAGACGTCCATCAGGACACTTTGGAATCCTTTATCCAGTTCCTGTAATCGAGATCTCCCCTGTCAATGGCAAGTATAAGGATCTCGGCAGTGGCGAGATTAGTCGCAAACGGAATATTATTCGAATCACAGACCCGAAGAAGATCGGAAGGTGCATTCTCGGTCTCGGATGTGGCATCCCTCAGATAGATAACACAGTCGATCTCATCAAATTCAGCTCTGGATGCAAGCTGTTCGATACCGCCCATATAGTCGACATTAAGCCCGGATACCTCAATATCAACAGATGATTTAAGGTACTTAGCAGTACTGTAGACTGAAATAAGCTGATGTTTGGAAAGCAGGGTTTTGTATGCAATGCAGAAATTTACAAGAAGTTCGGTTTTACGGTTGTCAGCCATCAGAACGATCTTCATAGGAAACTCCTCCATTAAAAACTACATACTGGAGATATTGTACAAAACATCAGGCAAAAAGGCAATGATTTATTGTTAAATATGATGATATTAAACAAAAAACAACTGCATCAGAGGCTTTTCGCGCAGGAGCAGATCAGATAACCGGTTCTGTCTGTTCAGCGGAACCCAGATCATCACCCGTTATCGGTATCGTGTCGAGCATTTGCTCTGCCCTTGTCGGGGCAACGTCAAAATATGAAGCAAGCAGCTTACGGGCAATGATGGCCGTTGACGATCCCCATTCACCTCTCTCTACAACCAGAGCGATCGCTATTTCAGGATCCTCGGCGGGTGCATAACATACGAACAATCCGTTACTGTATTCCTTACGGATCTCCTCGTATCCGGTCTCTGCCGTTCCTGTCTTACAAACAACATCTACAGGAAAATCAGAAAAGATATCCTGAGCCGTGCCGGGCCAGTATGATGTACCCGTTACAACGCATCTCATAGCAAATCTTACAGCTTCGATGTTAGGTTCACTGATACCGAGGCTCTCAGACACCGTACGTCCTTCATACAGCACAGTCCCATCGGCGGAAGTTACATTATCGATGACATACGGAGTTACTAACCGGTTGGTTGCTATACCTGCCGTATATCTGCACAGCTGCATGATGGTAAAACAGTTATCGAACTGACCGATGGCAGATTGAGCAGTATCCGCCGGGAACCATGTCCGGTCATATTCATACTCGTGGAGTCTGATCTTAGTCTGTCTTGAAGCCCTGACACCTCTTATCTCACCGGGAAGGTCGATCCCCGTATACTCACCGAGTCCCAATCTTCTTCCCATTGCATCTATGTTATCGATACCGGTATCTACGCCGAGCCTCATGAAGTAGATATTGCAGGATGTAGCCATGGCTCCGTTAAGATCGAGAGGTCCGTGACCGCCGTTGCTGAACTCAAGACATCTGAATGTCCATCCGCCGATGTCAATAGGCGAATCACAGGAATACCAGGTTGAACTGGGCGATATGATACCCATCTCAAGCGCTGCGAGCGCAGTACACATCTTAAACGTGGAACCCGGAGCATACTGGGACATGATCGCGCGGTTCCAAAGAGGCATGTCTTCTGCAGTAATATCCTCGTATTCACCCAGTCCGAGATAATACTCAAGCTGCTCCTCTGCATTCTCGTCTCCGTACATGGACAACACAAAATCGTTAGGATCGAAGTTCGGGTATGAACCCATGGCAAGAACAGCGCCGGTATTGACATTCATTACGACAAATGCGCCGGCGTTGGCAGTCTTATATCCGGACTGTTCGATGATCTCAGCGTTCTTGGCGTCTTCGATATATGTCTTAAGAGCTTCGATGCCCACCCGCTGAAGATTAGTATCAATAGTAAGCTGAACTGTAGCACCTCTTTGTGCATCGGTCCCGTAATCAGACGGAAAGAAAACTCCCTCCTGCCCTTGCGTCGTCCAGGTGTTATAAGTGGATATACCGGATGTTCCGTGAAGATATCTTTCCATCTGTGATTCAACGCCCGACTGTCCTACAAGATCATCATTCGAATAACCGTAGTTTGCAAGAGTGGCAAGTGATTCCTGAGAGATCCTTCCAACGTAGCCGACAACGTGGCTCGAGAGCTGTGCCGAAGGAGTATATGTCCTGCGGTACATCCTTGCCGTTATTATCCCCATAAAATGATAATTCTGTTCATTGAGCAAAGTAACGAGTTCATCCGGTACGTCTGTCGCGATCTCAACGGGAGTTCCCGTCTGGAACGACCAGTTATCCTTAAAGATCTGGAATCTGATCCTTATTATCCTGTATGCCTCATCGTCATTGTAGCTGTTCTCAACTTCGAACAACTGACGCAGATACAGAAAGAATACCTGCGGATCCGTTTTCACATAATTATCCGAGAAAGTAACAATAACCCCCTGAGCGCAGTCATCCAGATCGAAAAGATTGTGATCCGTCTGCCAAAGCCTTATGTCTTCCTCGGATTTCAGGAACCTGAACGGCTCTACACCGAAATACTCGTCCAGTTCGGATTCGGAAGTACAGTTATACTGATCAAACAGATAACTCAATTCAAGGCACATCGCATTAAGATCGGCGTTTTCCATATAGGCATTGGATATCATGACAGTATTTACTTCCCTGGATGAAGCAAGAACTATGCCGTTGGCGTCGATAATGTCACCGCGCGGGGCGGACACGGTATACTGCCTGGATACACCTTCAGATGATGCGGATATGGTCCTCTGATAACCTGAGAACTGAAGAGCTGCAGTCATGTAGAGTATCGTGGCGCCGAAAACGCAAAAGATTACGCCAAGCACAAAATAGCGGTTCCGCAAAACCCCGAGGATCGAAGAGAATACCGAATTACTGCTGCTTTCATTCACATTGTCAGCCAAAGATCGGATCCTCCTTTCCTCTCATCTTTAAGATATGGATTGATACCCTTGGAATAAGGGCCTGCGAACTTGAGCAGAGCATAGAAAGGAACGGCAGCAGCAAGATTAAGCAAAGTCTGCGGCAATACCGATCTTAAGAATATACCTTTGATGCCGACATTATAAGCAGTACCGTTGATTATATTTGTGCTTATATAGATTATGAGATGACCGCACGCCTTATAAAGAACAGTTGCAGCGATGACTGAAAGCACGGCGATAAGAAAATTGCGTTTGACCCTGACCGTAAAGAAAGCTGAACCGAATGCGGCAGCACAGACCATAAGGAGCAGTCCTAACCCTATAGCCGGCTGTACATTGCCTTCGGATACGGTTATCGCAGGAGCTGAAAGATAATCCCTTATGATGCCGGTAAGAGCACCGAAGATCATTCCGTCATAGAAACCGAACATATAAGCGCACAGGACGACCATAACAAACATCAGATCCGGCCGGATCCCGTAAAAAGTAAACAATCCGGGAAATGTAACCTGGATCGTTGTAAACAGCAGCAGATATGCCGCATAAATACAGTATTTACGAATCTTCTGACCGCGTTCCATCATCAGCACCGCTGCCGGTTCCAGATACGTCTTCAGGTTCTTCCAAAGGTACCATTATGAAGATATCATTGATATCGGCAATATCCGAATAAGGTCTTAAAACTGCAGTTATATTAAGCTCGTCTGATGTATCGACAGATTCGATAACACCGATCGGAATGCCCTGAGGGAATAATCCGCCGTCGCCTGATGTTACTATCTCATCTCCAGGCGAAGGAACGGTATCGGGCGTGATCCCGGTTACGAGACACAGACCGTCCTGCTTTAAAGACGAATCGCCGGTGATGAGGAAAGTCGCGCCGTTTACCGCATTGACTTTGCCGCTGACTCTGAACCCTTCGTGAAGCAAAGGCAGAATGGTAGATTCATTGTCACCGACTTCTATAACCCTTCCTACGAGATTCATCCTGACATCGACAACCGCGAGGGATTGTCCCTGTTCGACAACGATTCCGTCTGAAGTTCCGGCACCTACTCTAAGTACCGAGAACCATTCGTCTGCTTCCCTTGATAAAACAGCTGCATGAAAGATGTCATAATTACTGAAAGTCTCTCTTATATGGAAGGCTTCCTGCAGCTCTTCGTATCTTATCGCTGCCTCTTCGCGCTGATTTATCTGATACTGAAGTTCCGCGATCTCAGTTCTTAAAGTCTCATTCTCGCTTCTGATAGCCATGCCGTCTGTAAGCGCAGCCCAGAAATCGGAGATTGAATTTCCTGCAGCCTTAACACCTCTCTGTACCGGATCAATAACGGCACCGACAGGTTTCAGAAAACTGTTAAGAGGACTTCCCGGAATTGCGCCGAGAATTATTACAGCAAGAATGATCAGCAACGAAACTACTGTAACAAACAGCTTGTTAGTCAGGAGTTTCCGCATCTATCAGTTTACTTTTTTACCGCAGCAGTTCTTGTATTTCTTGCCTGATCCGCAGGGACAGGGATCATTTCTGCCTACCTTGTCGGAATGGGCAATATTGGCTTCCCTGTATTCACGGGCAATCTGGGCAGCCGTGTTCTCATCAAGAACATTCTTCCATGAGGAAAGCTTGAACAGCCAGGAAGCCTTGGCATCTCTCATATTGTAATAGAGCTTCTCATAATCGATATCGAGGCTGATCTCGGTGTCATCATCGACATTCTCGACATCAAGCTCGTTCTTAAGAGAAGTCTTGATTCCGTCGAGGAATCCTACAAAGATATCCATCGTATCCTTATTGAACCCGAGTCTGGAAGCAAGCTCAGAAGCCTTGCCTGAGGTAAATTCGCTGTTGTCGGGGTAAGCGGAAAGGATCTTGTCATAAGCATCCTTCTCCATTGCATAATAAGTATTGATGTAATATGTATAGGAGGTCTGATCTCTGACTGTCTCCGATCTGTCTATCCATGTCTCGTAATAGCTCATTTGTATTCTCCTTAAGTGTTAATTTCAAAGCCTTGAAGCGATTGCTTTAAGGAAATCCTCGGTATTTACTACGTTCTTATCGGGCACATCGATGAGATTCTTAAGATCTCCCGTGATCGTGCCGGACTCGATGGTCTCGATTGAAGCCTTCTCAAGTCTGTCGGCAAAATCAGCCAGATCGGGAAGTTCATCGAGTTCGGCTCTCTTCCTTAATGCTCCCGTCCATGCGAAAAGCGTAGCCATGGGATTTGTGGATGTAGCCTCACCCTTAAGATACTTATAGTAATGTCTCGTTACGGTACCGTGTGCAGCTTCGTATTCATATACACCGTCAGGCGATACGAGGACAGAAGTCATCATGGCAAGTGAACCGCAGGCTGAAGCCAGCATATCTGACATAACGTCACCGTCATAGTTCTTGCAGGCCCATACGATGCCGCCTTCGGAACGCATGATCCTGGCGACCGCGTCATCGATAAGCGTATAGAAATACTCTATGCCGAGTTCTTCGAACTTCGCTTTGAATTCATTCTCATAGATCTCGGCAAAGATATCCTTGAATCTGTGATCATATGTCTTGGAGATCGTATCCTTTGTGGCAAACCACAGACTCTGCTTAACATCTATCGCATACATAAAGCATGAACGCGCAAAAGCAGCTATGGAACGGTCTGTATTGTGAATGCCCTGAATTACTCCGGGACCTTCAAACTCGAATATGGTCTGTGTCTCCTGCCTTCCGTCAGGGTAAGTAACAAGAAGTTCAGCCTTAGCAGGTCCGTCGACCCTGATCTCAGAATTCCTGTATACATCACCGTAAGCATGTCTTGCGATAGTGATCGGCTTCTTCCAGCAGGATACAAACGGATGAATGCCCTTTACGAGTATAGGAGATCTGAACACCGTACCGTCGAGCATTGCTCTTATCGTGCCGTTCGGGCTCTTCCACATCTTATGAAGATTATATTCTTCCATTCTCTGGGCATTGGGGGTTATCGTAGCGCATTTGACCGCAACTCCCAATTCCTTCGTCCGGTTGGCCGAATCAATCGTAACCTGATCTCCGGTCTTATCGCGGTTAACGAGGCCGAGATCGTAATACTCGGTCTTAAGGTCTACAAAAGGCGTAATAACGATGTCCTTTATAAGCTTCCAAACTATCCTTGTCATCTCATCGCCGTCCATTTCAACAAGCGGCGTCTTCATAGCAATCTTTGACATAAAGATCTCCTGTTCCTTTTAATAACTGCAATATTTTAAGGCAATTACCTGCCTGATGCAAGGACTATAAGGGATTCGAGGCTTGCCCTCTCGTCTGCCCTGCCGTGTTTTATGTCGTAATCGTTCCTGTAACACATGTCATATAATCTCAGAAGCTTTTCCATGCTGAAATTGCGGGATTGTTCGGACAGTTTGCGGGCGGGATAATCGCGCTTGCCCATCTTCTTCATGATATCCTGCTTATTGCGAAGTTCCTTGGCGCAGATGAGTTCCCTGAAATGCCTGGCTACCATAAACCTGATATATTGCAGGGGCTGCTTCTGTTTTAAAAGATTATCAAGCAGCAAAAGCGCCGAAGCGGCATCTCCGGTGCCTATCGCGTCCATGATCTTAAAGATATCTGCCTGGATATCCGGTTCACAGAGCTCGTCGACAACATTCATGTCAACATCGGTTAAATTTTCCGCAGAACAGTAAAGAGCGATCCTCTTAACTGCATTATCGATCATTCTCATCGATGAATCGTATCTGCTGATCAGGCTTTCACATGCATCCGGACGGATCGTAATATTCCTTTTCGAGAAAGAAGTTGAGATAAATCTTTGAAGCTTGCCTTCCTCCAGATGTTTGACTTCGCAGACGGTGCCGTATTTGACGAAAGCATCGTAGAGCTTCTTCTTACGCTTATCAAATTTATCAGTAACAAAGATCAGGACCGCGCCCTGAGGGATATTTGCGAGGATATCCGGCATCTTATCGGCAGCTGCCTTGTCAAAATCGAAGTTTACGGCCTGGACTACCCTCTTGGAAGATGCCCATGCCGGAAGTTCGAGATTCTCAAGGAGTATATCTGTCACGACCGAACGGCCGCCGAAGTCGAGCTTGACATGATCCATCTTCTCGAACCCGGGCGCAATGTATTTGTGCAGGATAGATAATACAGCCATATCGATAAAATAGTCTTCTTCACCGTACAGAAGAAAAAGGCTGTCTTCTTCAAGCTTTATCCTTTTATTGAGCTCATCGGTCTGGACGATCATGTCTGTTATCCCCTGTCAGACCCGTTCCCGTTTGCCCAGCACCAGCAGTATGCCTGCGTCCTTGCGGCAAAGTGTTCATCGGTCTTGAGGAGCTTTTGCATCTCCTCTTTTGTGATCCACATGGCTTCGATCTCTTCTTCAGCTGAAGTAGAAGGAGCAAATTCACCGTCAGCCGTGCCTATAACTACTATAGAGCGCTCGTTCATTATCCCTACTGCACTGTAGGACATAGGCCAGACATCTTCAATGCTCTTAAGTGACAGTCCCGTCTCCTCCCATAGTTCGCGGGCTGCAGCGGTCTTATAGTCCTCACCGGGATCGATAAGTCCCGCCGGAAAATTATAGGCATAGTCGCCTACCGCCATCCTGAACTCCTTGTTTATCAGGATCTTCTGACCGGTCGTATCATGCATTATGAGGACTACCGCTTCGGCATTGTTATTCTTAAGATCTTCATAAGTTTTAAGATCGTTTCTCCGGCTTATCATCTCATAATCCTTGATGCTGCCGTCTGAAGTCTTGTACTTAACGTTATACCGGGTGATGAATCTGCTCCCGAATATCTTCTCTATGCTTTTAAACTCCATACTCACTTTCCCATCCTTTTCCTCATCACTTCTTCGCTGGCTACGGAATAACCGAAGAATCCCAATTTCTGACCCAGAAGAAAATACTCCCCGTGGTTATAAGCAACGAGATTGGCCTTGTCAAGGCAAAGTCTGCCGTTATCGTCCAGAAGATAGGAATCGGCGGTTACGGCTGTGATATCTGCGATAAACATATCATGGGAGCCCAGAGCGGTCACATCCCTTACTTTGCAGGATATCGATACCGGAGCTTCTTTTATTGCATAAGCATATTGAAGATCACGGGCTTTCACCGCGGTAAGGCCGCAGGCTTCGAATTTATCGATGTCGGCACCGCTCTTAACGCCGCACAGATCGCAAGGTTTGCAAAGAGACTTGCTGACCAGATTCACGACAAATTCACCCGTATCCATGATGAGCTTGTAAGAATGCCTTGATCTTCTGATCGAGACCGATAACATAGGCGGTTCGGAATTAATAGTCCCCGTCCACGCTACGGTGATTATATTCGGTCTTTGCTCAGGGGATTCGGGATCCTTACCGGCACAGGATACCATTACGACCGGAACGGGATTCAATATAGTTGATATCCCTATATCTGTTTTATCATGTTTTGCCATATATCTGACTCCTTTATAAATCACACCAGCGGCATTGCCGCGAACAGTTCATGCGTCAGCAGAAAGTCCTTGAATTCAACACCGTCTTTAAAACCTACAAGTTTGCCGTCCTTACCTATAACACGATGACATGGAACTATTATCGGAACTGGATTCTGGGAACAGGCATGACCTACTGCGCGGGTAAGCTTATGAGCTTCATTAAGATCTCCGCCGGTAAGTTCCAGCGCTACATCCTCATAACTTTTTGTATAGCCGTAAGGTATCTTCTTTATCTCATTCCATACCGCAATGGAGAACTCGGAAGTCTCGTGAGTCTTAACGATAATATCGAATGAAGTCCGCTTCTTGGCAAGGTATTCTTTGATCTGCACGACAGCCCTCATCACTTCAGCGGGAAGATCCGTGGCTTCGTACATCTCATAACACCTGTCTCCCCTTGATCTTAACTTTCCGTCACTGATAAGTCCGCTGTGATCGGCGCAGGCCCTTATATAATCATCCTGAGGCGTGGAATCAAATCTTAAGAATGAAACACCGTCCACATAATCCACACCGCCGGACACGGCAATAACTCCCCTTTGGAAAGGTATGAATCCGACATTATAATTCCTGTACATCGGAACAGTAATATAAAACAGCCCGGCATCAACAAAAAAACCGTCCTCGAGGAGCTCATCATGAAGAACCGCTTCCTGAAGGAACCCGTTTTCCTTAAGAACGGTCTCGGCCTCGTTATCATTAACAGGTATCACTGAGCTTACCTTGTGCATCTTCTTTTCGAAAAAGAGATATTTAAGCAGGCTGTCAACAAAGGAATCTCCCCCGTACGAAATGAACTTCACGACGACCGAGTATTCACTCTTATAAGTGCATTTTACAAGGGCCTTCATGTCTTGGTCCGAGTAAAAAACGCCGTCTCTTATCATATCCCGCGCGGACTCAACGGTATCTTTCCCAAGGAGGCTCCTTACTGCTGAAGCATCCTGTATGCGGACTTTCCTGATCACGGAATTATCTGTCATAAGACACCTCGTAAACGGCATTTCCCATATACTGCTCATACAGCATGGCCTGAACGCCCCACTGTCCGTCGGAACTCATCTCATCCCATACCTCAGGGTATGAGGTTGCCGGGAAGAAGCCTCTCAGAGGCTCCAGTCTCCTTATAAGAAGCTGCGCATCTTCATCGAAGCAGATAAACGAGGCAAATGATGCTGCAAAATCAGGATCATCCGAATCATTTGAAAGACATATGGGAAAGACTTCAGCGTTTACGTTATCGGTCGGAAGCATAGTAAAGTACAGACCGTCAGGATAATACAGATCCCATGTGTTAAATTCGCCGGAACGCATGAGCCACATTCCGCAAGTGCGCGATAATCTTGGATCAGCGCCGTATGTATCCGAATTGGAAGTAAGTCCTCTGTCTGTAAGATCCTGAACATATTCTTCGCCGAGGAACGGCTCAAGAACGGAAGCATTAAAGAACCTGGTTATGTAAGATCCGTCATCGCCGTAAGAAGGAATATCGCCCAGGAAGGATATGAGATCCTCTTTACTGATGTTATATTCAGGAACTCCGGATTCCGGCAGATACTCCCTGTTCCCGGCCAGAAGATAAACGGATGTATAGAACGGAAGGCCGTAATGATCCCCGTCCCTTCTCAAAGACTCTGCAGCATTGATGTAAACGGAATTGACGGAAACGGGATCATCATAGATATACTGATCGACAGAAGCGATCATATCATCTGTTATAAGACTGTCGATATCGGAAGCCAGAAATATATCGGGACTGATACCTTCATCGGCAAGCATCTGCAGATTCTCAGCCGTAAGGCCGTAACTGTCACATGTTACGGTATTGACGATCCAGGATGTGTTAATGGCATTCAGATATTCGATGCTGATATCGGCTCCTGACATCTGCTCGGGAAACAGATCATTATTCTTGGCATAATACAGTTTCATAAGAAGACTTACAGTCTCATCCGACAACGGAAGCGCTGCCGTTAATTCGTGAAGAGCGTTCGTATTAGATACAGGATCCTCGCAGGACGACTCGGCAGCATCCTCCCTCTGATCGAAAACGAGATCCGGAAATCTTTCTTCTTCGACCGAACACCCGGCCTGGATCAGACAGGTCATGACAAAAAGCATCGAAAATACAGCCGATATAGTCTTCCTCATAAGATTAATTATACACTAACGGATTCAAATCAAATCTTCTGAGCGTAAAACAATAAAGATATCGGCATATTGATTTTACAGCCGATTTAATGTAATATTCTAAAGCTCGCGGATGTGGTGGAATTGGCAGACGCGCTAGCTTCAGGTGCTAGTGGTAGCAATACCGTGCGGGTTCAAGTCCCGCCATCCGCACCAAACTCAAACACCTGCTCTTGGCCGCGGACAGTGCGCTCGTCGTTTCACTCCTCCGCAACTTGCAGAGCAGGTGTTTTCGTTTGTCTAACGCAACTGGCAGAACAAGGGGTTCTTTGTTGTAAGCCTCCTCAACAATATTTGATTGACGGCTAAGCTTTTCAAGAGTATTATGATACAGGTTTATGCAAAATAGTGCATAATTATTCATATAATTGCATTTTAATTAACGGAGGTGCCTTATGGCTAAAGAAAAATTCCTACTTGCATATTCAGGCGGACTTGATACTTCCATCATCATCCCCTGGCTTCTCGAGAACTACGACTGCGAAGTAATCGCAATGGCCGGCGAAGTCGGTATCGGAGTTGACGAGGAGTTCCTTAAGGAGAAGGCTCTTAAGTGCGGAGCTTCCAAGTGCTACGTTGAGGATATCGCTGAAGAGTTTATTACAGACTTTATCTACCCTACTCTTAAGGCTAATGCCGTTTACGAGGGCAAGTATCTGCTCGGTACTTCCTTTGCAAGACCCGTTATCGCCAAGAAGATGGTCGAGATCGCACGTAAGGAAGGCTGCACGACTATCGTTCACGGAGCTACCGGCAAGGGCAACGATCAGGTAAGATTCGAGCTTACCATCAAGGCGCTCGCTCCCGAGATGAAGATACTCGCTCCCTGGAGAGTATGGGACATCAAGTCCAGATCCGAAGAGGTTGATTATGCTGAGGCTAGAGGCATCCCGGTACCTGTTACCAAGGAGAACAACTACAGTAAGGACGAGAACCTCTGGCATCTGTCTCACGAGGGTATGGATCTTGAGGATCCCTGGAACGAGCCTGATCTTGATAAGATCCTTGAGCTTATGGTTTCCCCCGAGAAGGCACCTGATACTCCTACATATGTAACATTCAAGTTCGAGAACGGCATCCCCGTTGAAGTTGACGGACAGAAGCTTTCCCCTGTCGAGATGCTCAAGTACTGCAATAAGGTCGCAGGCGCAAACGGCGTAGGCATCGCAGACCTGGTCGAGAACAGGCTTGTCGGCATGAAGAACCGCGGCGTTTATGAGACACCCGGCGGAACTCTCATGTATGCAGCTCACAGAGAGCTTGAGCTCCTCACACTCGAGAGAGATACACTTCACTATAAGGATCTCGTAGCTCAGAGGTTCGCAGAGCTGGTTTACTACGGACAGTGGTTCCACCCTCTTCGTGAGGCTCTCTCAGCATTCGTTGATGAGACACAGAAGGTTGTTACAGGCGAAGTCAGGATGAAGCTCTACAAGGGCAACTGCACACCTGCAGGCGCTAAGTCACCCTTCTCTCTCTACGATGAAGAGATTGCAACGTTCGAGGCTGAGGAAGTTTACAATCAGGCTGATGCAGGCGGATTCATCAACTGCTTCGGTCTTCCCATGAAAGTCGTTGCCAACATGAAGAAGAAGAACGGTCTTCTCTGATAACGATCATCAAGCAACTTTTGCGGCTGCCTCATGATTGAGACAGCCGCTTCTGTTTTAAGGAGAACTGCATGAATATACGGCCTTTTAAAGAATGTGATGCAGATACGATCATTTCCTGGATAAAGAGCGAGAGGATATTCCGTTTCTGGTGTGCTGACCGTTTTGAATCATATCCCATTACGGGGAATGACCTTATCGCTCATTACGAAGATTCTATAAAGACAGATGATACATTCCACTTCGTCGCATACGATGATTCCGGTCTTATCGGTTATTTCATAATACGATATCCTGAAAAAAGCGACAGACACACATTAAGATTGGGGTTTGTCATTGTAGATGATAACCGCCGCGGTCAGGGTCTCGGGAAAGAAATGATTAAGACAGCTTTGGATTATGCCGTTTCCTTTATGGGAGCTTCGAAGGTTACCATAGGTGTATTCGACAACAATCCTTCTGCCCTCTACTGCTATCTTAATTCCGGTTTCAAAGATACAGGCATAACCGAAAACTATTCATGCTTAGGCGAAGACTGGACCTGCAAGGAACTCGAGTATATTCCGGAGGATTGACCGATGATCGAATACAGACTGATGACAATTGACGATTATAAGCAGTGCTATGATCTTTGGATACTGTGCGGCAACGGTCTTAACGATAAAGATGACTCTGTTGAAGGCATAGACAAATACCTTAAAAGGAACCCCACAACCAGCTTTGTTGCAACTTGTGAGGGCAAGGTCGTAGGGTGTATATTATGTGGGCACGACGGCAGACGCGGTATCATCCAGCACGCCTGTGTCTCACCGGACAACAGACGGATGAAGATCGGCAACAGGCTTGTCGAACTGGCATTAGAAGCGCTTAAGGATGAGGGCATCAATAAAGTGCTTCTTGTTGCTTTCAAGAAGAATGAAGGCGGGAATGCTTTCTGGGAGTCACAGGGCTTTACGCTCCGTGAAGATCTGAACTACAGAAACAAAGCGCTGGCCGAGATGGTCAGGATCGATCCCGACTATGTTAAGGAGTAATTGATATGGCAAAGAAAATGTGGGCAGGCCGTTTCGAGAAGGCTACTGACAAGACCGTAAACGACTACAACTCTTCCCTTCCTTTTGATTCAAGAATGTATGCTCAGGATATCGAAGGTTCTGTAGCGCACTCCGCAATGCTCGCACGTCAGGGCATCATCTCTCAGAAAGACGCTGATGATATACGCGAAGGTCTTTTGTCCATCAAGGAGGACATAGAGTCCGGCAAGCTCACTTTTGATTCCGATGCCGAAGATATCCATATGTTTATTGAGGAAGAGCTTACCAACCGTATCGGCGATGCCGGCAAGCGTCTTCACACAGGCCGCTCCCGTAACGACCAGGTAGCACTTGACCAAAGACTTTACCTTGTTGATGAGGCTCTGGATGTCATCGAGCTTCTTGATGAGCTTATTGAGACAATAACGGATATG
>JAFXPN010000007.1 GCA_017527865.1 Clostridiales bacterium
CATGCCATGGAAAGAGCCGTTCCCCACTGACCTGCACCGGTCTCGGTTGTTAAGCTTGTAAGTCCCTGCTTCTTAGCGTAATAAACCTGAGCTGCAGCGGAGTTAAGCTTGTGGGATCCGGATGTGTTGTTGCCCTCGAACTTGTAGTAGATCTTGGCGGGTGTGCCGAGAGCCTTTTCGAGCTGGTATGCGCGGATGACCGGAGACGGACGGAAGATCTTGTAGAACTCCTGAACCTCCTCAGGGATATCGATGTAACGTGTGTCGTTGTCGAGCTCCTGCTTACACAGTTCTTCGCAGAAGATGGGTGTCATCTCCTCGAGAGTAAGGGGCTTGTGAGTTCCGGGGTGAAGCATAGGCGCGGGCTTGTTCTTCATATCCGCACGGACGTTGTACCACCTTGTCGGCATCTCATCTTCTGTCAGAAAAATTCTCTTAGGTTCTTTTGCCATGTTCGGCCTCCTTTCTTATATGTCGGATGCAATAAAAAATCCTGTGCCTCTATGAGACACAGGACAGTTATTTACTGCGGTACCACCTGATTTGACTGCTTTGTGACTATTGTATTTGCAGCCCTCTCGTTTCATGTTCCGACAAACATGCTCTGCTGATAACGGAAGAGTTCCCGTCGGGCCATTTCCTGCCCGCCCTCACGGGGTCCATTCTTCTCCGCCCTCCGTATCGCGATCCCACCGCCCGCGACTCTCTTTGCCGGATTTATGCGTCGAGTACTACTCCCCGCTCATCGGTTTACGAATGATAATTTACACTTTGACAAGCGCTTCTGTCAAGCGCTGGGGACATTTTGTGTTATTCCCGGTTTATGTCCGAGATTAGCGGTGCAAAAAAGGATATATTCTCTCATTAAAGACTCGACAAAATGATTGACGATCTTTTTATGTGACAGGGTATCAGCCTGTCACTCAAACTTATCGGGATCAAGAGTCTTTACTACTCTTGCAGGATTGCCGACAGCGACGCCGTAATCCGGAACATCATGTGTGACCACTGATGCAGCTCCCACGATTGCATATTTGCCTATTGTTATTCCCGGCATTATCGATGCACCTGCACCTATCCATGCACCTTGCTTAATGAGTACGGGTTTGCAGGTAAGGATCTCCCTCTTATAAGGGTCGTGATTATTCGTAAGGATCTGAACGTTGGCCGCAACCATTACATCATCTTCAAGTGTAACGCCGCCTCTTGCCATCGCAAGAAAGTTGTTGTTGACATAGCAGTTTCTGCCGATGACGATCTTATCGATTGCCGCACCGTATATCGGGGCAGCCACATAGGAACCTTCGCCGATTCTGTCGCCGAATACCTCCTTCATCACCTCATCATATTCGGGTGTGCAAGGCATCGTGTGGTTGAACTTAAAAAGCAGCTGCTTCTCCCTGTTATTCTTCTCAATTGCCTCAGGGGTATATTCATTCATGTCGACTCTGAGTTCTTCCATTCAAACCACCTCAAATCTGTATTTCTGTTTAACATCAGGATACTTGTCGTGATCCACCTCGCTCATGAACATGTGCAGAGGTCTGGCGCACATCTTACCATCACCGTACAGAGCCTGATAGACCATGAGATTCTCGTTCGTCTCAGAGTGATGTGCCACGCCGATGATCTTATAAAGATACATGTGCCCTTCCGACTCCATCTCCCTTTTAAAATGACGGACTATCGTCCCGGGTGTGGGAACCGGCCTGTCGAACTTTTCAACTATTTTTCCGAATTCGTCTTCCATATTCTTCCTCACTCTGCCAAAGCTTTCCTGATGGTCTCCACAACTTTAACATCCGCGGGCAGCCACTCTACAGAATCGAGTTCTTCTTTGATCTCGCGCACAGAGCATCGCGCGGGGACTCTCCGGGTTCCACTTTATCTCCGGGAAACTCACAGCCGTCCTTATACTCTCCGTAACCTCTCTGCGTGGCGAAAATCTTATTGCCGCGTCTGATGACCGCGGCAACGACTTTGACAGTTCTATAATCTTCCAAATGATTTTAACATAACCGGACTAATGACTACCCTACAAATGAGGCGCCGAGATAAGTCAGTATTCCCTCGATGATCTCAGGATTCGGGTAACCCTCACCGTCAAAACCATCCATACCGTAAACCATGGCGTACGAGAAATTATCTGCCATACATTCTTCGGGGTCGATGACATAGCCCGTATTCATTCCGAATACATCATAGAAATTCTCGGCTTCGTCCGGAGTGTAGTACAGGTCGGAACCGTCAATGGGAATAAGCGCAGTCGTGCCGCAGCTGAAGAAATCCGACTGACTCTCATCATAGTGCATCGTAGTAACAAAATCAGTAAAGCAGTCAATCTCCTGACCGCGGATGATGAAGGTTGCATAGGAATTGTGATGCTCAACATCGGGATTACTGATGTGATATTCGAATACGGATTCGGGAAGCTCAAAGTCATGGTCAACCACGGTAAAGTTTATAAGCGAATACATCTCCTCACGGAATTCCGGATTGCATCTTGTGAGGCAGTGAAACATCTCATGGCACAACAGGACCGTAAGTCTTTCTTCATCAATGACGTCGATAAAGCCATCGCCCAGATAGATCTCTGTTCCGTGTGTATATGCGCCTGCTCCGGGCTCTTCGTCCATGGTTGTCTTGATCAGGATGATCTCATCAATAGGAGGAAGCTCATATCCATTCTCACTGATGATGCCTTCAATCCTTCTGAAACAGTTATCGATCTTTGCAATCTCATCCTCATCAAAATCAAGAACCTGCTCTCCGGCAAACTCAAGATAATCCTCCATGGTTGCCCCTGATTGTGCAAGTTTATAATCGAGGTCATTCTGACTGAATCCGTCATAGTATTCAGTGTTGGCCATCATAAGCTCCACGCCCTCTTCAGCAGATGCGTAGCGGTACAGAATCTGAACATCGGAATCAACTTGAACCTCCGTTATGGAAGGAGATGAAGTATCATCTGTCTGCTCAATGTCCGCTTCAGCATTCGAACACGAGCATATACCCCCTGTAAGAATGGTTAATGATATTATCGCAGCGATCAATCGCTTCATAGTTATTACTCCCCTTAATTTGTGATGAACCTCTACATTATACCCGCACTATATCCAAACAAAATCAGAATTTTTGTTCTATTGTCTCTGTTAGTACATTTATTAGGACACACAATGATATTACGAAAGAGAATTTATGTATAAAGACCGCATCATCGATGAATATGATCTTGATTCGATAATAAGAAAGGCTGTAAGAATTCCCGCTGTTAAGATGAGGAATTCAAACAACCTGTCAATTCTTGATCTGCCTGCTGCATAAGACAGAAGGCTAACGGTCAGGAAAGCTCACACTCGTAAGCCATCCAGTCGTTCTTCTCCTCCATACGAAGGATCTTGAAGCCTGAATCGGCCAGAGCCTTCTCCACCATTTCTTTCTTGGTATTGATGATCCCCGAACAGATGAACTTGCCGCCGAGCGCGAGTCTTGAAGGAATGTCACACGCTATTGACGCGATCACATCCGCGATTATGTTAGCGACGATAATATCGTAGTCAGAGGAACGGACATTCTTTAACTCGCCTACATAGCACTGAATATCCGGACAGCCGTTGATCTCACAATTATCAACAGCGACATCAACTGCGAGCTTATCGATATCGACCGCATCGACCTCTCCTGCTCCGAGTTTCTTGCAGATGATAGCCAGAATACCTGAGCCGGTTCCGAGATCCAATACTTTCTCGCCGCCCTTGATCACGTCATCCAGAATGACGGCACAGGTCGACGTGGTCTCGTGCGTTCCCGTACCGAATGCCGACCCGGGGTCAAGAGAAACCACAACGTCTGAAGGAGAAGCTTCAAAAGTCTCCCACGACGGACAGATCACGACACGGTCTGAGATGCGGAAAGCTTTATAGTCCTTCTTCCACTCATTCTCCCAGTCCTGATCCTGAACATACTTCCAGGAATCAAATCCCTTTCCTATATCAAGGAATGCGGATATCTTCCCGAGTTGTTCTTTCAAGATGCGAAGTGCCTCATCCACACTGACACGGCTTCCGGTGATATTGCCGTAGATCGCAGTCGTATCGAATTCATCGATATATTCCTCTGCCTTGGGTCCAAGCCTGATCAGTCCGTCGAGTTCGGCAAAATAAGCTTTGACCGTGACGTCCTCGCCCAGCGAATCGACAAATCCCCCGTCCGCATATGACAGTGAATCGGGATCTTCTATGATCCTTCTGATCTCCCACGGATCGGTCACTGCGATCCCGTCGGCGCCTATCTGCGCGAGCATCTCGGCGATCGCATCGGATGCTTCTTCTGTAGTTATTATCGTAAATTCAGCCCACTTCATATTACTTAAAGATCTTCTTCAGATTCTCAAAGAACGTATTCTTCTTCGCGTAGTTCTTCTCCGTAAGCGAAGCTTCGAACTGCTTCAGGAGCTTTTTCTGTGAATCGTTGAGCTTTGTTGGGATCTCGATCACGAATCTTACGGTATGATCTCCTCTTATAGACGGAGTGTTCTTATCCGTGATGCCCCGGTTCTTGAATGTCTGCTGATCTCCCGGCTGCGTGCCTTCCTTTACCTGATACTTCATGGGTCCGTCGATCGTAGGCACTTCTATCTCGGCGCCCAGCGCAGCCTGACCCAAAGTGATCGGCACTTCGCAGAATGTGTTTCTGCCCTGCCTTACAAACACTTCGTGCTTCTTGACCTTGAACTCTATATAGAGATTGCCCTTCTGGCCGCCGTTTCTTCCGGGCTCGCCTTCGCCGTATATGGGAAGCATGTCGCCAGTATCGACACCGGCAGGAACCTTAACATGAAGATTGCGCTTTGTGACCTTGCGTCCCTTGCCGTTACAGTCGGGGCAGGGAGTTCTTATGACAGTGCCGCGGCCGCCGCACGCGGGGCAGTCCTTCGTCACCATGGTCATGCCGAACAGAGTCTGGGTCTGGGTCTGTATACGTCCCGATCCGCGGCACGAGGGGCATGTCTCGGGCGCAGTGCCCGCCTTGGCTCCGGACCCCTTACACGAAGGGCACAGGTCCTCTCTCGAAAAAGAGATATCCTTCTCGCATCCGAATGCCGCTTCCATGAATTCGAGTGACATTCCGTACTTAAGATCGGCTCCCTTGGAAGGGCCGTTGCGCCTTCTGGAAGATGATCCGCCGAATCCTCCGAATCCGCCTCCGAAGAACGAATTGAAGATATCCATCGGATCGAAGTCGACTCCGTATCCGCCGTAGCTGCCTCCTCCGAATCCGCCGGAGCCGTCGACCGCGCCCTTACCGAACTGATCGTACTTGCGTCTCTTGTCGGCATCAGACAATACGGAATATGCCTCGTTTACATCTTTGAACTTCTGTTCGGCAGCCTTATCACCGGGATTTAAGTCCGGGTGATACTGCTTCGCAAGTTTACGGTATGCCTTCTTGAGCTCCTCGTCAGAGCAGCCCTTCTGCACACCCAATATGTCATAATAATCGCCGGAAGCCATAAAGCCTTCTCCCTTGAATCTACTCTAAAATGTGTAAGCGGGTCACACGAACGTGGCCCGCTCTGAACTTACCAATCTCAGTCTGATCAGAAATCGCCGCCTGCGCTCTTGAAGCCGTCGGCGCCGGCATCACCTGCGCCGCTGTCAGCGCCCGGGTTGCCGTATCCTGCAAAGTCTTCGGGATTAGGTGCGCCCTGCGCGCCTGCGCCCGATGCCTGATAGAACTTCTCACCGAGCTTCATAAGGACATTGGAAACATTCTCCGTCTCGGTCTTCATGGCCTCGGTATCATCCTTGGAGATAGCTTCCTTAAGCTTCTCGACCGCTTCCTTGACAGGAGCCTTATCCTCTTCGCTTACCTTGTCGCCGAAGTCCTCGAGAGCCTTCTCTGTCTGGTATACGGTGGATTCTGCCTTATTCTTTGTATCAACCTTCTCCTTGCGCTCCTTATCCTCAGCAGCGTGAAGCTCAGCATCCTTGATAGCCTTCTCGATATCTTCATCGCTCATGTTGGAAGAAGCTGTGATCGTGATCTTCTGCTCTCTTCCCGTACCCTTATCTCTTGCGGAAACATTAACGATACCATTTGCATCGATATCGAACGTAACCTCGATCTGAGGAACACCGCGGGGCGCGGGTGCGATGCCGTCGAGGATGAAGTTGCCGAGAGACTTGTTGTACTGAGCCATCTCACGCTCACCCTGGAGAACATGAACGTCGACCTGTGTCTGGTTATTGGCAGCCGTGGAGAATACCATCGACTTCTTGGCGGGGATGGTCGTATTTCTCTCGATCATCTTAGTGAAGATGCCGCCCTCTGTCTCGATACCGAGCGAAAGAGGTGTTACGTCGAGGAGAACCAGGCCCTTAACATCACCGGTAAGAACAGCTGCCTGGATAGCAGCACCGATAGCAACGCACTCATCGGGATTGATGCCCTTGAACGGATCCTTGCCGAAATAGTTCTTAACAGCATCCTGAACTGCAGGGATCCTCGTCGAGCCGCCTACAAGAAGGATCTTGTTGATATCGTTTGTTGAAAGCTTTGCATCGGACAAAGCTCTCTTAACGGGATCCATTGTCTTCTGTACGAGGTCAGCCGTAAGCTCATCGAACTTGGCTCTTGTGAGAGTGATGTCCATGTGCTTGGGACCTGTAGCATCAGCCGTGATGTAAGCCAGGTTGATGTTGGAAGATGTAACACCGGAAAGCTCGATCTTAGCCTTCTCAGCAGCCTCACGAAGTCTCTGCATTGCCATACGGTCATTTCTCAGATCAACTCCGTCGGAAGCCTTGAAGGAATCAACAAGGTAGTCAACGATCTTGTTATCGAAGTCGTCACCGCCCAATCTGTTGTTTCCTGCTGTCGCAAGAACTTCGAATACACCGTCGGAGATATCGAGGATGGATACATCGAACGTACCGCCGCCCAAGTCGAATACAAGGATCTTCTGGTCCTCTTCCTTATCGAGTCCGTAAGCCAAAGAAGCTGCCGTAGGCTCGTTTACGATACGGAGAACCTCAAGTCCTGCGATCTTTCCTGCGTCCTTTGTAGCCTGACGCTGTGAGTCAGTGAAGTATGCGGGAACCGTGATGACTGCCTGTGTAACGGGCTGGCCGAGATAAGCCTCAGCATCACTCTTGAGCTTGGAAAGGATCATCGCGGAGATCTCCTGGGGAGTATACTTCTTATCTCCGATGCTTACCTTATAGTCGGAGCCCATCTCTCTCTTGATGGACTGCACCGTTCCGTCGGGATTGGTTACCGCCTGGCGCTTAGCCACCTGGCCGATAAGCCTCTCTCCGTCCTTTGTAAAAGCGACAACTGACGGTGTAGTTCTGTTTCCTTCGGGATTGGGTATTACTACCGTCTCCGAACCTTCCATAACTGCTACGCACGAATTTGTCGTACCAAGGTCAATACCGATTACTTTTGCCATATTATTATTCCTCCTGTTTCTTTTTCAGATTATTTCTTGCTCTCGAGTATCTTGTCGACGATACCGTAATCGAGAGCCTCCTTGGCTGTCATCCAGTGATCTCTGTCCGTATCTCTCATCAGATCCTCGAGGGGTCTGTTGCAGGCGTCAGCCAGGATCTGGTTAAGCCTTGTTCTCGTATCCTTGATGTGCTCCGCTGCGATGAGGATCTCTGTCGCCTGACCCTGAGCGCCGCCCAAAGGCTGGTGGATCATTACTTCTGCGTTAGGAAGGATGCATCTTTTCCCTTTTGTTCCTGCAGCGAGGAGTACGGAACCCATCGAAGCTGCCATACCCATGCAGATCGTCTGTACATCGGGCTTGATGAGCTTCATCGTGTCGTAGATCATAAGTCCGTCCGTTACGGATCCTCCGGGGCTGTTGATATAGAACTGGATGTCCTTATCGGGATCCTCTGCTTCGAGGAAGAGGAGCTGCGCCGTGATAAGGCTTGCCGTTACATGGTTTACTTCCTCGGACAGTATAACGATCCTTTCCTTGAGAAGTCTTGAGTAGATATCATAAGCTCTCTCGCCTCTTGATGAGGACTCGATTACTGTAGGTACCAGTGAAGATCTGATGTCGTACATTTCTTTGTCTCCTTATATAAATAGTTTGATCAGTTTGCTACCTGAACCACCGCGTGTCTTACAACACGGTCCTTGAGGATATAACCCTTCTGGAAAACCTGAGCTACCTCATTCTCACCCAGCGAGTCGTCCTCCGTATGCATCACGGCTTCGTGCAGATTAGGATCGAAAGCCGTTCCGCGCTCACACTCGATCTCAGTTACGTTGATCTTGGCAAGCACATCGGCAGCCTGCTTCTTTATAAGCTCGAGACCCTGGAGCATCTTGTCCTCGGTCTCGTCGACCTCTCCGTCTTTGGCTGCGGCTGCTTTCGCTGCATCGAGCGCACGGTCGATATTATCGAGTACCGACAGCCACTGCTTCGTAACTTCCACTACGGCGCTCGCATAAAGATCTTCCTTCTCCTTTGCCGTCCTCTTGCGGAAATTGTCGTACTCGGCGAAAAGCCTTACATACCTGTCCTCGAGCTCTTTGATCCTTGCACTTTCATCAGCGCCTGCTTCGAGCTCTTCGTCTTCTTCCTCATCCTCGGGATCCTGTTCGAGATCGATATCGTCTATCGTGGGCTCGTCGTCCTCGGGGAATTCAAGAACTTCATTCTCGTCGTCCGTCAACTCTTTATCCTCCCTTTCATCCGTTGATATTCTTTATCTGTTCATTGATCTTGTATCTTACAAAATCAATCTGAGAGATAACTTTGCTGTAGTCCATCCTCTTGGGACCTATAACGCCGATATTGCCTGAGATCGTATCGCCGATCTTGTATGTAGTCGTTATGAAGCTGCAGTCCTCCAGCCCCTCGAGCGCGATCTCCTGTCCGATCCTGATCATGTAGGTATCGTCGCCGCCCGTCTTCTCCTTCTCGATCTCGTTAACATATCCTGCGACCATGCCGTCGTGCGAGAGCGTGCCGAGAAGGTTCTGGGCTCTGCGCAGTTCAGAGAAATCCGGAAGCTTCAGCATATTGTGCTCTCCCTCAAGATATACATCGAGCCTGTCTGCCTGCTTGATCGCCGTATATGTCTCGTAAAGGACCTGATTAAGGAGCGAATCGGGTATCTTCGTAGTCTTGACCGAAGTCGCAAGGGTCACGAGCGTGATCTCGTCGAGAGGCTTGCCGTTCAGGCTCTTCTCGACAGAATCGGAGATGTCCTTTAACTGCTCGGGTGTAAGGAAGTTAGGAATCCTTACGACCTTATCCTTAACGACGCCCGCCGAAAGGACCATTACCACGAGCGCCTTGCCCGGTTCGATCATCAGGAGCTTAAGCTGAAGGAGCGAAGATCCCGCAAGCCTGGGAGTCATTACAAGAGACACAAGACCCGTGGTCTCGGACAGGGCGGCCGAGGCGTTCTTAAGAAGATCCCTCGCCTCATAGACCGTTGTATCGATCCTCCTGGAGATATCCTCACGCTCTTCCTCGGTAAGCTGATCGACGGTCATCAGGGAATCCACATATTCCCTGTATCCCCTGTCTGAAGGGATCCTTCCAGCAGAAGTATGAGGCTTCTCTATAAGCCCCATCCGCTCGAGCTCTGCCATATCGTTACGGAGCGTCGCGGAACTTACCGGAAAATTATGTCTCTCGATAAGAGTCTTTGACCCGACGGGCTCGTTTGTCGTGACATAATCATCCACGATCGCCTGCAAGACCTTCATCTTTCTGTCATTGACCTGCATACTTGACGCTCCTTTCTCTTAACGATTAGCACTCTTGTTCTTCGAGTGCCAAATACAAGATAACACCAAGGTCAAAGAATGTCAAACGCCATTTGACGATAACTCATATTTGCCTCAAACTGTACTATCCCGACTTTTTGAATATAATCATCTTATGGATCCGGTCAGCATCTTGTACTATTCGATAATCCGCCCGCTCGAACTTATCTATGAGTTCATATTCTCTGTGTCTTACAGAGTTTCCGGCAATGCGGTCTTCTCTATCGTCATCCTCAGCATAACCGTGGGACTGCTGTCTTTGCCCCTGTATAACCGCGCCGACGAATTATCGCGAAGGACTGCGGATATCGAGAAGAAGCTCAAGCCCGGAAAAGACAGGATCAAAAAAGCCTTCAAGGGGGATGAACAGGTCCTGCTGCTGCAGGCATACTATAAGGAGAATCATTATCACCCGCTGATGATAATGCGGAGCTCCTTTTCGCTTCTTCTGCAGATCCCCTTCTTCATCGCGGCATACAGGATGCTCTCGGCAGCACTTGTCCTCAAAGGGACTTCCTTCGGACCCATAGAGGACTTGGGGGCGCCTGACGGAATGATCAGGATGGGGTCAATTGCCGTGAATCTGCTTCCGGTTCTGATGACAGCGATAAACATCATATCCGGCACGGTCTACTCGAAGGACATGGGACTAAGAGCCAAACTGCAGCTTTATATCACCGCGCTGGTATTTCTCGTCCTTCTTTATAATTCTCCTTCGGGACTTGTACTGTACTGGACTTTAAACAATGTATTCTCACTTCTTAAGAATATTGTTTCAAAGATCATTCCCGTTAAGACATCAGGGCAGGCTGATAAGAATCGTAAAGATGCAGGTCAGGATAAAGCATGCAACAGGATCTTTGTGTTTTATTCCATAAGCTGCAGCATACTCATCGGTCTTCTCATCCCGGGTGATCTGCTCGTAAGATCAGTCGGTGATTTTCTCACAAATTACCGGACGATCGACCTTATCACCTTTGAGCTCCACTCATTCCTGATAGCTTTGGGAGTATTCTTTGTATGGGGCGGCATCTACCATCTTATCCTTCGAAGCAGGAAGATCTCCGCCCGCGTCATGACCTCGGTTTTCTTCTGCGCGGCATTCAATTACTTTGCATTCTATAAAAGAACGGGAGACATGAACCGGTACCTTTATATAAGGACTTATGTCGACATACCCATGACCGAAGTCATCATCAACTTCGCGGTTATGGTCTGTATCATCCTTCTTATCCACATATTATATAAATACAATTTCCTTAACCTGTTCGTCCTGATCTCGGTTATCGCATTGATCGCCACGGCAAGTTATTCGGTGCTTTACCTGAACACGATAAGAAAAGAACAGGTCCGGTATTCATTTACGGAGGACCAGCGCGAATATCCTCAGATAACGCTGTCGGCCGAAGGCCGGAACGTGGTCGTCATCATGCTCGACAGGGCGATAGGCAGATATGTTCCGTATATCATGAACAACAATCCCGGTCTGGCTGAAAGGTTCGACGGATTTACCTATTACGACAACTCTCTTTCATACGGCAGGTGTACGATCATCGGATCTCCCTCGATCTTCGGAGGTCATGAATACACCCCTGAAATGATCAATGCAAGATCGGATGAACTGCTTGTGGACAAGCACAATGAAGCATTGAAAGTAATGCCGTCCATCTTTGCGGACAACGGATATTACGTAACCGTCTGCGATCCTTCTTACGCAGGATACACACAGATACCGGATCTGTCTGTCTTTGACGATATGCGTCCGCAGGTCAATACATATATCACAAGCGAGGTAATGAATCCTTACTTTGACGACATGGTGGATGACTGGTCTTCGTTCTTCGACCGCAATCTGTTCGTTTACGGAGTTGAACTTGCATCACCAATGTTCCTTCGGAAAGGGATATATGACATAGGATTCTTCAATGACACGAACAGAAGGGTCAGCGGCAGCAGCTACTCGCAGGTAACGGAAGACATGTATCATGCAACAGGACAGCACTTTGATTTCCTCAATGCATATTACGTCATACGGGATCTTGACACCATAACCGCGGTAACCGACAGCGTTGACGGTACGGGAACATTTACGCTCCTCGTCAATAACACCACGCATGAACCGTCTATGCTCTCGTATCCTGACTATGAACCTTCAATGGTCATAGATAATTCGGCTTATATCGGTCAGATAGAGAACGAATTCTCTTATAACGGAGTCACTCTCAACATCGATACCCCGGAACGTATTGAACAATTCCAGTCACAGACTGCAGTCTTTCTCGCTCTGGCCGACTGGTTCGATTACTTAAGGGATATCGGGATCTATGACAATACAAGGATAATACTGGTATCCGATCACGGCAGGGCCGACATAGGCATAAACGGGATCGAACTGGGTGAGACGGATCCGAATCCTTTTATGTTCAACTGTCTGATGATGGTTAAGGATTTCGATGAGACGGGATATACCGTATCCGATACTTTCATCACGAACGCAGATACCCCGTACCTTGCGCTCAACGGGATAATCGACGATCCCGTAAATCCTTTCACGGGCAATCCCATACAAAACGGCATAGGGCAGCCGGACATGCATCCTCATTTCTATATAAATGAACCTAATCCGCCTGAAGGAACAACGACCTATACTCCGGGATTATGGTATCAGTATGATGCGCAAAGCGGCGACGTACTGGACAGCAGCGCCTGGGAGTATATCGGATTCAGTTAAGCTCCGGATAAAATAATACTTGACTCTTTGTTTAGTATTAATATAATGTTGCTTGTCGGAAAGCGGCATTATTCGAAGCGGGGTTGTTATTTTATTGGAAATAGAGAAAAAGATCGGTCTTAAGATAAAGGACCTCCGTAACAGAAACGGACTCACCCAGGATGAGCTCGCGGCAAGATGCGAGCTTACCAAGAGTTTTATATCCCAGCTCGAGCGCGGGCAGACCGCTCCGAGTGTATCGACCCTCGAAGATATAGTGGAATGCTTAGGCACCAACCTGTCCGATTTCTTCTCGGAAGAAACAGAACCCCGTATCGTATATAAGAGCGAAGATTATTTTGAGAAAGAGGACAAGAACGGGAATATCGTCGAATGGCTCATAACATCAGCCCAGAACGGCGCCATCGAACCGATCCTCGTAAGATTAAAGCCCGGCACTTCAATGAGACCCGACAAGCCCCATGAGGGAGAGGAATTCGGATATGTGCTTCAGGGCGCCATCAAGCTTAACATAGGCGACAAAGCATATAAGGTCCGCAAGGGCGATTCATTCGTCTACCAGGCAAATAAAGAACACCGCATAGAATCGGCGAGCAAAGCGGAATCCGTATTCTTATGGATCTCCACGCCTCCGAGTTTCTGACGCACCGCAAGGAGAGATTAATGTCAGACGTTATATTACAAATGGAGCATATAGATAAAACCTTCGACGGAAAAAAGATCCTGGAGGATTTCAATCTTGATATCGGCAGGAACGAGTTTGTCACTCTCCTGGGCCCTTCCGGCTGCGGCAAATCGACGATATTAAGGATAATCGGCGGATTCGTGCGTCCGGACAGCGGAAGAGTGCTTTTCGAAGGGAAGGACATCACCATGCTCCCTCCCGAGAAGAGAAATGTTAATACCGTATTCCAGAAGTATTCCCTCTTCCCTCACATGAACGTGGAAGAGAACATCGCATTCGGACTCAAGCTTAAGAAGAAGAGCGTTTCGTATATCAAAGACAAGATCAAGTATGCATTAAAGCTCGTAAACCTCGAAGGATACGAGAAGAGAAATACGCTTTCCTTAAGCGGAGGACAGCA
>JAFXPN010000029.1 GCA_017527865.1 Clostridiales bacterium
AATAACCTGAGAATTCATGTTTGATCTCCATGGTCGGTACGGGGATCGTATGCATGCCCTCGTTCATCCTCGTGCTCCTAGCGTGGCGTCTCTCTTCCTCTGTGGAGACATCCTCGATCCTTATAAGCATGGATGGTTTATTGAGCCACAGGTTGGTAGTAATCTTCTCGAGCATGGAATCCGAAGTGCCGAGTATCATGATGGCTTTCGGTCTGCATTCGATAATGGCTCTGCGCATGACCTGCGACCTCGTCGGATCGACAAACAGCGCCTGTCTTACCGATTCCATCTTGCTCGGAGCCTTCTTTGCCGATGTTCCGGCAATGATCCTGCCTCCGTTTATAAGGAGACCGTCATCTATGAGATATTCGATATTGTTCTGACGGGCAACCGCTATGGCACGGGTACTCTTGCCCGTGCCGGACTGACCGACAAAAGCGATAACGGCAGTCTGAGACAATACTTCCCGCGTAAGCGCTTCGCTCTGAAGAATGGTATCGGTGCTCTGTTCGGCAGACTTTGATTTGGATTCGGTCTGCGTGAAATCGATCTTCTTTAAAGTGGCTCGCAGTTCGGGAATGAGAGTGGGCTTTTTTTGCTCTCCTGTCGATCTTGTCTCAGTTTCCGTCATCAGTTATCCCAATTGTGATAAACTTCCTGAACGTCTTCATTTTCTTCCATCATGTCGAGCATCTTCTCGAGATTCTCGGCGATCGCGGGATCTTCCACCTTGTTGAGAGTAATGGCTACGGGTCCGACACTCGAGTCGATGAATTCATATCCCTTGCTCTCGAGCGCGTCTTTTACCTCGTAGTAGTCATCCGCTTCAGTGTCGATCTCATAGTACTCGTCTTCGGGTACGAAATCAGATGCTCCTGCTTCGAGCGCATCTTCCATAACTTTATCCTCATCCTCGAAGTCTTCTCTTGAGATAAGGATCACGCCCTTGTCTTCGAAAAGGAAAGAGACGCTTCCGTCAACACCGAGCTGTCCGCCGAATTTTGAGAACATATGACGCACATCGGCAGCGGTCCTGTTGCGGTTGTTGGTCAGAGCCCTTACCATGATGGCGATACCGCCGGGACCGTATCCCTCGTACTGGATCTGTTCGTAGTCATCTCCTTCGCCGGCGCCCGCTGCTTTCTGTATAGCCCTCTTTATGTTGTCATTGGGCATATTTGCCGCCTTGGCCTTTGAAATAACATCCTTGAGTTTGGAGTTACCCTCAGGATCAGGACCTCCTTCTTTTACTGCGATGGCGATGAGTTTTGCCATCTTGGTGAATACGGCGCCTTTTGCGGAATCCGCGGCCTCTTTTTTACGCTTGATATTATTCCATTTGGAATGTCCTGACATGTTAACCTCCTGCAGGGATGTATTTAATTAGAAGATTTGTATGTATTATAAATATAAAACAGTATATTTCCTATATTAGGGTGCAAAACCAACAAAAAAACTTGTTTTTTGAAAGCCCCTGTTGTATAGTTTTATAGATATAACAGCGTGGTGACGTGTTTTTTGTTACCTGCTTTATATTAACGGCGCATAATATCAAGCGCTTGAGCTTGGATCGGAGGCAAACATGAAGAGACTGGGAGATATTCTCATTGAGAGTGGATTCCTTACCGCAGCAGAGCTTGCGGAGGCGTTAAGTGTCCAGAAGGAGAGCGGGAAGAGACTTGGTGAAGTAATAACCGAGATGGGGCTTATGTCAGAGTTCGACATACTCCGTGCGGTTTCCAGTCAGTACAATTATCCGATCATCGATCTTTCAAGTATAGATGTAGATCCCAGAGCTTTGAATCTGCTTAATGAGAAGTATTGTACCGAGAATACGGTAGTTCCTATCGGTTTTGATGATGAGCGTCTCGTTGTGGCGATCGATGACCCGTTCGACATCCTCGTTCAGGATGACCTGCAGTTCAGGACCGGATACGAGATCGTCCTTATGCTTGCCACAAGAACCGGTATCCTTGATACGATCAAAGCAAATTACGGTAAAGCGAGCGCAAGCGAAGCTGCTAAGGAATTGGGCGAGGACTTCAGCAGTGATGAGATCGAAGGTCTCTCTGCCGAGGTCGCAGATCAGGTTAACAGCGCTCCCGTTGTTAAGCTCGTTAATTCCATGATCGACTTTGCTATCCGCGCAGGTTCTTCCGATATTCATATCGAACCCATGGAGGACCGCGTAAGAGTAAGGATCCGTATCGACGGCGTCATGCAGGAGATCATGAGCAACCCCGTATCTGCAAGAGATGCCATTACGACGAGAATCAAGATCCTGGGCGGAATGAATATCGCCGAGAAGCGTATCCCTCAGGACGGCCGTGTTCAGACGGAGATCAACGGAACCCCCGTCGACATGCGTGTATCTATCCTTCCTACTATCTGGGGTGAGAAGACGGTTATCCGTATCCTTGCCAAGAACGACGGAAACCTTAACAGGAAATATCTCGGTATATCCGATCACAATAACGATATGATCAACAAGATCATAAAGGTCCCGCAGGGCATCTGCCTTATCTCCGGACCTACAGGATCAGGTAAGACCACAACTCTTTATACTCTGCTCGCAGAGAAGAATACTCCCGAAGTTAATATCATCACGGTCGAGGACCCTGTCGAGATCCGTATCCCCGGTCTTAACCAGGTTCAGGTTAATGCCAAAGCGGGAATGACATTCGCGAGCGGTCTGCGTTCTATCCTCCGTCAGGACCCTGACATCATCCTCGTCGGTGAGATCCGAGACGGTGAGACTGCCGAGATCGCGATGAGAGCTGCAATTACGGGACACCTTGTTTTCAGCACCATCCATACCAATGACGCCGTCTCGTCCATTAACCGTCTTGTCGATATGGGACTTGAGCCTTACATGGTATCTTCCGCTCTGGTAGGAGTTGTTGCACAGAGACTTGTACGCCGAATCTGCACCAACTGCCGTAAGGCATACGAGCCGGATCCCCAGATCATCAAACAGTTTCACTTCGAACCCGGACAGAAGCTCTACAAGGGCGAAGGATGTCAGGACTGCAATGATTCCGGTTATAAGGGAAGAATTGCCATTCACGAAGTTGTTGTTATTACAAAAGAGATGAAGGTGCTGCTCGAGAAGAGGGCGCCCGAGGAAGACATGAGACAGCTTGCTGTAAAGCAGGGCACACAGATGCTCATGGATTCCGCGCTTGCTTTGGTCGTTGAAGGCATCACGACCATCGACGAAGCGAACAGAGTTGCTTATTCAGTAGACGGATAATATTTAGGAGGTACGGAAAGTGGAAGGATTCAGCCTTACTATGGAGGCGATTCTGGCGGAGTCCGTCAGAAGAGGTGCATCTGATACACACATCACAGCGGGACTTCCCCCTATGATCAGAGTATCGGGTGAACTCATGCCTTTGACGAATCAGATCTTGACACCGGAGGATACGGAATTCCTCTGCAAGTCGATGATCGATAAGTCAAGACAGCAGTATCTGGCGGAAAGAGGAGAGATCGACTTCTCATTTGTTGTAGCTGATTACAGCCGTTTCAGATGCAACATCTACAAGCAGAGAGGTACATTTGCTCTTGCAGCGAGAACAATTACCAATGAGATCCCGACCTGTGAGCGTTTGGGACTGCCTTTGCTCTTCAAGGAGCTGGCATTAAAGCCGAGAGGACTGATCCTTGTTACGGGTCCCACGGGTTCCGGTAAGTCCACAACACTGGCTGCTATGGTAGGTCACATCAATACGGTTAAGAGATGTCACGTTCTTACATTGGAGGAGCCTATCGAGTATCTTCATAATCATGGTGAGGCGATGATCAACCAGAGAGAAGTTCACGAGGATACACTTTCCTTCGCGAATGCCTTGAGAGCTGCTCTCCGTGAAGACCCCGATGTTATCCTTGTCGGTGAGATGCGTGACCTTGATACCATCAGTACTGCGATCACTGCAGCTGAGACGGGTCACTTGGTCCTTTCCACACTTCATACTTCATCAGCTTCCGATACCGTTAACCGTATCATAGACGTTTTCCCTCCTCATCAGCAGGATCAGATCAGAGTACAGCTCGGTTCCATCATCGTAGCGGTTATCTGCCAGACTCTTGTTCCGAGAATAAACGGAGGAAGATGCGCTGCCTTTGAGATCATGCTTGCTAATGATGCTATCCGCAATAACATCCGTGAAGGTAAGACATATCAGATAGACAGTGCTATCGCTACGAACCTGCAGGCAGGCATGTGTCCTTTGGACTTCTACCTTGCCGAGCTTGTTAAGAGAAAGATAATCTCCAGAGAAACGGCTATGCAGAGATGCCGCTTCCCCGATGATCTTAAGAGATATATCAACAACGTCGGCGGTCCTGCGAACAGCCCGTTGTTCGGAGATATCGATTTTCAGTAAGTAAAATTAATACAGGAGGAATGATATATGCCTAATTTCAGATATCAGGTTCTGGACGAGCACGGCAAATCGTCATCGGGTGTTCTTGATGCATCAAGTGTCGCAGACGCATCAAGAAAGCTGAAGGCGGACGGCAAATTCATCGTCTCATTAGAGCTTGATAAGGGTCAGGGTCTTGCCAATATGGAAATTGGCAGCAAACGACTCAATACTAAGGAGCTGGTATTGATCACAAGACAGTTGGCATCCTTGTTATCAGCAGGTATCACGGTTGTCAGATCCTTGGACATGCTTTATCAGCAGTGTGAGACCAAGAGGTCCAAGAGGGTTATCGGTGAAGTCTATGAGCAGATCCAGTCCGGTAAGTCTCTTTCAGAAGCATTTAAGGAACAGAAAGACGCAATCCCTTCGATCATGTACTCGATGGTATCCGCAGGTGAGGAATCCGGTCGACTTGACGAGATCATGGAGCGACTTGCCGTTCACTTCCAGAAAGAATCAAAGCTCAAGAATAAGATATCGTCCGCAATGACATATCCTAAGATCCTTGCAGGATTGACAGTATGTATCGTTGTAGGTCTCATGACATTCCTCGTTCCCGGTATCGCAGATACGATCACCGGTCTCGGCGGTGAACTTCCTGGCCTTACCAAGTTCATCATGGCTGTATCTAATTCACTCGTTCATTATTGGTTCATTTATCTCGGTGTCGGCGGTGCGATCGTATTCATATTCAACACATGGAAGCGTTCCGAGAGGGGACACGCCCAGTGGGATATGTTGATGTTGAGAATCCCGGTCGTAGGAAAAGCAACAAAGATGAATGCTGCTGCAAGATTCACACGTACCGTATCGACATTGCTTAAATCCGGTATCTCGGTAATCACGGCAGTAGAGATAACCGGTTCTTCACTTGATAATGTTATCTTGGAGAAGAAACTGAGTGACGCAAGAGTTGAGATCCGTAAGGGTTCATCTTTGTCGAAGGCTATCAAGCCCATAACCGAATTCCCTCCTATGATCTATGCCATGACGGCTATCGGTGAGGAATCCGGTACATTGGATACCATTCTTGATAAGGCTGCCGATTACTTTGAGGATGAGGCGGATGCCGCAACTGCCAAGATGACGGCGGCTCTCGAGCCTCTTATGCTTATCGTTATGGCTATCGTAATCGGTCTTACGGTAGGCGGAATCGCGATGCCTATCTTTACAATGGCTCAGTTTATTGGTTGAAAGGAGAATAAAATATATGGCATTATCAACAGGAAGAGGAACTCAGTACATGGTGCTCGATATGTCCAGCCCCAACCTCAAGCTTGCTGTAGGTTCCTATAATACAAAGACAGGCGTTGTCAGCATAGAGAAAGTCGGAGTTATCCCTCTCGAAGCAGATTCCATCAACGACGGTCAGATTGCAGATTCCTTCGGTGTCAACATGGCGCTGAAGCACGCATGGGCCAAGATGGGCATAAATACAAAGAACTGTATTATCACTACTGAAGGAAGCTTTATGCATACCCGTGACCTCGAGATCCCTCAGGTCGGCGCTAACCAGATCAGCGACATGGTCAAGTTCGAGCTTATGGGACAGAGCAGCAGTAAGGATATGTCCGTTGACTACATCGTTTACGGTGACGGTGTTGACGAAGAGACCAATGCTAAGAAGCTCAAGATCAGAGCTACAGCAGTTCCTTCCGATACCGTACTCGCATTCAGGGATTTCCTTAAGGACATGGAGAAGACCCCCGTTGCCCTTGATACCAACCAGAATGCAGTCCGCAAGTTGTTTGACGGCGGCATCATCAACGGTAATGTGAACGTTAACCAGTCAACACTTCTCCTTATCGAGCTTTCCGGAGCAACAACAACCGTAACCATCCTTGATAAGGGCTTCCCGATCCTTACAAGAAGACTGCAGTTCGGTCACAACACAATCCGCCAGGTAGCAGAGTCAATGAAGAAGCTTCAGGGCGGAGACAACCAGTCTTCACTCGCAAGGAGACTTAACATTACGAAGAGCGATTCCGAGATGTCGGTAGATCCTTCAGAGGTCGATTTGTGGCATGAGTCTCTTGCCGAGACCCCGGCTTTGCAGAGTGCTGCGAATGCATACTTTAAGAGCCTTACGGATGCAGTATCCCGTACAGCTCAGTTTGCAATCTCCAAGTTCCATATCGACAGCATCAGCACATGTTTCCTTTATGGTTCAGGTGCCGGTTATAAGAAGATCGACAAGGAATTGTCAAATCAGCTGTCTACACAGGTTGAAGTATTGAATACGATCAGCACTGTAAACGGACCCAAGGATTTCCTGTTGCCTCAGTTCATCAACTGCTGCGGCGCATTGATCAGGAACGACTGATAAGGAGGAGATTGTTATATGGCATTATTAGGATCAAATAAGAATATCTCGAAGAAGGATATCAACTTCTTCGGAGAATTTACCGCATCTGCGCGTAAGCAGACACAGGTTTTGGCTGTTGTCGTATTTGTCGGTATCGTAGCAATCGGCTTATGTCTTGCCATTGTTGTCTACGATATCTTCCGCAACACAGGTGTTCAGCGTGATGTAGATTCGCTTAACGCAACACTTGCAAGCGATGAGTATGCAGGACTTGAGCTTAAGTCACAGTCATTGCAGGAAGAGATCAATGATAAGAATCAGTATTACTACACATTGACTGAGATGAGAAGGATCGTTGATGAGACGACATCCGTTTCCATGGAAGTCATCGATACTCTCGGTGAATCGATTCCCAGCGATGCATATGTAAGCACCTATATGGTAACTGGTAATAATCTTACTGTTACCGGTGAGACCTTCAGCTACTATGATGCTGCAAATATATGCTATCTGCTTAATCAGTCAGATATATTTGCAAGCGAGGTGGCTCCTGCCATCGAGCGCAACGAAGGTGACTTCATCGGTGAAGTTGAGAATCCTGAAGAGAACCCGATCGATGTTTATTATGATTTCTCCGTATCGGGAAATCTGATCTCCGATTCCATTATCTCTGTAGGTCACTATCAGAATACCGAGACCGGTGTTATCGCTTTGAGCGGTGTTTCAACACAGAAGGTTGCTATCGGAGACAACTATGAATTTACCGGAATCGCTTCTTACACGGCAAACGGTAATACATATACGCTTGTATCTATCAACATCAACGACGTTACATTGAGCGAAGCTGAGTTTGCAGAGGTTATGAGCGAGGATAAGTTGACCGGTATGGCAACCGGAAATGTCGAGATCTCACTGTACTATACGCTCGGTGAGGCAACAGAAGAAGGGAGTGCTGAATAATGGGTAATATCGGAAAGCGTGAAAGATATTTATTGATACTCTTAGGTATCATACTGGGTGTGTTCCTGATATGGTTCTTTGGTATCCGCAACCTGAATGCCAGATATGATGAACTGGTAAATCAGAGAAATGAGCTTCAGGCCCAGCTTGATTATTATGAGTCTCTTAAGACACAGAATGCTGAAGCACAGGCACAGATCAACGAGCTCAAGACAAACATATCTGACATGGAAGGCACATTCCTGCCGTACCTTTGCTCAGAAGCTATCGAGCAGTATGTTCTTAAGACATTTGAAGATGCAGGATGCCCTTACCTTGTATCGGTGAGTGCTTCAGACGTTATCCCCGCCCAGGCTACACTTCCGGACGGATCCGCCGCTACGGATATCCTGCGTGCCAAGAGAATCGCTGTTCAGTACTGCACGACCGACGGTTATAATATCCCTCAGTACAACAGAAGCACTACCGTTATTTCCAACGGTACGGTCGATGAAGAATTATTGACTTCCTATCTCGATCAGATGGTATGGACCGGTGCTGATTCCCGTGAAGGATATGATGAATTCATCGATGCTCTCAAGGTATTTGAGACAGTTGATGAGGATGCCGTCAAGATCAATTCAGTCAGCATCACGGCAGAAGGCGGCTACATCCTTCTTAATGCTGAGATTGATTTCTACTCAGCTTCCTTCAGCCAGAGAGTTTCCACTCCTGATGTCTCTGCACCTTATGTAACATGGAATGGTTCTACGAACATCAATACTTCTGCAGGATTCATCGGATTCCCGTTCATTGTTGAGGATCCTAACAGTGAGTGGTTCGGATATATCATGACTGATTCCCAGGCTACAACGGGCAACAGACCGTTCGCTACATATTATTCTGCAGCGATCTTCAGAAACGAAGTCGAGTTGAACGGACTTGCAGCTGTACTTGAACTTGACAATGCCGCTGCTGCACCTGCTGACGAGCCGGTAGAAGAGTAAGATTTCACGATTGTGGAAAAATTGTGAAAAAAAAGTGAAAAAAGGTATTGCATTAATTAACATAGGTGTTATACTAAAGCTACAAACTTAATACTTACAGGAGGTAAGACAAATGAAGAAGATTCAGAAGACTAAGAAGGGTTTCACACTCGTTGAGATGGTTCTCGTTATCGCAATCATCGTTATCTTGGCTGCTGTTCTCCTCATCGGTGTTGCTGGATACCTTAACAGAGCAAGAAATGCTGCTGCAAGCCTTTCCAAGCACAACAGTGCAACCGAAGAGGCAGTCGACGCTATTGCATAATCTAATAGCTGATTAAGCCGGATGTGGGGACGGAAACGTCCCCACATTTTATTTGCAACAGGTTTTTCAGGTGACACGATTTTGATTATATTTTAAACAAATTGTGAATTAGAGATTGAATTTTCCCCCTGACACTGTATAATGTAAGAGCAGGAAAATAATTATTAACAAGTTTGATCAGCCTGAGGTAATTATGAAGAGAATATTTAAGAATTCCAAAGCAGGTTTTTCTTTAACCGAGATATTGCTCGTAGTAGCGATCCTGGTTATTTTGGTCAGTGTTTTTGCATTCAGTGTAAGCAAGTATCTGTCTGTTGCCAACAGCAAGTCTTCCGCGGCTGCTGAGGCCAGAGCTTCTGCGATCGGAGATATACAGCAGAGCGAAGCGAGAATGTCCACTTTGGGCTTCGGAACATCAACCGGAAGTATCAAGACCAGTGATGCCAATGCCAGTGCGACATTGATCACAACCAATCTGCTCTCATTCAGTTAATGACTTGGAGGATTGCATCATATGAAGAGATTAGATAAGAAGAATAAGCATGGATTCACCCTTCTTGAAGTCATGCTCGCGACTGTTATCATGACGATAGCTTCTACGATGATAATGCAGGGCTTTATCGCCGTTATGATCATGGCTAAGAATAATGCCCGTTATGCCAAGTCAGGTGAAGAGAATTACAGAAGGGCTATAAACGAGACTATCGTACATTATGCTACTGCCGCTAATCAGCAGACAGGCGTTATGGAGGCCTTGGGTGACGGTCAGGCGGTTACATTGACGGCATCATTCGTAGGTGCTGACCCCAGCATGGTTAAGTCTGAGGATCTTAATCTTTCTGTTGATGTAACTCAATATAGTGACAGCACGGCTCCCACCGGTACTGAGCTGGACAGTGATGCCGTTGAAGCTTCCACACTTGCCAATAACAGATATGCTTTCTTCTATGACATGAACGATTTCCTCGGGATCGGTACAAATTCCGGACGTCACATTTACCGTTGGGGATATGTACTTGTATCGGGACCTACGGAAGGACATGCAAATTCCTGCATTAAGGTAGACGATCAGTGGCGTCAGTACGGATGGTATTGCTTCAACGGTTCTCACGGTGAGGTAACTGTTACTGATGATGAAGGTAATGAATCCACATCTAACTGCAGATCACAGCCTAAGCGTTGGGGTCATGTCAGCTGATCGGATAGTTCGGACCTTTGATGAGGCGGAGGTAATTAAAATTGAAGAAGTGTGATAAACGTGGTTTTACTTTAGTTGAGATGATGCTGGCGATCGCCATCGCCCTCATTGTCGGCGGTTTGTTTATTACTTTGATAGTTACTATCAGATCGTCTTATTACAGGGCTTATAATGATGACGACTGTGCCGACATTGCAGCAATGTATGCCGAGGCTTTGGAGAACAGAGTTTTGTATTGTGTTCAGCACAGACAGAGCGATAAGATCACTTTGTCTGCCGATGATTACATTCTGACAAGTGAACACGCTGACTTAGGGTTCACTTCCATAGAGAATTTCAACAAGAGCAGCGTCGCCGGAGAAGCGACTCTCAGGACCAAGTGGGTTATCCGCATGGTCTGTGACTTTGATAACACGACCGGCGAGTTTACTTATGTATTCTACTTCCTTGATAACTATATCCAGCCCGGATATCTCCATTATGTTTATGAAGGAAGCTTCTGGATCCCCAGTTATTCTGAATTCATTCAGCAGACAGTAGGCGTCGGCGATGTTATGGATGATTATGACAGTGAGAACACATGGGATTATAACTATGTTGCTCCGTCCAGACCTTTTACGATAACATGCACGCCCAGTATCAGTACTGTAACCGGAACTGATCAATTTGCACCCGGACAGCCTATACGTACCAGGATCCAGAGTGACGGCATTGGTAACATGGAAGTTGATGAAACATCTGATACAGTCAAAGTTCCCAGTGGGTCTTCTGAGGTAGTGATAGAATTCTCTTAAGATCATAGTCTGACGGAACGAATTAATGAAAGACAGATAAAGATCCGGCGCAGGCCGGATCTTTTGATTAATATATCAGCCGTCTGTGTGATATCATCAATTAGTAAAAGAAACTCCGGAGAAGAAAAATGGGAATTAAAATAGGACTTGATGTCGGCGGCAGTACGACTAAGATAGTCGGAATGAAGGATAGGAATATCATCTATAAAGCGATAGCGGTCGCGGGTGACCCTGTGACTTCTGCATATGGCGCGTTAGGAAAGCTCATAAATGATCTGTCGATATCCGTCAGCGATGTCGACAGGATAAATATAACCGGTGTGGGATCGGAATTTACCGATTCTTCGATGCTCGGCATCGACACGGTCAAGGTCAATGAGTTCTATTCAACCGGATACGGTGGAATATTCCTTGCCAAGATCAACAGCGCAGTTGTTGTCAGCATGGGGACGGGAACCGCATATCTTAAGGTCGAATATCCTAAGGTTACCCATATCATCGGATCGGGCATAGGCGGCGGAACGATCGTCGGACTGTCGAACTCCCTTATAAGCATAGCCTCGCCTGAGAAGCTGTCCGAGATAGCGACCGGGGGAGATATCAATAGGGTCGATCTTACCATTGGTGATATCTCAAAGACCGAAGTGGCGGGACTTGCCAAGGATGTTACCGCGAGCAATTTCGGCAAGGCGGCGGATGATCTTACTAACGACGATAAGATATACGGCGTGTTCAATCTCGTATATCAGGCGATCGGAACTATGTCGGTATTGTCGTCCAGGATAGCCGGGATAAACAAGATAGTGCTCACTGGGCAGCTTACGACTTTCAAGGAATGCCGCAAGTGCATCCAAATGTTCTCTGATATCTATGAGCCTGAATTTATCATCCCTGAGGATGCCGAGTTCGCGACCGCGGTCGGCGCATGCTTCGCGGGCGATATGAAAGTGGGTAATGATGAGCAGTAATCGCGGCAGCAGAGCCTTCGAACTAGATGCGCTGCGGGGAGTTGCGATCGTCATGATGATGTTCATGCACTTCTCGTATGACATAAGATATGAATTCGGATGTGACGCTTTTACGTACCTGAGAACGGGATGGTTCTGGACTTTTGTTCACCCCGTTATCATCGTGCTGTTCGTCGGACTGTCGGGTATATGCTGCACCTTTTCGAGGAATAATGTGATAAGAGGAGTAAAGCTTCTTGCCGTGGCGATGACGTTTACTGCCGTGACTTATATCATAACGGAATTCCTGGGTATAGACTGTCTCATACTGTTCAATGTACTCCACATGCTGTCGGTCTCGACGCTTGTTTATGCGCTCGCTTCCTTTATAGAGCGCAAAGCCGGCATGACGGCGGGGCAGATGTCTTTTGTGCTGCTGCTCCTCGGATGCTGGATCACCATGGTCAATAATTATCTTAACTATTTCTACGGCGGCACCTCATCCAATATGCTCCTTTATCCGTTTGGCATAGATGTCAACGGGAGTCCTGCCGTCGCGGATTATATGCCGCTCGTGCCGTGGCTCGGCGTGTTTCTTGTCTGCGCTGCGGCGGGAAGACTGCTCTATAAGGATAAGAAGACTCTTTTCCCGGGTGCGGGCAGGAAGGTGAGGGCGGTTACGCGTCCGCTCGAATTTCTCGGGAGACATTCGCTTATCATCTACATCGTTCATCAGCCCGTGATCTACGGCGTGCTGTATCTTATCTTCCTCATTATGGGGATAGTCTGAATGAAGTTACTGATCAAAGGAGAGCGGACTGTCTTCTCGGTGCCCAGGACTGCCGTAAGGGGGCTGTTGCTCATTGCCCTCGCGGTGCTCGTTACGGCGGCTTATTTCCTGCCGCAGATACTGATAACGGGCGCGGCGGCGGATCTGTATTGTGAGAAGGTCTTTCCGGTAATAAGTCTGCTTCCGCAGGCTGTAAGCGGGTTGTTTATCTTTTCGCTGACGGAGACGGTCGTGGTGATCGGTTCCCTGTGCCTGATCGGGGTATTTATCACTATCCTGATAAGAGGCGCTGCGATCCTTATCAAACAGGATCTTAAGCATTTCCTTCATTACTTATATGTCGTGCTCAGGAAGATCCTTGTCATCGCGCTCATACTGGCGCTGTCATTTGAGCTGATGCACGGGATCAACTATAACAGGACAGGTGTCATAAAGAGGATGCATCTGTACGGCGAGGAAAGGCCGTATGAGGATTACGAACAGACTCTGATGTGGGCATATGCGGGAATGGTGAACGCGCGCATGAGATTGGGCGAGGATTATAACGGAGTGGCGCATATGTCGGACGGCTTCGGGTCAGTCGTTTACGAGGCAAATGCAGGCGTGGATATGATAAGCGCCGCTTATGATCTAGGATTAAGCCCGAATTTTATCCACGCGAAAGGCGTAATGCTCTCACATGCGTGGCGCTATACCGACATCGTCGGCGTCTACGATCCGTTCCTGGGTGAGGCAAATATCAATACGGATTATATTGATATCCTGCATTTTCCGGTGACCGTGTGTCACGAGATCGTCCATGCCAAGGGTTATGCGAGTGAGACCGATGCCAACACGATAGCCGTGCTGAGCTGCATCAATTCAAAACGCGATGATTTTAAGTACGCAGGTTACTACTATATATTCATGAGGCTTTGGGGGACAGTAGCCGATTATGCGGAACACGAGGGCGTCACTATGACGGATTATGCTTCACGGCCTGATTTTCAGCCCGTCCTGCGCGATATGACGGCCTACAGCATGTATTGCGACAGTTTTAACACCGGTCCTGTCGCGGATCTTATCTCGAGGCTGTCAGAGGACGTTAACGATACATTCCTCGAATCGAACGGACAGGCGGGCGGGACCGATACCTATACCGTGCCGCGTGATACGTATGTCGAGTATTTTTGCAGGTACATAAGAGCAGATGCTTAAGGTTATCCTTGAAGGACATGATAATTTTTACGGACTCGCCGATATCGTGCGTCTGTTTTACGGACCTTGCAGGGAAGACCGTGAGAACGGTTGCCTTGTATGTGATCAAGGCCCCGATGAGACGATAGTGATCAATGCCGATCCTTCGGCCGAGCTTCCTTTGAACCGTCAGGTAAAGAGGGATCTTTATGTCAGGCTTAAGGATCTTTCCGGCATGAGCTTTCCCTGGGGATGTCTTACGGGGATACGCCCGACGGCAGTTGCCCGCGAGGAGGATTACGATTACAGGGGACTTGTGAGCAAATATCTTGTGCGCGAGGATAAAGCGAAGCTTGCGTGCCAGACGGGAAAGCTCGAGTCACGGATAGAACAGGAGGCATCAGGCAGGCTTAATATCTATGCCGGCGTGCCGTTCTGCCCCGGCAGGTGCGAATACTGTTCATTCATAGCACAGGATGCAATCAGGCATATGGGAAAGCTCCATGAGTATGCAGGGGCGCTCTGTCTTGAAGCGGATATGCTTGCGCCGTTCATAAAAGAGGCTCCCGGCACGATCTATATGGGCGGCGGCACACCGACAGTCTTTGATGAGGATGACTTCGGAAGGGTCATAGAGTGTTTGAGCAGATCTTTCAGGGCAGGCCCTCAGACTGAATTTACGGTTGAGGCGGGGCGGCCCGATACCATAACGGAAGGCAAGCTCGATGCGATGCGTTCGTGCGGGGTCAACAGGATATGCATCAATCCCCAGACTATGAATGACGCGACGTTAAGGCGCATCAACAGGGGACACACTTCAGCGGATATCATCAGCGCATACGAGCTCGCGCGTCGAAAAGGCTTTGACGTGATAAACATGGATATCATAGCGGGCTTAAAGTATGAGACCGCAAAGGATTTTACTGATTCAGTAAGAACTGCTGCGGGGCTTGATCCCGAGAATATTACAATACACACTCTGTATAAGAAGAGGCGCGCCGGAATGAGCCGGGAAGATGTGCTCAATGCGGGCGGCAGAGGCGATATCGACAAAGCGGTCAGTGAAGCTTATGAGTATCTGAATGCCCTGGGGTATGTGCCTTACTATATGTACCGTCAGAAGGATACGGAACTCGGCCTCGAGAATGTGGGATTCTGCAAGCCCGGAACCTATAACAGATACAATGTTGCCATGATGAGCTATACCGCCGATGTGTTGTCGGCCGGGGCCGGGGGAATGAGCAAAAGAGCTTTTCGCGACGGACGTTATGAGAGATGCGGAAACGTGAAGGATATCAGCGCTTACATCAAGCAGGCGCGCGAGTGCGCGGAAAAGAAGATCGCATTCTTTGAATTGGGTTCTTACTCCTGATCGCCCTCGTAGCGGTCGCTTATGATGTAACGCGGGCGCTGCTTGGTCTCAAGATAGATCTTGCCGATATACTCGCCGATGACACCGAGGCTTATCATCTGCATTCCCGACAGGAAGCATATGATACAGGCCGTACTCGCCCAGCCGTGGGGAGTGCTGCTCGTGAAGTGGACGATTATGGAATATACCAGAAGTATGAAGCTTATGACGGCGACAAAGAAACCGAACCATGTGATCATCTTGATCGGCTTGACCGACAGGCTCGTAACACCGTCGAATGCGAGCGTCAGCATCTTGGAAAGAGAGTAGTGGCCTTTGCCCGCCATTCTCTCGTGTCTGTCGTAATAGACGCAGGTGCTCTTGAAGCCGACCATGGGGAAAAGACCTCTTAAGAAGAGATTGACTTCCTTAAAATTCGCGAATTCCCTGAGCGCCCTTGAAGAGACCAGGCGGTAGTCGGCGTGATTGTAGATCACATCGGCGCCGAGCATATTGAGCAACTTATAGTAGGACTGCGCGGTGAAGCGCTTCATGAACGTATCCGTGTCGCGGTTCTGACGAACCCCGTATACTATGTCGCAGCCGTTGTCGTATTGTCTTATCATCTCGCTCATGGCCCCGATGTCGTCCTGGCCGTCATCGTCGATGGTTATCGTAACGTCACAGTGCTCCATCGCTTCCATGAGTCCTGCCGTTACGGCATTCTGATGTCCGCGGTTCCTCGACAGGCATATGCCTTTAACGTGATGATCCTTGTCGCACAATTCCTTGATGGTATCCCAGGAGTCGTCGCCGCTTCCGTCGTCAACGAAGAGTATCCTGCTCGTGTCACAGATAAGACCTTCATCCCTCATCTTGAACAGTTGACCAAGGAAAAGGGGACAGGTGATCTTAATGACGTCAGCGTCTTTGTAGACGGGTACAACAATGTATAAACACGTATCTTTCATGTAGATGATTATACATTAAATGTCATCTTTTATAAATGTTATTGCCGTTACCGATATGATACAATATCCGCATGATATGCCCGAGATGTAAGACAGAGAACGGCAATAGGACGGTGTGCTCCAAGTGCGGTTATTTTCTTTACAGAGCAGCCAATCAGAATGTTGCTAAGAGGACGGGAGTGGAGCGCGCTCTTGACGATGCGAAGACCGCGGGAAAGGGCGTGTGGAAGATCGTGAGGATAGTGTGGATAATCATAGTCCTTATAGTCATGAGCTTCTGGATAATAGCGCTTCTTATGTATCTTACGGGCGGAAATGTGATATTGGGTTAAAAGATCATCAGAATCTTTACAAGGAGGAGAATTCTTATGAGCGTACAGATCGATCAGAGTAATGCCGTTATCATGCCGGAGGCAGTGTTCATCATCGGAACATATGATGAGAACGGCGTGCCCAATGCCATGAATGCGGCATGGGGAACACAGACTGATTTTAATGAGATCACCATCTCATTGTCCAAGCACAAGACGACAGAGAATATTGAGAAGACGGGTGCTTTCACCGTTGCATTCGGAACAGAGGCTACGGTTACGATAAGTGATTACTTCGGAGTTGAGTCCGGCAGGAAGATCAACAAGATCGAGAAGGCGGGATGCCATGTTCATAAGAGCGAGAATGTCAATGCGCCGATCATCGAGGAATTTCCGCTGACGCTTGAGTGTAAGGTCAGGTCATGGAATGCCGCTGAGGGAATCCTGGTCGGTGAGATCGTATCACAGCAGGCGGATGAGTCCATACTGACCGACGGCCATGTCGATCTCGATAAGATGAAGCCCATTATCTACGATTCGTCCATTCACGCCTACCGCACCGTCGGTCCCGTAATCGCCACGGCGTTCGAAGAGGGCTTTAAGATCAAGAAGAGTCTCGATAAGTGGGATAACTGACTTGAGGTCATTCCCTCATTCGCAGGAATCTTCCGTTAAGATCGTAAACAAGGTACAGGGGGTCCGCTACGGCGGCCCCTTTACATATGCTGCAAAGTTCATAATAGGCGCTTACATAGATGCCGCCGGTGGAGAAGAACGGATGGATCTTTATTCCTCTCCAGTCGGTTGCGGTCAGAAATGAACGCATCGGGGCAGGGATATTGTTCTCCCATACGGGCATCCCCAGAATGACTGCACCGTATTGAGTAATATCGTGCGTCATGGGTTTTATCTTCGACGAGGTCTCAATGCCCCGGGATAATATCCTTCTTCTTAATTCGTAGATATTATCCGGTATCGGGCTGTCGGGGATAAGCTGTTCCTCGTCACAGCCGATCGTGTGCGTGATAAGATGTGCTATCTCGGCTGTCCTGCCCGTATGGGAGTAATACACCAGAAGTATCTTGGGATTCATATTATGTCAGCTGTTAGGATTCTTCGCCAGCAGTTCTATCATATGAGCCGCGAAGTTACGATAATCATCGTTAAGTTTACGGTAGTTGTCTATTATGAAGAATTCGTCGTCATTGACGAAATGTCTCGTTTCATGATCTTCGCCCCGGTCGATCAGATCATCGATCGTCACGCCCCAGTAACCGGCATAGTCTGCAAGAAATTCGATCGAAGGCGTACGAACATGTCTTTCATAATTCGACAATGTCTTAGCTTCGATGTTCATCAGCTGTGCCATTTTCTTTTGGGAAATGCCTTTGGATTGTCTGAATTCTTTGAGCCTTAAGGTCATAGTCTTCCCCCTGCATCCATAATAAACAAAGATGATACAGGGGTGGGGATACGTTGCGTTGATTTATTCTGCTCGAAAATGGAACAGAGCGGCGACTGATTGCAGAGCGTGTGTTCATAGTATATACTATGTATATACATGAAAGGGAGGTTGTTATGACTGCAACTATACAGAAATGGGGAAACAGCCAGGGCATAAGGATCCCGAAGAGCTTTCTTGAGGAGCTTAAATGGTCGGACAGGGAAGATATCATAATGACGGTAGAAGGAGGGCGCATTATCATTGAGCGTGCGGCACCGTCGAAGAATGTCAATATCGTCGATCTGTTTGAAGGATATACGGGTGAATATAAACCTGAAGAATTTGATTGGGGGGATCCTGCCGGGGGTGAAGCATGGTAAGGCAGGGAGATCTGATCAAAGTGAGCTTCAATCCTCAGCAGGGGCATGAACAGGCAGGTTACCGGCCTGCGCTTGTTGTAAGCAATGATGAATTCAATATGAGGACCAATATGGCTATTGTTTGTCCGGTAACGAATACGGACAACGGTTTTCCGCTGCATGTGCCGCTTGATTCCCGGACTGAGACTTCCGGGTTTGTACTGTGTGAACATATAAGGACGCTTGATCTTAATGCAAGGCATAATGTGTTCGTCGAGAAGATACCTGATGATCTGCTCAGAAGAGTAACGGAGATCATCCGCGCCGAAGTTGAGCTCATCTGAATCAGTTTTATACATGATTATCAACACTTCTTCGCCGATATGTTGCTTAAGCGACAGATGGCATGAAGATCGACCATTGGTTCGGGACGCGCGGCATGTTTTAATCAAAGCATGAGGAGGATAACTCCCGCAATTAATTCTCGATCAGGAGGACGGAAAGATGAAGAAGCACATTAATGAGAAGATCGGTGATAAGTTCAGGACTACAGATACGGGTCGTAAAGTCAGATTCGTATTGATCCATCAGAAGATGCGTCTCATGAGTTTGATCGATAACGGCAGGATCTATGCCTGATGTGAAGAAGGGAGATCAGAATCCCTTCTTTTTAAGATTGCTTACAAGTTCGACATAAGTTTCCCGTACATCGAAGCCGTCGATATTTTCGCGCATGAGGTCGATCATATCGCCGTGAGATATCCCGCGTGATTTGCGGGGAGAAACGAATGTAAAGTCTGAGCCCCACTTCATGGAAGGCAGTGCCACGAGTCCGTCGTTGGGGCCGTCGAAATATTTGACCAGATGATAAGACAGGTTGAGAGGGAATCTTCCGCTCGCGGCTCTTACCGATCTGGAACCGATGCTCTGATAATATACGCCTTCAGCGTCCGGACAACGGTCGTTGAATCTCATAGCTGCATCGTGCGTAAGATCCGTGACTGCTGCGATAAAGTCAGGATCCTTGTCCCCCAGCTTGCGAAGAGCCGCATTGTATTTTGAAGCGACTGCGTTCTTGAGACCTTCGGGCGCTTTGCCGAGAAGATAGTCTGCAAACTGGCATCCCCTGTGCGGCGTGTTGACAGTGGTAAGAGAAGCGACATAAGGCGCCGCGCCGTAAAGCGTTATCGCGGCTCTGGAGTCGAGGCCGCCCTTGGAGTGGGCGATGATGTTAACCTTGCCGCAGCCCGTCTCGTCGACGATCTCCCTGATCCTTGCCGCGATGTGCTTTCCGCAGTCATCTACGGATGCCGCAGATTCCTGATTTCCATAGTATATGCGCGCGCCGTTCTTCTCGAGATCGGCGGGTACGCGTCCCCAGTAATTGAAACTTCTAAGATCCCTGAAAAATACTCCGTGCACCATGAGGATCGGATATTTTGTATCACAGATAAGTTCACCGGCGCGTTTCTCGTTGAGATAATATCTCGAACTCTCGTCCGTGTATTCGCGGTAGGTAATCCTGATGATATGTCCCAGCGCGATCAGGTGGGCGACCGGGATCATGCCGCAGAAGATGCCGATCAGCCTCCATTTGAGACCGATCTGCTTGGATGTGATATATACGCGGATGATACCGTTCCAGAATATGAGATTGCCGATGACGATATCGATGATGACCGTAGCTATGACAGCCGTGCGGTCGAAGTCCCATCCTCCCATTATGAGAAATGCCGTGAGGAATGCCGCATCGGCAACACATGTTATCAGAAATTCGATGAGCAGCGCAGTTCCTCTTTGTGTATTGCGAAGCCCCTTGAGAGGGAACTTCTTAAAAGAAGGCACGATGAGAAAGAATATCGTGAGGATCGAGAGGACCGCGTACGAAGGAATAAGGATCGCTGCTTCAGACGCGATCCCCGCCATGTCAAGGATAATGAGCAGATTGGAGATAAGGATGAAGACGACTGCTGCAAGGATCATCTTAAGAAAAACTCCGTCATCCTGTCCTTGTAATCGGGCGCGAGATCATAGACCGCATGGCCGTATCCGTTATACATATAGATCTCGCGGTCAGAGTCGGATCCGAGAGCTTCGTATATGCTTACGGAGGCTTTTCCTCCTAACACATTGTCGTCCTCCGAGCCTAATACCAGGACGGGACAGGCTATACTGCTCAGGCGGTCTGTTACTTTGAATCCGCCGAGCGACTTCGCAAGTATAACAAAGCGCGCCAGATCTTTCTTTGTAATGCTTTCCGCGATCTGCCCGAGCAGTTCCCGGGACTGTTCAAATACTTCCGGCGGATAGATGGCCCTTCCGAATGCGAGATAAAGTCCGGCGGCATCGCCTTCGGCTGCAAGTTTTATCCAGCCGGAAACAACGCCGTCGAATATCTCACTTCCGACCTCGGCTGCAGTGGAGCCGAGGATGAGCCTGCTTACGAGATCCGGATGATCCATTGCGATCACCATGGCTATCATGCCGCCTTGTGAAGCGCCGAACAGGCAGATATCGGAAAGTCCCAGTGCGGTTATGGCTTCTGCGGTATCGGAGGCCATGTCGAAGATCGAGTAACTCCCGGGCAGGTCTGCTCTTCTGTCGAAAAGCCAGATCGTGAAGTCGTCCGTCATCTGACTGTATGCGTCCGCAACAGCATCCGAATACTTTATGACACTGTCCACGCTCAATCCGGGGATAATGACCAATGTCTTATCCCCGTGCCCGAATCTTGCATAATCCATGGAGAAACTGTCAGTCCTGACCGTTCCGGTTTCCGCTTTGCCGTTCATGCCGCCCTGTGCCTCCGTTATCAGATGTTAAGGGCTGCGATGTTCGTAACCTCAGCATTGCCGTCGAGATCGACGTAAACTGTTACGATCTCCCACTGACCGTCCTCAAGGCAAAGGCAGCTGTAGTTCAATCCGGCAACAACCTGAGTTGCGAGGATTTCATAGAACATGTGGCCGTCGATGTTCTGCACTTCATCAGGAACAGCGATGTCTGTTACTGCCTGCCAGCCGCCGGGGACTGGATCGGCATTGCTGTCCGTGAAAGTAACTACATCGGCAGTAGAGGCCGCTGCGTAATCGATGATCTTAATGTCTGTGATGTTGACTTCAGATCCGATATCATCCATGGTTACAAGAGCCCAATAGGTCTCGGGATCGGCTGTGATCGTCGTTGCTATGCACAGGAATGTGTGGCCGAGAGGATCGGATTCAGGAACGCCCATGTAGTTTACCGCTTCATAGCCGACTCCGACGAAGCCTTCCATGCCGGTATCAAAGAGGTTCTGAAGATCGGGTGTCATGGCAGGATTGAAAGCTGCGTCTGCTTCCGATTCTTCTGCGTCAGTCTCTTCGACTGTTTCCTCTTCAGCCTGATCTTGCTGCGCTTCCGGCTCTTCTGTTCCCGAGCATGCGCAAAGTGCCGTAACACCTATCGCTGCCGTAAGTATTAATGCTATAGCCTTTTTCATAATAAACATCTCCATTAATTTTGTGTTCTTATCCCTAAGACGCTTGCCGTCAGGTTAAAGTCACACTTATATTTTTTCTTATTGAATAAAAATGTCAAGAATGCAAACTGCATGGTAAGATAAAAATAATATAACGGGAATCGGGAATTAATCGGTCAGGATCAAGGGGGAACCTGCAGTATGAACATTAATGGATCGGTAGACTTGTTTATCATTTACGGGTTCTTCGTGTTATTCATCTTCGTGGGTGTGTTGTTTCTTATTCGGGGTGTGCGTATAAGGCAAGCTGATGCGCCGGAAAGTGAGCCGGTGAGCAGCAGAGCTGTTTTCCGGGCGAGACCGTTTATCAGGATGGGGATCATATTTGCGGGGATAGGGCTTCTCGGTATCATATACTTTACGATCATGCTGACGTCATGAGAGCAGGGAGAAATAGATATGTGTTTGTTTTGTGATATAGCCGCCAAAAAGGCAGAGGCGAATATCGTCGATGAGACGGAGAGGACAGTGACTTTTCTTGATATCGCGCCGGCGAACGAGGGACATGTCCTGATAATCCCCAAGCTTCACGTGGATTCCATCCTCGATCTTCCTGATGAGTATGTGACTGAGATCACCGCGGTCGAACGCAGGGTGATAAAGGCTTATGCGGAGGTCTACGGCGCTACGGGATATGGCGTGATGCAGAACGGCGGCACAAACTGCGAGTTCGGACATTTCCATTTTCACGTTTTCCCGCGTTTTCCGGATGACGGCTACGGCTGGATCTACCCTGAAGGCGAGAAGGAAGTATCCGCTGAAGTTGCCGCGAGGATCAGGGCGGCGATGTAATCGTATGGATATCAGGGACAGCAGGATCGATTCAGGCAAAGCATTTGACTGGGGTAAGACCTCAGAGTTCTATGCAAGATACAGGGATATATATCCCGAAGAGTTCTATCAGCGCGTGGCTGACAGAGGGCTATGCGTCGAAGGACAGAAAGTCCTGGATCTCGGCACGGGTACGGGCGTCCTGCCGCGTAATATGTATAAGTACGGAGCAAAGTGGACCGGGACGGATATATCGCCCGAGCAGATTGGACAGGCTCAAAGACTGGCAGCGGAAGCCGGCTTGGACATTGATTTTAAGGTTGTGTCAGCTGAGGATATCGACTTTCCCGATGCGTCATTTGATGTGATCACCGCGTGCCAGTGCTTCTGGTATTTCGATCATGAGAAGATCGCGCCGGAAATGCACCGCATCCTGAAGAAAGACGGAAGGCTGGTGATACTCTATATGGCCTGGCTGCCGCACGAGGATAAGATAGCGGGCATGAGCGAGAATCTGGTCCTTAAATACAATCCCGTATGGTCAGGATGCGGAGAGACAAAGCATCCCATAATCATCCCGGAAGTGATGTACGATCATTTTGAAATGGAGTTTCACGATGAGTATGAGCTCATGGTGCCTTTTACCAGAGAATCCTGGCACGGACGCCTGATCGCCTGCAGAGGCGTCGGCGCTTCGCTGTCACCGGAGGAACTGGCCCTGTGGGATGCAGACCACAGAAGACTCATGGAGACTGTACCTGAAAGCTTTGATGTTCTCCACTATGCGGCGATCGCCGTTCTGAGACGTAAATGATCGTTTAATTGTCATCAAAAAAGAACATCCGGTCCGTGTCCTTTTCGAGGGTGATGAGGGTGCCCTGCGTGCCTTTCTGAAGCTGTCTGCTCTGGGAGCCCGTGATGTCCACTTCATACGCGTTGCCGTTGTTGTCGGTGACGATGCAGGTGACGGTCGAAAGCAGGATGAAGGGGAAGACGATGTGGCGCTTGCTGTTGATGCTCTGAACTGTCGCAGGCCTTACGAGACAGCGGCCGGAGGAGACTTCGCGGTAATGCCTGATGAGAGTGCTGTTTAATATCCAGACCATTCCGAGGTTAAGCGAGAAGACAACGAAAAGCACGGCAAGCCTTACCCCTATGGTGCCTTTGACTATGTAGAGGAACAGGCTGAATATGTTCACGTTGAGCCATACAGCCCATAGTATAAGAAGTCCTTTTCTGCCTCTGAATATGTCCGCCATGATAAACATCGAGAGGATGATCACGCCGGCAGTTCCCAGGAAAAGTCCCATGATAACGTGAGTGCCTTCTCCCGTAAGAATCGCTGCTGTCATGCAGACGGCGGCAATGATGAACAGAATTGCCGCTAAAACGAACATACCGGTGCGTACTGCGTGTGCGCTTCTCCAGGCCTTCCTGATGGATGCGAGCTTTTCCTCGGAAGGAACGGATCCTTTGGATCCTTCTATCTTTGTGAGGGGTGCCGTAGAAGCATTGCTGTCAGTGTCCGAGATGAACCAGTAAGGGCTTACGAGAAGTTTCTTTTTCTCGCCGTCGAGCATGACGAACCAGCCTGTAAGGCCTATCGCCATTCTGTCGTAGAGGGTTTTCTCGACGTTGACTTCCGCTTGGGCGTTGTCGTCCTCGTCCGTGGCCGCGATATTAACACTGAAGACGTTCATGCCTTTATTCGTGTAGAATCTTCTGTCAACGATCCTGACGTGGCGGCATCTGAATCTTCCTTCCTGTGCTTTCACGACATAACGCTTCATGGCGATGAGCGCGCTTACGAACATATAAACTCCGAGCGGCGATACAGCTATGACGAACACAGTAAACATCTTATTGTTGTAAAAGTCGGTCAAAGCGGTGAAGATTCCGAAGCCGAAAGCGAAGATCATGAAGGCGGTCATGACGTAGGATGTCATGATGCTTCTCTTACAGTCGCGGACTATGGTGTCGGCGATGATATGCATGCCGTCGGCATCGGGATCCTTCCAGAACCAGTCGCCTGAAGGTGAATAGAATTCGGGGTTGTCGGACATAGGTTTTCTCCTCGTAAGTCGGATCGGTGAATGTCGATTAATAATAACACTTTACTTTGTCTGTTTACATCGTCTGCCAAGATGAGAAACGCCCGCTGTCTTAATGACTGCGGGCGTTCCCTTATGGTCGAGGTGACAGGATTCGAACCTGCGGCCCCATGCTCCCAAAGCACGTACGCTGCCAACTGCGCTACACCTCGGCAACTTATATATTCTACCATATTCGAAAAGGAGTGGGCGCGACTTAAGTGCTTATTATCTTAAGGAATTGGTCCTTGGGAACGGGCTTGGAGAAGAAGAAGCCTTGCAGATAATCCACATCCATAGTCTCAAGCAGCTTGATCTGTTCTTCAGTCTCGACGCCTTCCACGAGGATGGCAAGATCCATCTGACGGATCATGCGGATGCTGTTCTCGAGGATAATCCTGCCGAGCCCGCTCTTCTCCGCTTCCCAGAGAATGCTCTTGTCTATCTTGATGCAGTCGAGGTTCATCTTGGACAGAGCTCTCATGTTGGAATAGCCTGTACCGTAATCATCCATGGAGAACAGGAATCCTTCTTTCTTAAGTTCCGTTATGACCGTGTTCAGAGTCTCGTAACTGGCTGCTGAGATCGACTCCGTGACTTCAAAGTTGATAAGATGCTTGTCAACGCCTGCCTGTTCGACCAGACCGTTGACGTGTTCGGTGAATCCGGGCCTCATAAGCTGAACGACCGAGAGATTTACATTTATGCAGTCGATCTTTCCTTCATCGAGGCGGTTCTCCTTGATAAGCCTGCAGACATCCATCAGGACGAAGTCATCGATGGCATCAATGAGGCCGAGGTTCTCGGCGACCGGGATGAACTCGTCGGGATAAAGAAGCCCCATCTCATCGTCATGCAGTCTGACGAGCGCCTCTGCGCCGTGAAGCTTCCGGCCGTTGAGCGTATATGTAGGCTGGTAATACACCTCGAATTTACCGTCAGCCAGACCGTTCGATATGGATTTCTCGATGGCGGATCCTCTCAGGATCTTCTCCACATCGTTTCCGGAAAGGATCTTCTTCTCGCTGCCCTGGGGTGTTGAGTAGTCGATCATATAGAGCGTGTCGGTCAAGGTGGCGAGCTGGCGGGGCAGATCCGCTACAACAAAAGATGCCTGGAGCATGACCATTGTTTCCGTCAGTTTCCAGGGCTTCTCGAACCTGTCGCCGATCCTCTTGGCCAATTCATAAGCTTCTTCATCGCTCTTGCCGAATACGGTGAGTGCATATGTTTTCCGGCCCAGTCTGTATATGTTGTATTTCTCGTGGACGGACATGAGATATTCCGCGACTCGTTTCTCTACGAGCTTACGGTCGTCGTTGCCTCTTTTGTGCGCTATTATCTCCGGCGTTGTGATCCTGATGCTGATCGCGTGAAGGTGGACCTTATTGACGATGTAACCGCCCATGTCGATGATAAACGCCTGACGGTTGTAAAGTCCCGTATCGTTGTCGATGCGGTCATCCTCGTTCTCGATGATCATCATTATGCCGGTAAGACCTATCGCTTCGGCGAGTATCTCTATCTTGAACTGTGGAACGACAAGCTGGATGATGATGCCTGCTATGGTTATGGAAGCGAACATCAGGATGCCTGATCGTCTCTTAGGCGTAAGAGCCCTCCATGTCTTGATGAGATAGATAAGTGACATGCCCAGGAAGACGGCAGCTGCAACATAGATGATCCCTTCGCCCCATCCTCTTGTAAATATATGCCCGGGCTCTTCATAGTGGTAGACCCAATGTGTCAGCGGATTGGTGATCGCAAGGATCTCAGTGAAGATAAACAACCCGGTCGCGAAGAATGTGCGCTTTGAAGCTGCCTTGAAGTTCACGCCGCACACATGGGATATGTAATAGAAGAACAAAGGCGCGAGCGCTGTATGGAAGACAAAGTAAAAATAACGTGAAGTGTTGATCAGTCCTACTGCTTCCGGCGAATCCTGCACATACGGACTGGAAAAACCTGTTATGGAATTGCATATGCCGTTGATCATCACGATCGCAAGAAGTATCACGAAGATCTTGTTCTGCATTTTTCCCGTCCTGTTCTGCACGTGCGTAAAGCACATGTTGGACAGGCATACGAAAACCGCCGACAGAGAGAATGCAAATGACAGGTTATATATCTCGCTCATTATCCGATCCGCCCGGAAGAATAAAGGTGAACTGAGAATTCTATCAGAAGTGCGTATTCAGCATCTTGATGATGTTGGGAAGTTCATCGTCGACTTTGTCGTTGTCGAGCTGGCAGGTTCCCGCATTCGGATGTCCGCCTCCGCCGTATTCAAGGCAGAGCTGGCCGATATCCATTGTACCTGCTTTGTTGACGATGGACTTGCCGATCATTACCGCGGTATTCTGCTTCTTGAATCCCCATGCGACATGGACAGAAAATTCGATCTCAGGCCACATTGCATATACCATGAAACGGTTGCCGGAATAGATCGTCTCGAGGTTTCTCAAGTCGATGACGGCTACCTTATCTTTGATCACTACCGTATCCTGAAGCTGCTTCTTGAACAGATCCTGCTGTTCGAAGTAAAGATCGACTCTTTCCTTAACATCGGGAAGAGCGAGGACTTCTTCGATCGTGTGGCTCGTGCAGTAATCAATGAGTTCCATCATAAGGTCATAATTGGAGATGCGGAAATCATGGAAACGTCCGAGACCTGTCCTTGCATCCATGAGGAAGTTCATAAGGACCCATCCTTCGGGGTGGAGGATCTCATCGACGGTAAAGTCCGCAGAATCGCCCTTGTCAACCGCGAGCATGATCTCTTCGGTTACCGTCTTGAATGTATCGGCGCCGCCGTAGTACTCGTAGACCACGCGGGCTGCAGACTTTGCAATTATGCAGATATACTGGTCCTTGATCTTCTCCATGTCGTTCCTTGCGAGCTCACTCTCGTGGTGGTCGAAGGCAAGGCCGACTCTCGGATCAAAGGGAAGATTGGTCGTAATATCATTTGACGACAGTTCGATCTTACCGTCCTGAACGTCTTTGGGGTGAACGAATTTGATATCACCGATAAGGTCGAGTTCTCTGAGAAGCATGGCGCATACAAGGCCGTCAAAATCGCTTCGTGTAACAAGACGCATCTTTTCTTCCATATTATGAACCTCCGTATCAAAAAAGAGTTTATTAACTTCTAATATGATAGCAATAAAAAAACTCAAAAATATAAAACAGTATGTAAATTTACGGATGTATAATCTGTTATATTATCCTTAAGGATCAAAGGTACCGAATGGAGAAGAACGGAAAAAAATACATAAACATTGCCTGTATCGCGGCGTTTGCCGTCCTGTTCGCGGCCTACTTTTTCTACCACCGGAATACACAGCTCATATCATCCGACAATATGTTCATGCTTCCGATGCTCCTCGATTTCCTTGACGGGAATATCCTTTTGAAGGGATGGTCCGTAAACACATCCAGTTATATCTTCACTGATACAATATGGTGTCTTCCGGGGTTTCTTCTCGGAATGCCCGTGCCGGTCGTCATCAGTATGTGCGCCGCTTTTTTCCATGCGGGGTTTACGGCTGCCATGCTTTGGATCGTTCTGACGGATGAATATGAACAGGGACGTATTAAAGGACCTGCGGCGGCAGCTGCTGCTTCAGCCGCTTATCTTATGCTTTTCGCTGTTGTGCCGTATAAAGGATATACGATAGAAAACCCGACTTACATGTACTTCAATCTGTGTGTGCACGCGGGGACATTCCTTTTCATCGCTTTTGAGATGCTGATCCTGTATCTGTGGAGGCGTTCCGGATACAAGAAGGCGGTGTATCCCGTGGTATTTACCGTTTACGGGATCATGGGGCAGATGTCCGACAGCACTCCTTTAATGGTCTTCTTCGGTCCTTTGATGGTGTACAGCCTTTATTACATCATCTGGCCCAAAGTTCCGAAGAACAGAAAGAAGGATATCTTCCTTATTTGTGACAGTATCTTTATCGTTATCGGAGCCGATCTTGTAAAAAAGCTCATCATGGCTTTGGGCGGGCTGAAGGTAGTCGGAGTCGGCATGGGCATCACGCCCGCAGACAGGATAATGCTCAATCTCAAGACCATGCTGATAAAGATGCTCTTACTCTTCGGTTATGATACGGCGAACGGGATCGATATCAGCATCGGCCTTATCATCGCGTGTCTCATAATCGGTCTGATCGGCCTGTGCGTGATATATCATGTGGTCCTTGCGTTTAAGGGAAAGCCCGACAGTATCGGACTTCTTCTTTCCCTGGGCATGATCTCCGATGTGATCGGAACCGTATTTATCAGCACGAACGGATCTGACGGGTTTGTATCTTCAAGGTATGTCATGGCGGTTGCTTTTTACGGAACGGCGCTGATTGCCAAGACCGTGCTGGGGCTGTCGCGGAATGCCGGCTTGCAGGTGCGTATATTGACCGCTTTTGTCCTGATCGTGTCGGCGGGATTTGCCGTAAACAATCTTAAGGATCTCAAGGATATCCCGAATTACCGCGCCGACGGTGAAGCAGCTGCTGCTTATATCGAACAGAAAGGCGGAGGTGTCGGATACGGCGCGGCATGGGTTGCTGAGGCTGTGTCAACATATATGGATTTTGACCCGATGATCCTTCCCGTCTGGTGGTCCTATGAGCCTTACATCTATCCCAATAAATTATTCGTTTATCCCGAATGGTACGACAGCAGGGATATCCATTATATCGTCCTTCAGTCAGATGAGACCGACGCCTATTCTGTCCTGGGCGCAAGATATGAATTCATCGATATTGCGGGAGAACCCGATGAGGATATGGTATTCGGGAAATATGAAGTAATGTATTACGACCGGGATCTGTCAGATCTGCTGCTGGTCACGCCGGATTCGTTCGCTGACTGAAAGTCTGATCTTTATCAGCCCAGATCAGGATCCTGATGGAGGATCTCCATGTCATGCATCCACTTGCTCATGGCATCCGTGACTTTGTGGGCATCGTTGTCATGGTCCTTGCCGTAGATCGGTTCTCCGACATAGATTATCAGCTTTCTTCTCTTAAAAGGAGCTTTCCACGGGTGAGGCCACTTCTGTGTCCTCGGCCAGATCTGGTAAGCACCCGAGATATAGACGGGGACCAGAGGGACGTTTGCCTTGACTGCGATATAAGCGGCGCCGTCCTTCATGGGACCGAGCTTGCCGTCGTGCGTCCTGGTGCCTTCGGGGAAGACGAAGCAGATGTTGCCTTTCTCGACTTCCTTCTTGGCTTTGATGAGACCTCTTACGGGGTTTCCGTAACGGTCTACCGCTATGCCTCTTCCGACCTTCATGATGAGGCGCCCCAGGTGTCCGTAATTGGTCTCAAGGTCGGCGCCCACGAGCGCGCACATCCACTTGAAATGTCCGCGGGGCAGGAATCTGTCGATGAGAACACCGTCAGCGAAACACTGGTGGTTCGAAGCGACGACATAGGGATTGTTCTTGGGGAAATTGTCTCTGCCGACGCACCTGAAGTCAGTCAGGATATCGGCAAGGAAAAGGAAACCGATCTTCGCAAGATTGCCTCTTATCCCTCTTTTGACGGGATATTTCTCATCCAGGTGCTTATGATGGTCCTTCGTATTTGCCTGTGCAGCCTGCGCCTTGTTGTCTTCAGCCATGTGCGTCCTCTTTCTCGAAAAGATATTCATATAATAACGATAATATGCGCCGTGTCAAAGGCGTGTTTACTTAAAATAGTCAAAATGTTATCATCATATAGTTTTTGTTACGGAGGCATTATGCGCGAGATTACGGGAAAAGCTATATATAAAGCGGAACGTTTTGAGAATATACGTGATCTTATGATGCATTCCTGTGAAGTGAATGCGGCGCTCGATGCTTTTATATTCAGAAGAAATCCCAAGGAATCCGAGACACACAGAACTTTCGCAGAGTATGCGGATGACATCAAGAGTCTTGGTACTTATATCCTTAACAGTAAGTACAAGGGAGAGCGTCTTGCTGTAGTAGGCGCGAATTCTTACGAGTGGCATCTTTGCTACAACGCCATCCTCGACACGGACAGCGTGGGCGTGCCCCTTGACAGGATGCTTCCGGAGGACGAGCTCATTGCGCTCCTCGAGAGATCGCAGGCGAAGGTTATTTTCTACCAGCAAAAGCACCACAGCATGATGGTCTCCATCGCCGCCAAGCAGAAGGAAGGAACTATCAAGTCCTGCATCGAGAGATTCGTATGTATGTATAAGGACGGCCTCGGCAAGGGAGAAGATCTCTCGATCGACGGATTCGAGGATCTGTATGAATGGATCGCCGGGGGCAAGGCTCTGCGCGAGAAGGGAGACAATTCTTTCATGACGACTCCCATCGATCCCGATGAGCCGCGTATCATCCTGTTTACATCAGGTACTACTTCCATGAGTAAGGGCGTGCTCCTCACACATCGAAATATCTGTTCCAATGTGTATTCTATCGCACAGACTCTTCTGGTTATGCCCGGAGACCGTGCTTTCTCCATACTTCCGCTGCATCACACTTTCGAGAATACATGCGACTTTTTTATTCTTTTCGCCGGCGGATGCCTGTGTCTCTCGGACGGCCTGCGCTACATCGTAAAGAACCTGAAGGAATGGCATCCCGAAGTGTGCATTTCGGTGCCGCTTCTTTATGAGAATATCTACTCCAAGATCGAGGAAGGCATCAAGGCTTCCGGCAAGGAGAAGCTCATCAATATCATGGTGCCTGTTACCAAGTTCCTTAAGAAGTGCGGACTCGATGTAAGACGTGCTGTTTTCAAGGAGATCCTTGATAACCTCGGCGGAGACATGAGAATGATCGTTATCGGAGGCGCAGGTATCGACAAGAAGTATATCGATGCATTCACGAACTTCGGTATCGACTTCTTCATGGGTTACGGTCTTACAGAGACCAGCCCCGTTATCTCCGTTACGAATGAAGTCTGCAATGTGCATGGCAGTGTAGGACGTCCGCTTGTAGGCGTTGCTGCAGCGATCGATACCGAGGAGACGGGTGCCAACGTAATCGGCGAGATTATAACCAAGTCCGACTGCATCATGAAGGGTTACTTCGAGAATGAAGAGGCTACAAGGGAAGTCATCGATGAGAACGGCTGGTTCCATACCGGCGATATGGGTTACATAGATAAGACCGGGTCCATCCATATTACCGGGCGTGTAAAGTCCATGATCGTCCTTACATCCGGAAAGAAGGCATTCCCGGAAGAGATCGAGGCGCTGATAACCGAGATAAAAGGAGTTACCGAGGCATTTGTCTGGGGCGCCGGAAACGACCGCGGACAGATAGATATCTCTGCAAAGCTTCTGATCGACCGCAAGGTGATAGGCGGAGAGCTCGGATTGGGCAGAGATGCCCTTGATAATGAGGTCGGTGAATACCTTGATGATCAGATGAGGATCGTGAACCATAAGATGCCCAATTACAAGATCGTGCATAATTACGTATTCTCCGAAGAGGATATGATCAAGACTACGACTTTGAAGATCAAGCGTCCCAAGGAGCAGGAAGCAATCGAGAATAAGCTTGCCGCGGCAGGCGTATCGCTCCGCGAGATCAACGGAAAGAATATCGATAATATCTGAATTTGTTCCTATTGTAATCAGCCTCGGAGGTAGTATATGGGACTTAATGTCATGGTAGGAAGGGATATTAATAGGACAGTTTAAAAACCGTCATGGAGTATAATAATTGTATTATCACTTCAAGGCGGTTTTTTGTATGATCAGGATAATACCCTATACAATTTATAAGCCCGTGACGGAGTTTGCCGTTGAAGAGCAGATGAAGTCTGTGAAGAAGGGGCAGCAGACTGTCTTTATCGTGCCTGAACAGGTTAAGGCCTCTGTGGAGAGGCTGGTGTTTGACCGGCTTGTTAAGGGAAAGCCTTCAAGTAACGATATAGCAACTTCGTTCGGTCCCGTCAGTGCGGGAACGCTTGATACAGACGTATTGAGCTTTGTGCGTTTGTCGCATAAGATCCTGTCAATGACGGGCAGGACAATTGCTTCCGATGATTCGGTCCTACGGAATGTGATCTATCGCGTCCTGACGGATTCGCCTTCCGATTTCCCTAATTTTAACCGCCTGAGCCGCCACTTCGAGTATGTTGATATGCTGGTCAATCTGATAGGTGACTTCCATCGTTATGATATCGGCCCTGATAAGATCGAAGCGTTTATCGGCAGCGAAGGTGATGCTGACGGGAAACTCACAGAAATGCTGCTCCTTATGAGAAGGACGGATGAGATCGGCAGGAAGTACGGACTGCCTGTTGGTGAGACTTTGCCTGATGCTGCTGCCAAAGCAGTCATGTCTTTGGCTCAAGGCGTTCCTGCAAGATTTAAGCCGCTTGCTTCCTTTGTTAAGTCGAGATTCGTTATAACAGGCCTCGGCAGTGTGCGCAATCTTACTCCGCAGGAGAAGAGACTTATCAAAGCACTGTCTGATGCAGGCGCGGAAGTTATCGTTTATGCATCTTCCGGAAATGAAGGTGACGACGGTGCCTTCGGCGAGTTCGGAAAGAATACGATCTCTGATCTCGAGAGAGCAGGCGGGGCGGTGTGTGAACCTTCGCTTTTCGAGCAGGAGGATGCCAACAGGCTTAATGTTATCGCAAGACATTACGCGCGCGGCGACATGGATGTGAATGTGTCTTCGATGCCGCAGGACGATTCAGTCGAGCTCCTTTCTTATGCGTATCCCGATGATGCGGTTTCTTATGTGGCGAACGAGATCAACAAGCTCGTGCGTGCAGACAGGAAGTACCGGTACAGCGACATCAGGATATTGTGTGCGGATGACGATTATAAGGATCACATCAAGAGTATCTTCAGTCTGTTCGATCTGCAGGCTTTTATCGATAAGAAGGTCATACTCATGAATACGCCGGTCGTAAGATTCGTGACCGGACTTCTCGATCTGTCGATATACGATTACGATGCCGATTCCGTATTGAAGATCCTTCGTACGGGCGTGCTCACGGGAGCCAGAAGGGATCTGGTCGATGTGTTCGATAATTATCTTCTCCGCGAGAATATCCGCAGCAGGAGCAGGCTGTTCAACGAGAATTTCTATAAGCTCACGTTCGAAGCAGACGGAGAGCAGATCAGGAAAGATGATTTTATGATCTTTGATGACGGAAAGCTTATCGAAGACGGGCCTTCGTATCTGTATGAGAATATCGTCAGGAAGGTGCTCGTTCCATTGAGCGCGATCACGGATCAGATCGATGAGAAGACTACTGTCGCGGGCAAGGCAGAATCTCTTGCGGAGTATGTCGGCAGCCTTAAGGAAGAAGTCGAAGCTTTACGCGATGAGTTTATCGACCGCGGTGATCAGGATACGGCTCTGGCGATAGTCAAAGGTTATACGGAGATCATGGATCTTCTGTCGTCTTTGACGGGCGAGCTCAATGAGGTTGAGATCTCACGCGAGCAGTTCGCTGCTTTGATCAGGACCGACATGAAGAATAAGGCATCGGGAAGCATTCCTCTTTGCGCCGATTCCGTTCAGATAACGTCAGTTGAATCGTCTGTTTATACGTCGTGCAAGGTGCTTTATATCCTTGGCGCGAACGCTGAGAATTTTCCCCACAGATCTTCACATGAAGGTATCCTTCCTATGTCCGCTCTTAAGGCTTTGGGACTTCCGGATAAGACTCAGATGAGATCGAGACAGGAGTTTATCGAGTCATCGCTTCTTCTTAACAGTGCTTCTGATAAGCTTTGCTTTATCACACCGGCTTCCGATATGCCGAGTTCTGTATTCACATACATAAGAAGAGCGCTTCAGGAAGGTGAAGATGAGTATCCGATCCCGACCGGAGGATTCGAGACTCCCGTATACGGCGATCCTGTTGTAAGACGTCACGATGCTTCGGATGAGCAGTCGAGCTTCATCACGCCTTCCCATATGCATGAACTTCTGTCCGGAAGGAATATCTGCAGTGTATCTTCGATAGAGAAGTATAACAGCTGTCCTTTGCAGTATATGCTCGATCATGCGCTGCGCATCAAGGTCAGGACGGACGGAACAAAGGTGGAAGGCAATGAGTTCGGAAGTCTTAGCCATTCAATGTTCGAATTCGCCATGACCGACGTTAAGAAGGAGCTTGCCGATAAGACGATCGATCAGCTGATCGAAGAGGCTGTTCCGGAGAAGATCGGGAAGCTTGCCGATGATTATTTCAGAAGAGCCGTAGCTGATGAGCAGATCAAGAATCCCGATAAGTTCACTGACAGGTATGCCATATATCCGGGCCTCAAGGTTAAGAGGATATTCAGCAAGGCGTACCCTGCGATGCTCGACTACTATAAGGAGTCAGGTTACAGACCTGATGCGTTCGAGGTGAAGGTGGAAGACTTCGATCATAAGATCGATATCACGACGACGGCTGACGGCATCGAGTTCGAGTTTAAGTTCAAGGGTTCGATCGACAGAGTGGATAAGAATGAAGACGGTCTGTTAAGAGTCGTCGACTATAAGTCCTATGCCAAGGATGTGGACGGAAAGAAGCTTGCCGACGGCGTGCAGATCCAGCTTTTCGCTTATGCGTACGGGCTTGAGAAGCAGCCCGGAGTTAAGGTGGATGATGTCGGATATATCGGGATCTACCTGCCTACGAAGAAGTCTGATAAGGGTAAGAAGCCGGAACTGTTCGAATACTTAAGCGCGAGTAAGAAGAAATACGATATCGTACCCATGATCGAGTATGCGGGGAACAAGCTCGAGGATACCTGCTCGAAGATCGCGCAGGGTAAGGGCGCGGCGAAGCTGACGGCGAGCGAGTACGACGGAGCATGTACTTTCTGCAGTTTCAAGGGCGCGTGCGGAAGGCTGCTCAATGTCGATGACAAGCCGGGGTCGGAAGAAGTCAAGGCGTTGGATACGTTATGGAAGAAGGGTAAGTAATATGGTTAAGTTTTCAAGCGAACAACAGTCGATAATAGATGCAGGAAGATCGAATATTCTCGTATCGGCTGCGGCGGGTTCGGGAAAGACGACCGTGCTTGCAGAGAGGATCGCATCGAAGATAATCAGCAAGGAACTCGGGATCGATGAGCTTCTTGTAGTTACGTTTACGAAGGATGCCGCTTCTCATATGAGAGAGAAGATAGAGGGGAGTCTCCGTAAAGCGCTTACTGAGCCCGGCGCTGACAGAGCGCATATCAAATCTCAGATAGATAAGATATCTGTATCGTACATTCAGACGATGAACAGTTTTTGCAACCGCGTCGTGAGTGAGTCGGGGTACATGTTTGAAGATGAAGAAGCAGCGGCGCCCGGAAGTTGTGTGCTTGATGAGACAACACTCAAGATGCTTAAGAAACAGGCCGGAAATGATGCTGTCATGGCTGTTTATGAGCGTATCGCAGAAGGGGATATCACGGAGCAGGAGAGGGAGGATTTCCTTGATCTTCTTTTCTCTATGGGCAACGGCAAGAGTGAAGCTCCGTTGGTTGATGCTATGGAGAAGGCTTACGGCAAACTTCGAAGTCTTCCGGATTATATCGATGTTGTTGACGGCGTGATCGCTCATCGTCAGAAGACGGATGAGTCGGGAACTGTCATCGGAATGGACAGGTATGTGCAGCTTCAGGACCGCCTGATAAGAAGTGTAGGATCAGCCTGTGACAGATGCACGGAACTAGCCCCTGCCATGACAGGTTTTCTCAGCCTGCTCAAGACTTGTGTCGATAAATATGAAGAGCAGACTGACCGATATGAGGCGATCAGAAGTTTTTATGCTGATGTCTTTAAGATCGATTACGATGTTTTTCCTCCTTTGCCGAATAAGAATAAACTCGATCCCGAACTGAAGATAGCGTTCGGTCCCATAGCGGCGGTCGGTATGAAGATGGCCGATGCACATAAGAAAGCGGGCGAGAGTATCCGTGCAAAGTCCGGTTATAAGGATGCGGCAGCCCCGTTTGCCATCAATTCCGATTATGATGTTGTTGATGAGTACGATTCTTCCGAACTGCTTTCCAGGCAGGTGAGAAGGACGGCGTGCGCGAGAGCTTTCGCGGCGCTTCTTAAGGATATGGATGTAAGGTACAGTAAGTACAAGCGTGACCTTCGCGGCATCGATTATTCCGACCAGGAGCACATGTGCCTTCGCATCCTCAAGACGAAGGAAGCGAGTGAGTTTTACCGCAGCAAGTTCAAAGAGATCTATATCGACGAGTATCAGGATAACACGTCACTGCAGGATGCCGTCGTGGAGAAGATTGCAGATAATAATGTCTTCTGCGTAGGAGATGTTAAGCAGAGCATCTATAAGTTCAGAAATGCCAATCCGGCTATGTTTATACGCAAGTCTGAACTGTATACGGAAGATCCGTCCAAGGGCAGACTGATGGGCCTTAACTGTAACTTCAGAAGTACGCCTCAGATTCTGTCTTTTGTTAACGAGATCTTCGGTCAGCTCATGAGCGGAGGCGCGGCCGAGATCGATTACGAAGGCGGTTCTCATGAACTCAACGCTCCCGAGGGGGCTAAGGACGGGCCTGTGCCTGAAGTTGTCCTCATCAATGCGAAGCAGAAAGAGAAGAACGTCACTGAAGGTGATGAAGGTGTTGGCACGAGTGATATCAGACAGATAGAGATGCTCGTATCTGAGATCAGGACCAAAGTGCAGGAGTATCTTGATGCGGGTTACGGGAAGAAGGATATATTTGTACTGACAAGGACGAATAATGCGGCCAAGGAAGCGGCAGCGCATCTGCGAAGATCAGGCATCAGTGCGCGGTGTCTTGATAAGAAGCCGTTGTTCTCTGATAACGAGATAATCGGCATGTGCAATCTTATCAAGGTGCTTGCGAATGAGTACCGTGATGAGTGCCTGGCAGGAGTGATCCTTTCCCCATACAGATTCTCGAACTTTGTCCTTGATGAGCTTGCCGAGATAGTTGCATCCGCACCTGCCGAATTCAAGAAGATGAACCTGATAATCAAGGTCCGCAATTATGCGCTTAACGGTCCTGATGAGACCATTAAGAACAAGTGCAGGATCATGCTCGATGCTATTGACGATCTGCGCTCCGAGAGTGTTATCCGCGATATCGGCGAGCTTATGGAATTGATATATGTCCGCACCGGTATCAAGGCGACGCTGATGCAGGAGGCTCCGTATGAAGTCAATAAGCTCGATCTGTTTAAGAACTGGCTGTGCAGCAATTTCCTTAAGCGCGGAAGCGATCTTACTGAAGTTTCAGGTGTGATCGAGCAGATGCAGTCGAGACTTGACGACGATGCCGCGATCGAGTTCGATCTGGGTGGCGAGGACCTCGTTCGCTGCATGAGTTATCACAAGAGTAAAGGTCTCGAGAATAAGTGTGTCATCGTTGTTGATGTCGACGGTTCTAACGAGAAGGATACGAATGGTTTTATCAGCTTTAAATCGGGTAGTGTCCTGTCGCCTGATGACCCGAAGGGACCCCGGTTCGTTGTTGATGATTATGAAGAGGATACCTCTTTTGCATCGACTTCTTTGGAGAAGGCAATTGTAAAGGAAGAGAACAGGCTTGAAGAGAATGCCGAAGATATGCGGCTTCTGTATGTGGCGCTTACGAGAGCTGAAGAGAATCTGTGTTTCATAAGGCGTATGGATCTGTCATCCGGTACGTTGGGATCTTCTGTACTGACGCCTCTGCTTTCGGAAGGAAGAAAACTGTCTCGTGAATTCTATGCAGGTATGTTCGGGATAGATAAGCTGATGTTAAGCGCGCTTCTTCGAATGAAGATGTCGCCTGATTCCTCGGACCTTAAGATGATATGCGGGCTTAATGAAGCGATGTTCTCTTACAGGTCCGGTTTTGAAGGGGTCAAGGTGACTGTTAAGAACGTGATCGATGTTATGACGTCTTCTTCGGAAGATGATCCGTCTGAAAGCTATGAAGCCCCTTCTGAACCGCTTGTATATACAAAGAGCGAAGCGGATCTTCGAAGACAGGAGATCTACGGCTGTGTCGGTACTGACGAAGCCGGTATGCCGAAGTTTGAACCCTACCGCTACGAAGATGCTATGAACGCGCCTGCGAAGACTTCAGTCTCTGCGATGAAGAGAGAAGAGGAGTCGTTGTTCGCGAAGGAAGAGACTTCTGCAACAAAAGGCGATCTTAACAGAGCGATCAATCTTCTTGTCCCCGATGCTGATCACTATATAGGTGAACGCGGAGGGTTGTCCGGAACTGCGCTCGGTACTGCGGTCCATAAGGCGATGAGGTTTGTTGATCTGGCGCGGCTTTCCGAAGGCGGATCCGCGGAGGCGGAACTTGATGCTCTTGCTGCAGAAGGGATTCTCAATGAGGCTGAACGCGCGGCTGTCGGTGAGTTCTCGATGAATATCGAAGCGTTTGCTTCGAGCGATCTGTGCAGGGCTTTGGTGAAGGCGGATGCAGACGGGCGCGCGGACCGCGAACGTGAATTGATATGTTCGATCCGGATCAATCCTGAGCGCGACGATTATAAGCTCGTTCAAGGAACGCTCGATGCGATGTATATCGACGATGACGGCAGTGCCGTGATCATCGATTATAAGACTGACTATATCAAGACTGATGATCCTGCGCAGGTCGTTAAGGAAGTTAAGAAGCGTCATGCGGAGCAGCTCGAACTATATGCCGCCGCCGTCGAGGCTTCCGGCATTAAGGTTAAGTCGCGTTATGTCTGGCTGCTTCGTAAAGATATGGCGATAGAAGTTTAATTAAGCCTTCTGAGATAATCTTCTATTGTTGACTTGATCTTCTCCGGAGGGTCGGTCATGCCGCGGTCGACCCATTTGAAGATGACGTTCCAGACGGCGCCGATGTTGAAAGCGATAAGGTAATCGGGTTCAAGTCCTGTCATCAGCTTTGCGAAAGGGTTCTTCTCCTTATCAGTTGTCTCGCTGACCTTCGGCAGAGTTTCATTAAGCTTAAGAAGCAGCAGATAGAGCATGTTGTTCTTGTGAAGCAGCTTAAGCAGTTTCCTGTTCTTCTCACAGAAAGAGAAGATGACGGTGAGCGGATCCTCGTCTGATTCTACAAGCGCATCCGTGTACTCGATAATGGCGCAGTTGATGATCGAGTCGAGAACATCATCCTTGGAAGTGAAGTTCCTGTAGAACGTCTTTCTTACAAGGTCTGTCTCCATTACGATCTGCGACACTGTGATCTCGTTGTACGGATGTTTTTGCATGAGCTTCAGCAGCGCTTTGGTGATCTCGTTTCTGGACCTTATTGCCGACGGATTTGTAGTTGTATTCATAATGTATGCCCTCTTTATGTGACACATTTACGCGGGTTTGTGTATCTTTTGCCTGATATGTTTACTCTGTATGCGGTACATCGTAACATAATCACAAAAATACACAAGTGTGTCACATATGAGGTGGGTATGAAAGTGATCATTATTAACGGAAGCCCGAGGGTTACAGGTCGCTGCTGCATACAGGCTGCGGCGGGAGTGCGCGTATGAGAGAGTATCTTCTTTTGCTGCCGATATTATTCATCTTTCACGACATGGAAGAGATTGTGGGATTCGGATCTTTCTTCAGGAAGAACCCGTGGCTTTTTGACAGATTCCCGAAGGTGCTGAATGCATACCGCAATATCTCAACGGCCGGATTCGCTGCGGCGGTGTATGAAGAGTTTATTCCAATCTTCGGGATCAGTCTGCTTGCGTATTATTTCCCGTGTGATGTGCTGTTCGCTCTGTGGTACGGAGTGTTTCTTTCCATTGCCGCACATTTTCTGATTCATATCGGTCAGACGGTTTATATCCGCAAATATATCCCGAGTTTTATCACGAGTCTGATCTGTCTGCCGGTGAGTGTTGTTGTGCTGATAAAGTCGGGTCAGTTTATAAGCTTTGATGTGCTGTCAGTTGTGCTGATGGTAGCCGGGATCGTGCTGATGATGATCAATCTGAAGATCGCACATTGGGTGATGCGTGTTTTGAATAAGAAAAACGGTTGAACGACTGCCCGGAATCAGGCAATCGTTCAACTCATATCCTCCCGCTTTTCGAGCACGAGTGACACGACTTGCTACTTTACCTCGCTTAAAGTAGGTGCTTGTGTCAAAATCAGCCGTATATTGACTCAGATAGCGACATCAAACGGGGCGAAGTAGGGGTTTGTGTCACTTGAACCTTTCTTTACCACATATAAAAGCTATATCTCTGTTGGGATAGAGTCCGGCATTAAAATACTGCTGTATCTTCCACGCGTTGTTCTTGCAATACTTAGTTGAACGACCGTCCGGAATCAGGCAATCGTTCAACCATCGTTACAGGGATTCTTCTTTATGCATCGGCGTATTGTGCCGGGAACGGATTGTCGTTAAGGAAGTATTTCTCGTAGATCGCATCCCGGTCCCATGAAGGAATTGCAACTCCGTAACCGTTATGCATTCTGTGGCTCGGCTTAAACCAACACCAACAGTCCCAGGAACATGACCACGGCAACCCAGTTGCCGGTACCGCTGATCCGTAGCGGAAACAGCGGGATATAAAGAACACCGGTATTAAATATACATGCCCATCTGGGAAGATCTGTCTTGCCCGTAACGACGGCGATAAAAAGAGTGACCGCAAACACTGCCATGCCAAGATAGCAGACTATCATTGTGGAGGACGTATCTTTAAAGAACTTGATTATCGTTTGGCGTGCATCTTCGGTCATTCCCATCCTGATGTAAAACCACTCGGCTGCACCGCAGAAAACGTGATGCGCGACACCGGGAATGATAAATACTGCCGAGGAGATCAGGACTATAACAGCGAGTGTCACGGAATACTCTTTGAGCCATAGGTATATGCCGTAATAGCCCACGGAGAACATCAGCATCGCGAGCACACCCAGCAGCATCGAAAGGAGCGGATTCTTAAGCGGCATCTTGCTGAAAGTCGCCTTCAGTTTCTCGTTGTCAGACATCTGATCAGCGCCGAACTTTCCGCCCGGAACATAAGTAAGCAGACAGTCGCAGACGCCACAGAGAATGTGACCGATGATGGCGATAAGGAATAAGAGTTTAATCAGACTCATTCGTTTTCTTTTCCTTATTCTTTTCGCGCATCTGCTTGAAGAAGTTCTGCATAAGTTCCGAGCATTCTTCTTCCATGACGCCGCCTTCGAATTCGACTTTGTGATTATGTCCGTGCTCGACGTTGAAGATGTCGTTGCAAGAGCAGACGGCACCTGACTTGGGTTCGTAAGCGCCGAAGTAGACTTTCCTGATCCTCGACTGGACGATAGCGCCTGAACACATGGTGCAGGGTTCGAGGGTTACGTACATATCCATATCATTAAGACGCCAGTCGCCGAGTTTCCTGCAAGCCTTGTCGATCGCGATGATCTCCGCGTGCATGAGAGCATTGCCTTTCTTTCTTTTGAGATTGTGGGCGCGGGCGAACACTTTGCCGTCCTTTACGATAACACAGCCTATGGGGCACTCGCCGATGTCAAAAGCCTTGCGCGCTTCCTTTACTGCGGCTTTCATAAAGTTGATGTTTATGTCTTCCATATAATCCATTATACTACGACAGCTTGAGTTTATACTGAGTGTGCGGACGCGCATACGGGAGGAAGATCGAAGTTGAAGTTTATTCTGATCTGGTACATAGCTGTTAACATTATCTCTTTGATACTGTTCGGTATCGATAAATATAAGGCGGTCCGCCAAAAGTGGCGTATACCGGAACGCAGTCTGCTCCTCTCGGCTTTCTTAGGCGGCGGCATCGGCGCGCTTGCCGGCATGACGATCTTCCGTCATAAGATTCGAAAAGCCAAGTTCAAGATCCTCGTTCCCTTGTCGATCATCCTTCACCTCGCACTGATCATACTGTTGTTTAGAAGATTCAATTAGAATTCCCAATCTTTGTTGATAAGGTCCAGCAGATCCTGAGGAATCTCGTTCAGCAAAAGATCTTCCGGTTGCCTTCTTATTTCCTGTGACTTAGGTAATACGCATTCGCCGGCGATCAGGTTGACGATTGAAACGATCGCATTTGCATTCTATGATAAAGCACACTTCGAACTCGGGGAGATAAACGACAAAGTCGGGGTGGATCGTACGTCCGTTTACTGTAAGTTCCGGTTCATATTTAAACTCAAGGTCAAGTCCTGAAAGAAGAATTGCAGTGTTGACCTCAAATCTGGATCTCATGTGGATTCCGTTGAACCACAGATCCGTCTTGATCTCTTTGGTGTTGGACTGGGACCGCATCTTTTCCCAATCTTCTTTTCGAAGACGGTAACCGGCGCTGAGTTCTATGTGGAATTCCGAAGGCGAGATGTTGAGATCGGAAAGAAGGCGCTCTCTTATACGTTTCAGGTGAGACCTCTTGTCCGCGATCTCGCCGTAGATGTGATTGCCGGGTTTGTCCAGATTGTATGTGTGCAGGATCTTATGGTCACTGCTGTAGATTCTGACCGAACGGCGGCCCACGGGATTGCAAGCGGGGTTGAGTTAATGTTTCCGTTTATTTTTTTCGAAAAAAATAAGCGATTACCTTAACTTTTGCCCCCGAGTTAATGTAAGCATTGATTTTTTCTCGAAAAAATAAACGGTTACCTTAACTCGCAGACGGAGACCCGCCTAAAAACGAACAAAAAATCAAGAAAAGTCGAGAAAGGCTATTGCATAACAAAAACATTACATATAAAATACAGAAGTGTGGCGGAAAGTGTCAGTAGATATCACAGACGTGGATATGTGTGTCAGTGATCCGTCACAATAGTAACACAGATACGTTAAGAAGGGTGCATGGCAAGAGACACAAAGAAGATCGATGCTAAGGGGAGGTTCTTTATTCCCGCGAAGCATAAGGATGACCTGGGTGAGCAGCTGGTGGTGACCAACAGCCTCGACTCGGGGTATCTTTGCGTCTATCCCGCCGAGAGCTTCAGGAAGGTCGCGGAGCAGATCGGAAAGCTCAATTCGATGGATCCGAGGGTGAGAAAGATGAGAAGGCTCATTATCGGAGAGGCTCTTGAGGTGTCGGTCGACACTGCCGGGAGGATCAAGGTTTCCGATGAGCTTTGGGAGCGCATCGGGGCGGAACACGGCGATGAGATATGCGTGTTCGATATCGACGGCAAGCTCGATATATGCACCAGGGCGCATTACGACAGTGAGGATCACGATCTGTCGTCGATCGCGGGTCTTGAGACTGATTACTTTGTGGAAGGCCTGTGATGCACACTGAGCGCGAAAAGGAGGAGTTCTCTCATGTCCCTGTCCTTTTCGACGAGTGCATGGAAGCGCTGAACATAAGACCTGACGGCATCTATGTGGACTGCACTGCAGGGGGCGGCGGCCACAGTGAAGGGATACTGGACAGGTTGGGGGAGAAGGGCATTCTGATCTCCCTCGATAAGGATGACGAGGCGCTTGCGGCCTGCAGGGCGAAGGCGGAGAAAAGAGGCGCTTCGAACTGGAAAACTGTAAAGTCGGATTTCTCGGGTATTGCAGAAGTCCTTGACGATATGAACATTGAAAACGTTGACGGAATACTGGCAGATCTAGGCGTGTCGTCCCATCAGATCGATACCGCGGAAAGGGGCTTCTCTTACGCGTCGGACGGACCTCTGGACATGAGGATGGACAAGACGCAGAAGCTGTCGGCTTATGAGGTTGTCAACACCTATGATAAGGAAAGGCTCGAGCAGATCTTCAGGCTCTACGGCGAAGAGCGGTATGCCGGAAGGATCGCGGAGGGGATCGTAAGGGACAGGAAACAGGAGCCCTTTGATTCCACTTTGAAGCTCGCAGGGAAGATCGCATCCTATATGCCCGCAAAGGCGCGCAATGAGGATCAGCATCCCGCAAGACGGTGCTTCCAGGCCATAAGGATCGAGGTGAACGGTGAGCTCGATTCAGTCAGGACTCTTCTGAGGGAGGGCCCCAAGAGGCTGTCGGACGGCGGCAGAATGGCGGTCATAAGCTTCCATTCGCTTGAGGACAGGATCGTGAAAGAGGAGTTCAGGACTCTTCAGGATCCGTGCATCTGTCCGAAGGATCTTCCGAGGTGCGTATGCGGCAGGAAGAGCATGGGAAAGGTGATAACGAGAAAGCCCGTAACCGCAACGGAAGAGGAACTTAAAAGAAATAACAGATCTCACAGCGCTAAGCTTAGGATCTTTGAAAGAGTGAAGTAACAGGAAGGGAAGACGGATGTCTACTGTTAAAACAGACGAATTCTATACCGAGATATACATGCCCATATCGAGGCAGGTATTTGAGTACCCCGATCTTTCCGAACAGGCAACAGAAGAGCATAAAAAGGAACTCGCAAAAAAAGAACAGAAGATAATAAGAAAGAACAGCAGGAGCATACTGTTTGAGACCGTTGTGGCGATCGGGCTCATCATATCGGTAGGCATGTTCTTTATGCTCCTTATCAATCCGCAGGTGGGACTTGCGGAACTCGCGAAGGATAATTCCGATCTCAAGGATGAGATTGCGGTGTTGAAGAGAAACATCCTTGACTCGGAAGAAGACGTAAACGGTATTACGGATATGGACAGCATCAGAGCGCAGGCGCTCGCTCTCGGAATGCAGGATCCGAACACGAATCAGGTCGTGTCGATCCCGATGCCTGAGGATGACAAACTCGTCACTATGGTATCATATGATGAGGAGTTCGGAATCAGCGAGGAAGCGTATAACAACGCGGTGGAGGCTCTGACAAACCATTACCTCGAAGAAGCATCGGTTGATCAAAGTGAGTGACAATAATAATACAAATCAGCAAGACCGGAATAAAGAACTTCAGAAAAGAGAAAAGAGCGAGAGGATATCATTGGGATTTACTCTCGCGATCTTTGCTGTTATAGGGCTTTTCGCGCTGTATCTTATCGCGGATCTTTACAAGACGACTGTGCTTGAATATGACACATATGCAAGGGCAGCTTCCGATCAGCAGTGGAGGATGATGTCATACGAGGCCGACAGAGGTGTCATCTATGACGCGAATCTTATGCCGCTGGCTTCGAATACTTATAACTATACTGTTGTAATATCTCCTAAGACCCTGATGAGCAGTTCGTCGATCCAGAGCGGGACTCTCACGAGGACACAGCTCATCACCGATCTGTCGGAGCTTCTCGGACTTACATATGAAGATATCGATGCGGTGCTGCCGGTCGATCCCGATGATACGACGGATGAGCGCAATGACGTCGCGGGAATGGACCTCGTAAGGAATCTTGAAGCGGAACCTGCTGAGGCGGCCAAGGCTTACTGCACCCAGCACAGTCTTGCGGGCATATCATTTCTCGCGGTTCCCCAGAGATACTATAACTACGGAAGCCTTGCGGCGCAGGTTATCGGATACGCGAGGAATGACGGCGTCAGCCTGAACGGCGTTTACGGACTGGAAGCTTATTACAACAGTGTGCTGTCGGGTTCTGACGGATACAGATATTCGGAGGTCGATCAGGGAACTGAGGGAGTCCTGCCGTATTCCGATGCGATTACCCAGCCTGCCGTAAACGGCAACAACCTTGTTCTCAACATCGATATGAATATACAGCGAATAGCCGAGGAGGTATGCAGGAGCGCCTATATCCAGTATGCCCCGAGGGACGGAATATGCGCTATCGTCATGGATCCTTATACGGATGCGGTGCTCGCGATGGTATCGCTTCCCGATTATGATCTTAACGATCCGTACGGAATTCCCTACGGCATGGATCCCATAACATGGAATGCCACGGACGAAGACGCGCAGATAGAATACATCATGGGAAACGTATGGCGTAACCGCTGTATCTCCGATACTTACGAGCCCGGTTCGACTTTTAAGGCTCTCACCACCTGCATAGCGTTCGAAGAAAACCTTACTAACGAGAATGAGGAGTTCTCCGATGCTCCTATCCAGGTATCCGACATCGATACGATATCCTGCTGGATGCAGAAACAGAACGGCGGCAACCACGGTACAGAGAGTCTGAGACAGGCGTTCGAGAATTCGTGCAATCCCATTTTCGTTCAGCTTGCTCAGCGCATCGGGGTTAACAGGTATTACGAATATGTTCACATGTTCGGATTCTACGATACAACGGGCATCGATCTTCCTGCTGAAGGTACGGGCATCTTCCATACCGAGCCTTCGGTCATCGACTTGAGCTGTCTGTCATTCGGCGAATCCGCGACGGTTACGCCCATCCAGCTTATCAACACATACTGCGCGATCGTGAACGGCGGCAATCTTATGGTGCCCCACGTTGTGCACTACATAACCGATGAGAACAACAATATCATCGATGAGATAGAACCTGAGGTCGTCAGGACCATATTCTCCCCTGAGACCTGTGAGAGGGTAAGACAGCTGATGATCAACGTTGTCGATGAAGGAACGGGTTCTGCGGGTAAAGTCCCCGGCTACTATGTGGCGGGCAAGACGTCTACTTCTACTATCGAGACCGGCGAATATGCCGGAGCCCACGTTCTTTCCTTCTCGTGCTTTGCCCCGTCGTATGACCCGAGGATCGCGGTGCTCGTAGTGCTCAACAAGCCCGCGGAGAATTCGGTCGGTTCTTCTGCCGCGGCTGCCACTGCTGCCCGCATAGTCGAGAATACATTGAGATACATGGGTGTGCCCCGTATCCTCACGGAAGAGGATTACGAGCAGCTCACCACGAGATACTGGGTCCAGCCCGTTGTAGGCCTGACGGCGACCGAGGCTTCATCCAGGATCGGATATAACGGCATATCCTGCGTATACGGTTCCACGAATATGACTGCCGATACCGTAGTAGGATATACATATCCTTCGACTGATGCTCAGCTGTACTCGAGCGGCATAGTTATGCTCTATCCCGAGAGCGATAATATCCAGTGGCTCACGAGCACCGTTCCGAACCTGTCCGGCAAGACTGCGATCGAATGCATGGAAGCTTTAAGGGATGTTAATCTCAACTGCATGATCGAAGGTGATGTTATGGGCATATGCGTGAGCCAGAGCGATCTGTCCGGCGCTGTCCTGCAGTCAGGGTCGATCGTGACGGTTACGCTGGAGAACACACAGATCGCTCCCGATCAGGATGCTTATGAGACAGCTTCGGACAATGAAGACGGCGTGGTCTCCGATGACGGGGAAACAGATGAAGAAGGCGAAGGACAGGGAGGTGCAGTAGGCTGACATGACGATAGAAAGACTCCTGGAAAACACTCCTTATAAGCTCATTGCGGGCTCTTTGACGAAGGACATTACGTCCGTGGAATATGATTCGCGAAAAGCAGTCCCCGGCAGCTGCTTTATTGCCGTCAAAGGATTTACATCGGACGGACACGGATTTATCAGTACCGCTTTGGAAAACGGAGCTTCTCTGATAGTTGCCGAGGAAGGCAATGAAGTGTTCACGGAAGAGGATCTTAAAGCGATGGCGGAACCCAAAGATGCATGCGTTATAACGGTCCCCGATTCGCGTAAGGCTTCAGCATATCTTGCGGCTTCGTTCTTTGGCCATCCGGAGAACAGCCTGCACATGATCGGCGTGACCGGCACCAAGGGCAAGACGACGATCACATATATGATCCGCAATATCCTTGAGAAGAGCGGAAAGAAGACCGGCCTTATCGGGACCGTGTGCAACATGATCGGCGATGAGAAGATCCATGCTGCGCATACGACTCCAGAAGCGCGCGATACATATGAGCTTCTGGCAAAGATGGTGTCGGAGGGCGCGGATACATGCATCATGGAGGTGTCGAGCCAGGGACTTAAGCTCGACAGGGTATACGGGATCAATTACGAGATAGGCTGTTTTACCAATTTCTATGAGGATCATATCGGCGGCAACGAACACCCCGATATGGAAGATTATTTCAATTGCAAGATGAAGCTCTGGCAGCAGTCGGAAACGGCTGTCGTCAATGCGGATATACCCGAGATAGCAGAGGTCACGGCATCCGTCATGAGTAATAACGTCAAACTCATTACATACGGTCTGACTGACCTTTGCGACATCATGGCATATGACCTTGTTCCCGGGATAAAGAACGGCGTGAGCGGCACGTATTTTAATATCACGAGTCCCTGGTACTGCGGCAGGTTCTTTGCAGCAATCCCGGGCGAATTCAATGTGTATAATGCTCTCTGCGCGATCACCGTGGCGTACCTTGCAGGCGCTGATACCGACAGCATCAGGCTGGGGCTTGAGACCGTCGAAGTGCCGGGCAGGCTTCAGCCTGTAAGAAACGATCTCGGCATTACGGTGCTCGTTGACTATGCCCATAATGCCGCAAGCCTTGAGAATGTGCTTAAGACTCTGAAGAAAGTCGGAGAAGGAAAAGTCATAACCGTATTCGGCTGCGGAGGCGACAGATCCCATACGAGAAGATTCGAGATGGGTGAGGTCGCGGGAAAACTCTCGGATCATACCATCGTGACATCGGACAACCCGAGGACCGAAGATCCCGATGTGATCATCGGTCATATCGTATCGGCTATTGAAAAGACTGACGGAAGCTTCGAGACTGAGCCTGACCGCGCCTTGGCGATAGAGAAGGCGATCGATGCCGCGAAGCCCGGAGATATAGTCCTCATCGCGGGCAAGGGACACGAGGATTATCAGATCTTCAAGGACAGGACCATACACTTTGATGACTGCGAGCAGGCATCGGAGGCAATAGACAGGATAAGGCGCAGACGCAATGACCAGGATTAAAGCCCAGCCCAAAAGCAATATCCCGATGATGCTCATGATGTTTGCGGCAGTCATGTTCGGCCTTGTCATCCTCTATTCCGTATCGGGACCTGCAGGATATGCGAAGTCGGATCACGATTCCGCATTCTATCTTAAGAAGCAGATCATCTATACGCTGGTAGGACTGGGAGTTGCTCTGGCGATATCATTCTTCCCCGTCAATTTCTTTAAAAATCCGCTTGTCTTTACCGGAGCCTACATAATAAGTCTCGGACTGGCCGTTGCAGTCAGATTTGTGGGTAAGGAACTCAACGGCGCGAGAAGATGGATCATGCTCGGACCTGTCGAAGTGCAGGTCAGTGAGATCTGTAAAGTTGCGCTTGTAATCGCTCTTGCGGGTTACCGGGAATATATCATACAGCTGAGGCAGAGGGGCGGGTTAAGATCCAAGACGCACAAGAAGCAGGCGTGGAATCATGCTTTCTTCGACTTCATCCTTCCTGTCGGTGCCTGTCTGCTCGTTGACGTATTCATTCTTTTCCAGCCGCATTTCTCGTGCTTCATCATCATCGGTTTTATCGTGTTCATGTGCACACTTAATTCAGGCGTGAGCTGGCGCTCGTGGCTGCTTGGCGGCCTTACGCTGCTTCTCGTGGGGATAATCTTTGTCGGAACATATGTCGCAGTCAATCCGAATTTCCGTAAGAACTTCGAGCACGTATACCAAAGATTCAACATCTTCGCTTCAACGAGCGGCGACGAGAATGTCGAGGTAACGGAGGACGAGACCCGTCAGGTTACCAATGCCCACAATGCGCTGGGTTCCGGAGGCATGTGGGGAAGAGGAATAGGATCATCCCGCGCGAAATACAATTACGTCTCAGAGGCTCAGAATGACTATATATTCTCGATATATGTAGAGGAGACGGGCTTCGTCGGAGGGGCGGTGCTGATATTTATTTACCTTCTGATGTTCGCGATGTTCGTGACAGTCGTCATACGCGCGGACAGTATATTCACGAGAATGCTCGCAACGGGCTGCACATCGTTTATAATACTGCAGGCGGTCCTCAATATAGCAGTTGAGCTGCAGGTCATTCCTGCGACCGGAGTCACATTGCCGTTCGTCAGTTACGGCGGAAGTGCGCAGATAATGCTGCTCGTCGCATACGGATTCATCCTGTGCGTGGCAAGGAGCGGAACATATACGATAGTAAAAGACAGGCCGGAGAAACTTGCATGAAGCGCTTTATAGTAACGGGAGGCGGAACATCGGGACATATCAATCCCGCGATAACCATAGCCGATGCCCTTATGCGCCGCTATAAGGAGTCTGAAGGATGCGAGATCATCTTTACGGGCAGGCGCGAGGGCCTTGAGGGCGAGCTCGTTCCCAAAGCGGGATACGAGCTTAAGAATGTTACGGCCAAGCCTTTCCCCATGAAGCCTTCCCCGAGGATGATCAAGGCGCTGAAAGCTTTTGAGGAAGGGAAGAAACAGTGCGTCGGGATCATACGTGATTTCAGGCCCGATGCCGTTATCGGGACAGGCGGATATGTCTGCGCCCCGATGCTGGAGGCTGCGGCTTCGCTCAAGGTCCCCGTGATAATACATGAGGCGAATGCGTTCCCCGGAAGGGCTAACAAGATGATGGGAAGGAAGGCGGCTCTGGTGCTCACAGGCTTCCCCGGTCTCGAAAAGGATTTCCCCAAGGCTTCCCGCGTCGTCTGTACCGGCAATCCCATCAAGACGTCCGTAACCCGTTATGATATGGATTCCGCAAGGGAAAAGCTGGGACTTGCTCCCGGTGACAGACTGGTATTTGCCATGGGCGGAAGTCTGGGATCCAAGACGATAAACGATTTTGTGATCGATGCGGCGGGACGCCCCGAATTCGCGGGTGTAAGATTCGTTCTGGGTTCCGGGAAGCAGCAGACATCGAAGATAGAAGAGAACCAAAAGATCCCGGAAAACCTTGAGATCCATGAATACATCAGCGATCCGGGTGTTTATATGGCTGCGGCCGACATATCCGTCACAAGGGCGGGAGCCGTCACCTGCGCGGAGACGGCTGCGATAGGATCATGCTCCGTGCTGGTCCCCTATCCCTATGCGGCCCATGATCATCAGACTTATAACGCTTCCGCTTTCGAGAAGGTCGGAGGATGCGTGCTCGTGGCGGATAAGGATGTTGCCGGAGGAAAGCTCTTCTCCATTCTTAAAGAGCTTCTCGATGATGAACCCCGCAGAATGGAGATAAGGCGCAATGCAAAGAAGCTTGCCGTACTTGACTGTGACGACAGGATCGTAAAGGCGATAGAGGAGACGATCGGTGAGTGAAGAAAAAGACAAAGTAACCGCCGAAGAGAATAAAGACAATGATGAGAATGCCGGGCAGGAGGCGTCTGCTTCCGTGATCTCGGAAGAGGAGAATGCGGAAGGCAAAGCCGGTGAGTCGGGTGAACAGTCTCAGGAAGAAACTGATGAGGGCGCGTCGGAAGAAAAGGCGGAAGCCGTAACAGAACCTGAGAGGCCTGCCGCCGGGAAGAAGGTTCGGGCCCGCAAACCAGAGGCGGACGTCCCGAAGAAAGAATACCTTCCCGATTTTCCTTTTGAATTCAGGACCGTAATATCCGTGCTGGGGGTAATAACGCTCCTCGCCGTTGTATGGCTGCTGGCATTTCATCCTGCCATGTGGATCGAGAACATAGAGGTCAACGGCAATTATGAATTCACTGACGAACAGATCATGGATGCGCTGGGAATACATCCGGGAGATTACATCCTGAAGCCTACGATGATGAAGAGCAGGGCTCTTAAGAGGAGTACGCCTTACATCGAAGGAGTAAGTGTCAGGATAAGCCTTCCGTCAACTGTCATCATAGATGTAACGGAACGGCATAAGCTCGCATATATAAAAGTGCCGGACGGTTGTGTCGCGATAGATGCCGACGGCACTATCCTGGATTTCATATCCTCTGATACGGAAGACCTGAGGCCCGTTCTGGCCGGACTGGATCTGCAGGGTGTCGTGATAGGGCAGCGGACCGATATCGCCGAATCACTCAAGTTCAGAAAGATGATCCTTGTGCTCGGCGCCGTTCTCGATGCGGACAGGGGCAGCCGCAGGGATGACGGATACCATTTTTACGACAGTGTAAGGGAAGTAAGGATCGTGTCCTCGGGCCTTATATTCCTTACGGTCGAACTGCCGAACGGGTCTGTTCTCCAGGTTAAGCTTGCCGGGGTCGAGAACATCGATGAGAATATGCAGTGGCTTCTGTATGCCATAAGAGGAGGCGCGTTCGAGGACCTGCCTGCAGGGTCTCTCGACATGACCGATGAAGAGAAGATATATCATGCTTATAACAATTAAATAACAAGTAAGTTTACTTATTTGCATTAAAAACAAAAAAAGATTAACATTAGAATGCATTTTAATAGATAAAAACAGATACACGGAGGATCTGACGATGTCTGATAAGAGAGGATTTGTTCTGGACGAGGATCATTTCGCCACGATTAAGGTTATAGGTTGCGGCGGTGGCGGCTGTAACGCTGTAGACAGAATGATCGACAGCGGAGTTCAGGGAATAGATTTTATCGCGATCAACAGTGATAATCAGGCACTTGCCAGGACCAAGGCCCCGATAAAGGTTCAGATAGGCGAGAAAGTTACAAGAGGTCTCGGATGCGGAGCCGATCCCAGTGTCGGTGAGAGAGCGGCAGAAGAGTCCAAGGATGAGATCGCCGAAGCTATATCGAATACCGACATGCTGTTCATAACAGCCGGCATGGGCGGCGGCACAGGTACAGGATCCGCTCCGGTTGTTGCTCAGATCGCTCAGGAACTCGGCATCCTTACAGTTGCAGTAGTTACAAGACCTTTCGGATTCGAGGGCGCAAGAAGAGCTTCCAATGCCGAGAAGGGCATCCGTGAACTTGAGAAGTATGTAGATGCTCTCGTTGTAGTCTCGAACGATAAGCTCCTCGAAGTTGTTGATGACGATACATCTTTCGAAGAAGCATTCAATATGGCAGATCAGGTTCTGAAGTTCGGTGTCGCGGGCATCTCCGATCTCGTAGCTATCCCCGGACTTATCAACCTCGACCTTGCGGATGTAAGAAGAGTAATGACCAAGGCAGGTATCTGCCATATGGGTATCGGCCGCGCTTCCGGCGAGGGAAGAGCAACAGCCGCTGTTAAGCAGGCTATCAATTCCCCTCTGCTCGATACGACTATCGAAGGCGCGAACGGCGTGATCATTAATTTCACCGGCGGAAGGAACATGAAGCTCCAGGAGATCGATGCGGCTGCAAAGCTCGTTCAGGAGTCTGTTGCGCCTGAGGCTGAGATCATCGTCGGTGCAGTCATCGATGCTTCTCTCGAGGATGAGATCATGATCACCGTCATCGCATCCGGATTCGACAATTCGATCAATGCTTCTGCAAATCACAGAGCGAGCACATCCATCCTGTCGAGGAGCAATCCTCAGCTCGTAGGCGAACCCAAGGCTTCTCCCGTTACTACTACGAGCAGAAGTTCTTATTCAAGACCTCAGGAGCCCCAGCAGGCTCCCGCTCAGAGACCTGCAGCACCCGGATTCCTGTTCGGTGATGATTCGGTGAATTCCCGTGTCCAGGCTGCCCGTGAACCCGAGGCGGTACCTGTTCAGCCGGCACCCGCACCTGCTCCCGTTCAGCCCATTCCTACACAGACATATAATCCTCCGGCACCCGCACCCGCTCCTGCTCCTTCGCAGTACGGCGGAAGACCGGCAGTCAATGTTACTCCCGATGCATCCGGACGCGCTCAGTCCAAGACGGCTAAGCCCTGGTTCATGTTCGGCAATAAGGATATCGAACAGTAATGAAGTGTCCCAAGTGCGGAGCTGATAACGACAAAGTCATTGATACGCGCCCCTCTGATGAGGGGCGCGCCATTAGGCGCAGGCGCGTCTGTATCGAATGCGAGTACAGGTATTCCACGATCGAGCGTTCTGAGATCCTCGGGATGAAGGTTGTGAAGAAGGACGGCACCCGTCAGGATTTCTCGAGGGAGAAACTGATGGCGGGTCTTGCATCGGCCTGTTCCAAGAGACCTGTATCCAATGCTAATCTCGAGAAGATCGTGGATGAGGTTGAGAATGCCCTTACCGATCAGAGGAACGGCGAGATATCGACCAGCATGATCGGCGAGATCGTGATGGAAAGACTGAAGAAACTCGACAAGGTGGCATATGTGCGTTTTGCATCCGTATACAGGGATTTTACGGACGTAAGATCCTTTACCGCGGAAGTTGAAAAGATCGACAGCGAATAACCAATTTAAGTACAGGAGAAGGAACTATGAAGAAGGTACTGATCATTGATGACGACGCTGATATCATCGAACTTCAGAAGCTTTACTTTACCAAGGAAGGCTATGAGGTCGTGACATGCATGCAGGGCGACAAAGCAGTCGCCACATTCAATATCACCAAGCCGGACATCATCATTCTGGATCTCATGCTTCCCGGAATGGACGGGAATGATATCTGCAGGGAGATCAGAAAATCATCTGACGTTCCGATAATCATGCTGACCGCGAGAACGGACACCCTTGACCGTGTTGTCGGTCTGGAACTCGGCGCCGACGATTATGTTCCCAAGCCGTTTGAGCCCAAGGAACTTCTTGCGCGTGTCAAAGCGGTACTGAGAAGGACCGAGAAGGGCACGATGAAGACTGATGAATCATCCGAGACCGAGACTTCCACGTCGGGTGTAGTCACATTCCCCGGTCTTACTGTCGACAAGGTTAAATATGTCGTTACTGTTGACGGCAAAGAAGTATATATGCCGCCCAAGGAACTCGAACTGCTGTTCTTCCTCGCTTCTAACCCCAACCGCGTGTTCAGCAGGGAACAGCTCCTCGAGAATGTCTGGGGCTATGATTTCTTCGGCGAGTCCAGGACCGTTGACGTTCACATAAAGAGGATCCGTGAGAAGATCGAGACGGAAGGCGTCGAGCGTGAATGGTGCATAAGGACGGTCTGGAGCAGAGGATACAAGTTCGAGACCAAGTGATGCGTTATGGCAGGTTCCTATAAGAACAGAACGATCTCTACGGATTTTGCCGTATTCCTGAATACGTTTCTCATAATAAGCACAGTAATAGTTTTTGCTGTGCTTGTTTTTATCTCGTATCAGAATATGAGCAATAAATTCCTGCACGAGAGATTTACGGTGGCAACCGACGCTTGTACGGATGTGGCTTCCGATTATCTGCTCATCACGAACAGATATGAGGATCCCGGTACGGCAGCGGAGCTTATGGACATATACCTGAGGTCGAATGCGCTTCAGGAATCGGGATCCGTGTTTATTGCGGATGGGGCCGGAAACATCTACTTCTCGAATGCGATATCTCCGAATGCAGATGTTGCACTGGCTTTGTCATGGGTTACCGGCTATACGGGATCAGGACTGTTCCAGCAGGTCAATGAGATAACAGGAACTTTCTCGCAGATAGTAACAGCCTGCCGTATCGGTGAAACGGGTCTTTATTCCGTAGTTATCACGGATGTCGACTATGCTGAGATGATAAGAGAATACATGACCGTCGTGTTCTATCCCGTAATGGTGGCATTTGTTGCGGCGATCGCCCTGTTCATAGGCTTTACGGGCCTTACAATACGGCCGCTGCGTGACATATCGAGAACGGTATCACAGGTTGCCGACGGTGATCTTACCGCCAGGGTCGATGACAAATATACACAGACGGGCGACAGCACCGGCATGCTGACATTGTCTTCCGATCTGACCGACATGGCCCGTAACGTCAATAATATGATCGAGGTCCTGGAAAACCAGGAGAAGGACCGGGCGGTGTTCATATCTTCCGTGGCTCATGATATAAGGACACCCCTTACGTCGATAAACGGATTCGTCACTGCAATGACAGACGGAACGATACCTCCGGAACTTTACGAGAAATATCTTCTGCGCATCAAGGCCGAAGCCGATAAGATCAAGAACCTCGTCGTGTCGATGACCGAAGCATCTTCGCTATCGCACATCGAGACGGAACTCATGGAAGTCTTTGACCTTAAGTCCGCGCTTGAAGATCTGCTGTACGAGCTTGAACCGCAGTTTAAAGCTAAGGATATAACATGCGAGACGAGGATAGACGAGGAGGGCGGCACCTATGTTTACGGAGAGGCCCAGCTTCTTTGCAGAGTGCTGCTTAACATTGTTACAAACGCGATAAAATTTACCCCTGAGGGCGGAAAGATAATTATATCATCCTCGCTCGAAGATAAGACTAAGAGGCTCATTACGGTCGAGGATTCAGGCCCCGGAGTCGAACCCGATAAGCGCAACAGAGTGTTCGAGAGTTTCTATAAAGTCGATTCCTCACGTAAACAGGAGGGCTTCGGCCTGGGCCTTTACATCTGCAAACAGATACTGACGGGGCACGGACAGAATATAAGGCTCGAAGAAAGCAGAGAACTCGGCGGCGCATTGTTTATCTTTACATTCCCGACTCCGGGTTCGAAGGACTGAACATGCGCCTTAAGGACAGAAAAAATATCGCTGATCTCATGCTGGAAGCTTTCGGAAGAGCATTCCCCGAAGCTTCCTGTTCTCTTGATCAGGATGCCCCGGAGCGTCTGGCCGTAAGAGGCATACTCTCGGCTCAGTGCACGGATGTGAGAGTCAACATCGTAAGCAAAGAGCTTTTCGAGAAATATCCTACGATGGCGGCAATAGATGAAGCCCCGGAAAAAGATATCATGGACATTATAAGGCCCTGCGGCCTGTACAAGGCGAAGGCGGCTTCGATTAAAGCTTTTGCGCATCTTTATGAAGGGCAGTGGGGCGGGGAAGTCCCGCGTGATACGGACAGCCTCATGAAGTGTCCCGGAGTCGGAAAGAAGATCGCGAATCTTATAGTGGGTGAGGTCTACGGTATTCCCGCAGTTGTGGTCGATACGCACTGCAAGCGCGTCATGTACCGCACCGGCATCACGGACAGCAAAGATCCTCTCGCCGTTGAGAAAGACATAATGAAGGTGTTTCCCGAGGACAGCTGGATATCGCTCGGACACGAAGCGGTCGAGCTCGGCAGGACATATTGCAGGGCAAGGGCGCCGCTTTGCGGTGAATGCCCGTTAAGCTCATTCTGCGCCCGCAGGACAGGTGACTGATGGCGGCATCGAAGATAACATTGGGAAGCCCTGTTACCGATCTGTACGGAATAGGACCGGAAGCCGCAAGGAAACTCGCGAAACTTGAGATCACGACAGTTTATGATCTTATCTCTTTTGTGCCGCGCCGTTATAATGACTGGTCCGATGTTCAGAGCATCTCTTCGGCACAGGAAGGAGAGCAGATATCATTTTACGGGACGGTGACTTCCGATCCTGTTCGAAAAGGATATAAGAAGCAGTCCCCCGTATCGTTTTACGCGGGTGACGGCACGGGACGGATCGAGGTATCTTTCTTCAATGCGCCGTACATCATGGATAAATTCCGCGCAGGAGATGAGATATTCGTTCACGGGACGGTGAGCTTCTACGGCACCAGGGCGCAGGTCGTAAATCCGTTCTGCGAGAAAGCGGGGTCAGGAGACGGGTTAAGGCTGATAAGACCGGTCTATAATCTTACGGCGGGAATAACATCCAATATGATAAACAGATGGGCTGCAACCGCGCTGAAGCTTGTCGCGGGGCAGATACCGGACATCATACCGCCGGCCCTTAAAGAAAAAGAGAAACTGTGTGATGCAGCTGACGCGTACAACTATGTCCATTTTCCGAAGACGATCGATGAAGCCGTCGAAGGAAGAAGGAGGATCGCATACGAAGAACTCATTCTTCTCGGGATCGGCATGAAGAACTTCATGACCGTCGGAGGTCCCGACGAGAGGGCCCCGGTCGTCATTCCTTCTTCGGGCGCGCTTCCGGCGGATGCATCGGCGCGCTGGAAAAAGGTGATATCCAACCTGGGATTCAAGCTTACGGGTGATCAGAAGAAAGCCATCACGGATATAGAACACGATCTTATGGAAGCCCGTCCGATGAACCGGCTGGTCCAGGGTGACGTCGGATCGGGCAAGACCGCGGTTGCGGTACTCTCGATGGCCATGACCGCTATCATGGGTAAGCAGGCAGTCCTTCTTGCCCCGACTTCGGTGCTTGCCAAGCAGCATTATGATTCAGCTACTGCCATGCTGGAAGGCTCCGGGATCAACGTCGCGCTGCTCCTCGGTAAGACCAAGGCATCTCTTAAGAAGGAGATAAAAGAACAGCTGCGTGACGGGGAGGCATCGGTCATCATCGGTACCCATGCGGTGCTGACTGACGATGTAAGCTTCAAAGATCTCGCGCTCGTTATCGCGGATGAACAGCACAGGTTCGGTGTTAAGCAGAGGGAGAAACTTTTGATAAGCCGTGACGGTTCTGACGGCATCAACAGCGTACATAATCTTGTCATGACGGCGACTCCGATACCCAGGACTCTCGCCATGGTCATATACGGTGATATGGCGACTTCCGTAATAAAACAGAAGCCTGCGGGAAGAAAGGAGATCAAGACGCATTTTCTTCCTTTTACGGACGGGCAGGATATTTATAACGTCCTTCTTACGAAGCTTCGCAAAGGCGAGCAGGCTTATATCGTTTGTCCGAGGATAGACGATGATTCCGAGGAAGTTGCTCCTGATGAATACTATTATGATGACTTTCTAATTGAGCCGCTTAAAGAGCCGGTGCCCGAACCCGTGAGTGTAAAGAAGATGAAGCAGCGCCTCGACGACCGCGGCATCTCTTCCGAATTCGAGACTGCTGTTCTGTACGGATCGATGAAGGAGTCCGCCAAGCTCGAAGTCATGGAGCGTTTCCTGTCGGGAGAGATCAAGGTGCTTATATCGACCACGGTTATCGAAGTCGGGGTCAATAATCCCAATGCCACCATGATGATCATCATGAATGCAGACAGGTTCGGACTTTCCACTCTGCATCAGCTCAGGGGAAGGATAGGAAGAGGCGATAAGCAGTCTTACTGTGTCCTTTGTTCCGATAATAAGAATGAAAGGGCGCTCGAGAGGATGAAGCTCATGTGTGAGTGTTCGGACGGTTTTGAGCTTGCGGGAAAAGACCTTGAACTAAGGGGTCCCGGTGATTTCTTCGGAACGAGGCAGCACGGCATTCCGACCCTCCGCGCAGCCAACCTTTTCACGGATGCGCCGCTTGCAAGCGCAGCGTGTGACGCAGTGAACGAGTTGCTTGACAGGGGAGGGGAAGAAGCCCGGAAACTCATGGATAATATCGGCGTAATGTTCAGACTGCGTTTTGCAGATAAGATGGGGAATCTGTAATGCCCAGAGTAGTAGCGGGAAGATTCAGAGGCATCATCCTCGATGCTCCCAAGGGCGATGAGACCAGACCCACCTCGGATAAAGTCAAGGAGGCTCTCTTTTCGATCATACAGACGAGGGTGCCCGGCTCATGTTTTCTCGATATATTTGCCGGGACCGGAGGGATCGGGATAGAGGCGCTCTCGCGCGGCGCTGATTCGGCTGTGCTCATTGAGAAGTCGGGAAAAGCCGCGTCCGTGATACGGAATAATCTTAACAAGTTAAGGCTCACGGATGAAGATGATATACGGCTTATGAAGTCGGGATACGCGGAGGCCCTGAAGACTCTGGCAGGCGAAGGAAAGAGCTTTGATATCATCTTTATGGATCCTCCGTACAGGATGGCGCAGAAGACTGCGGAAGAGATATCGCGCATCGTCACAGAGACAAACATGCTCAAAGATGACGGGATATTTATAGTGGAGCATTCCTCGGAACTGCCGTTTGTAACAGATGTAATTAACATGAAACCCAATCGTTCTTGCAGGTACGGGCTTGCGGTGTTAACATTTTTCTCGAAGAACGGTTAGCATGGAGGAATGTGCAGTTGGTCACACTTCTTTTTCCGGGAAGTTTTGATCCTTTTACCAGAGGTCACAGAGATATCGCGAGGCGCGCTTCGAGGGTCTGTGACAAGCTTTATGTTGCCGTGATGAACAACAGCTCCAAGCATTACACGTTCAGCCTTGAAGAAAGGGTCGATATGTGCAGAAGAGTACTTTCCGAATTTCCCAACGTGGAAGTCATCGGAAGCGACGGACTCCAGGTCGATCTGTTCAGACAGTTAGGCTGCAATGCTGTAGTAAGAGGCATAAGATCCGAATCGGACTTCAGGCTTGAAGCCGAGATGGCAATGGCGAACAGGATGCTCTGTCCCGAATATGATGTGACGCTCCTGCCTTGCCGCGATGATCTGTCACTTATCAGCTCGAGCATCGTAAAGGAAGTGGGAGCGTACGGAGGAGATATCTCCCGTATGGTTCCGGCCGAGATAACAGATGAAGTAAATGCAAGATTAAGAAAGGCAGGACAATAAAATGGACAACAGCAATTACGGCGGAGGCAGGAGGGTCGAGAGATATGACCTTATCAGCAACATCAATGATATGATCGAGACTTTGCGTGCTGCAAGCGGCGTTCCTTTCTCAAGCAACTGCGCAGTTGACAGAAATGATATGATCGCATCCCTGGAGGAACTCAAGAATCATCTTCCCGCATCTATCTCTCAGAGTAACGATATCGTCGTAAGAGCTCAGGAGATCATCACTACTGCCCGCGAGAAGAGCAAGAAGATCATTGATGATGCCAACCGCACATATGCTTCAAAGGTCAACGACCACGAGATAACCAGAGGCGCGCGCGACGAGGCTGACAACATCCTCGCAGCTGCCGAGAACCAGGCAGACGAACTGAGAAAGAGCGCTCATATTTATGTTAAGCAGCTTCTTACCGACGCCAATAATACGTTGTCCGAGAGCATTGCCAAGATCCAGACGAACCTGGCAGAGATCGATACTACCATAGATACGATGTAAGAGAGAACCCTTACTTACAAAACACCGCGATACACCCGGAGCAGCGCCTTAAGCTCCGGGTGTTAAATTTGCAGTGAAATGCCCGTCTTGCCGGCAGGATTGAAAGGGAAAAGTCCTAATTAGGGATCTGAAACCGTATATTAACCCTATTCTTCTTCCGGGTGCGGTTCGACGCGTTTGCGCTCGAGGCCGGTGATGAAGTATTCGTGATAGATGAAATCGATAACCGCAACGGTGGGGATCGCAAGCAGGATCCCGAGCACGCCGAACATGCTTCCTCCTACGATCACTCCGACTACTATCCACAGTCCGGATACTCCGAATGTGTCGCCGAACAGCTTGGGCTTGATCACATAGCCGTCCAGAAGCTGAAGGATCAGAGTGAAGATAAGGAACACGAGAGCATCGTGAGGATTCGTCATCAATATGATGAATGCGCCGATGCCTGCTCCCACAAAAGGACCGAATGTCGGTATCAGGTTGGTGACTGCCACGGTAAAGGAGACGAGCCAGATATATTCCATACCGGAAATGGTCATGAAGCCCCAGTTGACAATGCCTATGATGAGCGCATCCACGAGGCTGAAGATGATGTATCTTGTGAAGATCGTATTGCACTTGTTAAGGAATGTGCTCACCGTTTTATATCTGTCTTTATCGAAAAGGGCTTTGAGCAGACGTTTAAGTCCCGCCTTGAGCTTGAGTTTCTCGCTTGTAAGGTATATGGCGACGATGATCGCGATCAGAAGATGCATGACACCCTTGCCGGCATCGGTCGTTCTTGCAAGGATCGTATCCGAATGTTCGCCTATATAACTCGATATCGAATGAAGAAGATCTTCGGATGAGCTTACGACGCTGCTTAAGTCAAATGTAGTTTTGGACAGTCCCCAGTCCTCGAGCATTGCCGTAAGAGAGACTACATATCCGTCAAAATTCTTAAGCAGGTTCTCAAAGCTCCTGATAAGTTCTGGGACCAGCGTGATCAAAGCGAGGACAAGGATCCCTATTACAATGGCAAAGGCCAGGGTGTTTGACAGTCCCCTGCGGAGCTTATCGTTATTTATCTTATGCAGGACTCTCTCCATAAAGACTGCAAGGGGATTGACTATATAAGCTATGGCGCAGCCGAGGATGATGGTCTTGAAGAATCCGAGAAAGACCTTAAGTCCGCCGATTATCTCGGGAAAGCGCCAGAGGATAAAGAACAGTATGACACCTATGCATATCGCTGCGGCGTTTGAATACCATGATTCTTTCTTGAACCGCTGACGTATCATCTCATACCCTCCTTTATTACTGCCACAAGATTATATCAAGAATATGCGGTTGAAGTATAGTAAAATAAAGAAAAGTCTTCGGGGGAACGCCATATGATCTTGGGTGTTAATATCAGAAATTTCGATGCATTCGTCGATGATACGATAGGTCTTATGATCGAAGATTCGGGGAAATTCGTAGGTCACGATGTTTCCGACCGCGGGATCAGGCTGCGCAACATGAATGCGCTCATTGGAAGGAATAATACCGGAAAGAGCGCTTTTATAAGAGCCTTATCGTTCGTAAAGAGATGTATCCTGTCAGACGTCGGGAAAGCCTGCGTCGTCGATAACAGACCGGGCTTCATGAACCTTTTGATCGATGATACCAAGCCCGCATCGTTCCGGATATTCTTCAGGATCCTGGATAAAGAGACGGGAAAGTCAGATTTTCTTCAATATGAACTCACGATCGGCGCCCGCAAGTCCGGCAGTCCGTACATCCTTGAGGAGAAAGTCCTGTCATCCGTAAAGGACGGCGACGGGACCGTAATAGGGGAGATATTCGAGAACAGCGAGAACATGAGGCTCGTGACCGATGATAAGATAACTGCCTTGAGCGTGTTGGGTAAGCTCAACGGTTCCGATAAAGCGGTGAGGCAGGTCTATGATGAGATGAACGGATGGTTCTTCTGTGCATTCTCGGCGGAAGAATCCTCTGATTATTTCTCGTCAGGCAACGCTCCCGGCGCTCACAAGCATCTTAATTCCGAGGGATCGAATCTGGGAAACGTCCTCGATTATCTGAAGTCACTCGGTGAGGATAAATACGAAGAAGTGATCTCGGATATCAATTCGAAGATACCCGCTTTAAGGAAAAGAAGAAAGAATCTTCCCGAGAACCTTCAGGGAAGCCCCGAGAAGCTCTTTAAGTATCTTTTGCTGCTTCAGGATCCGGATCCCAAGACGACCATATTCATCGAGACACCTGACCGTGATCTGTATCATGACATGGTGGACGTACTGGCTGACGAGATGAGGGAATTTACGCTGAGACACCCGTATTCCCAGATAATCTTCTCGACCCATAATCCTTATATCGTTGAGACGATGTCACCCAAAGAGATATGGGTATTTACAAGGGACTTTGACGATGAGTCAGATTCATACCCGCCTGTAAAGATAAGATGTGCGGGAGAAGACCCGGTTGTCAATGAGCTTTTCGCGCAGGGAGTCGGAATGGGCGCGATATGGTACGGCGGACATCTCGATGAGGGTTCGGAGGAGTACGACGAGAAGGGCAACAACAATGCACATTGAGGTACTCACGGAAGATAAATCGGGTGCGGTCGTTGTAGAACGGCTTATCGGAAGGCTTCTCAAGGCCGAGGGCATCGAAGCGACGGTCGCGGTAAGGCCGCACAGAGGCTGCGGAAGCCTGCCTCGTGACTGGGATACCCGTCCCATTAAATTCGCGAGCGCTCTGCTCGATCTGCTGCCTGCGAAGTGCCGCGCATATAACAAGGTGTACGGGCGCACCGATACGATCCTCGTGGTGATAATGGACTCGGACAATAACGATCCGGATGAACTTCGAAGACAGCTCTACCTTGTATGCAAGAAATACGCGTCAGACGTGCGCTCCGTGATCGGCCTTTGTACCGAAGAGATCGAGGCGTGGCTCCTGGGCGATGTAAAAGCCGTAATGAAAGCATATCCCGGTGCCGATCTTCATGCTTATGAAGACTATGTTCAGGACAGCATCTGCGGTACCTGGGAGCATCTGTGCCGCGTGACGAACCCTGAGAATTACGAAGACATCATCGATATCGGTTACCCCGCCATCGGCCATTATAAGGCCAGGTGGGCGGAAGCGATCTCGGAGTATATGGACCCTTCCGAGAACGTCTCCCCGAGCTTTAATACATTTAAGAATGCTCTTCTTGTGGCTCTGCGCAACTGCGCTCCCGTCCCGCCGCGCGCGGGCGTGCGCCGCATTTCCTTCTGATGCATATCTATGTCCACATCCCTTTCTGTGCCCGTAAATGCCCTTACTGCGGGTTCTATTCAATAACAGGGGAGAAGAGTATCCCCGCATACTTCGAAGCTCTTAAAAAAGAGATATTCGAACAGCCCGTGATCTGTTCCACTGAAGCGGAAGGCGATGCAAAGACCATATACTTCGGAGGAGGGACGCCGTCGTTTGCCGATGCGTCCTGTGTGTGTGACACGCTTCGTTATATCAGGGAAATGTTCAGCATTGATGAAGGCGAGTTCACGGTCGAGGTCAACCCCAATTCTTTTAATGAGGATAAAGCGGAAAGGTACCTTGAGGCGGGATTCAACAGGATCTCCATAGGAGTGCAGTCTCTGCATGACGATGTCCTCTCCACGCTCGGAAGGCTGCACGACAGGGAGGGAGCATTAAAGGCTGTTGATGCGGCAAAGTCCGCCGGGTTTACGAATATCTCCTGTGACCTGATGCTGGGCGTGCCGGGCCAGAGAGAGGAAGACCTGTATGAGGACGCTCAGATCCTCATAGATGCGGGCGTAAAGCACATCAGCATGTACTCGCTCATGATAGAGGAAGGGACGCCGTTTGAGAAAAGGTACGGCGGGAAACTGGATGAGTTTGTCGATGAAGACCTTGAGAGAAGGATGTACCACGGGCTGCGCGATCTTCTGTCCCGTAAAGGGCTCTTTCCTTACGAGATATCGAACTGTGCGGTCAGAGGATTCGAGAGCCTCCACAACCTCGCCTACTGGAAGGGACGGGAGTACTATGCCTTCGGCGCAGGCGCGCACGGGTATCTGGATTCGGTAAGATTCGCGCATCCCGAAGACGTTGCGGAATACATCAACGACCCGATGAAGCGCATCACGGAAGAAGTCCTCGATGAGGATGCCAAGCTCCGCGAGAAATGCATGCTCGCGCTCCGTACGAGCGAAGGCATGGATAATGATCTTGCCCGTAAGTTTCAGGATGCCGTCGATAAGAATGAGAAACTCGGATATCTTATGAAGACTCCGGCAGGGTATACGCTTACTCGCAAAGGGCTCGACTTCTCGAACCTTGTATTCATGGATTTTCTTTAATATACTTCGCTTATGAAAAAGATAGCTGTTATCGGGGCATCATATCTGCAGCTGCCGTTGATCAGGAAGGCAAAGTCCATGGGACTGGAAACTCATGTTTTCGCGTGGGAGTGCGGTGATGCAGGTGAGAAGGAAGCAGATCATTTTTATCCGATCAGTATAGTCGAGAAGGAACAGATCCTTGAGGTCTGCAGAACGATCGGCATTGACGGGATCGTAAGCATAGCATCTGACCTTGCGGTGCTTACGGTCTGTTATGTTGCGCAAAATATGGGATTGACAAGCAATTCCATTGAGAGTTCCCGAATGTCGGTAAATAAGTATCTCATGAAGCAGGCATTCATAGAAAACGGGGTTCCCGCTGCCAAGTGCAGGCTTGTTGAAGGGGGGATCATCCCGGATCTGACAGGCCTTGATCATCCTCTCATCGTTAAGCCGACTGACAGATCAGGGAGCAGGGGCGTCACGAGACTGGATCATCCTCAGGATGACATTAAAGCCGCTGTGGAAAAGGCTCTGGATCAAAGCATGGAGAAGAGGGCGCTTATCGAGGAATACGTCTTCGGCGACGAATACAGCGTGGAATGCATCTCTTACGAAGGCAGGCACACGCTGCTGACCGTTACAAAGAAATATACGACCGGCAATCCGCATTACATAGAAACGGGGCATATCGAGCCTTCGGGTCTTGGAGACAACGTGACGGCAAGGATCAGGGATGTGGTGTTCAAAGGCCTTGATGCGCTTCAGGTAAAGTACGGCGCCTCTCATACAGAGATCAAAGTCAACGGGGACGACATTAAGATCATCGAGACCGGCGCCAGGATGGGCGGGGACATGATCGGAAGCACGCTGGTGGAACTGTCGACAGGATATGATTTTGTGCGCGCCGTCATCGATGTGAGCCTCGGGAACCCGCCTGCGCCCTTTACGGCTGCAGTGCATAAGAATGCGGCCATAAGATACCTGACAAACGAAGCTGCTTCAAAGCAGTTGAGTGACCTGAGAGCCATGTATCCCGAGGTGCTCTTCGAGGTCGATGACAGGCCCGGTGAAGAGGCTTCAATATTTGATAGTTCCTCCCGAAAAGGTTATTATATTATGGTGTCCGGTGACAGAGACCTTATCACCCGATTTATGCCGGAGGAAGGCAGAGAATCATAGAATATGAAGATATCCGTAGTTGTTCCCGTATATGGCTGCAAATCTGCGTTAAGAGAGCTTTACGAGCGTTTGAGTTCGACACTGTCGGATATTACGGATGATTACGAGATAATCCTTGTCAATGATGCCTGCCCGCAAGGATCGTGGGAAGTCATAGAAGAGATATCATCTGCGGACAGCAAGGTTGTAGGCATCGAACTTTCCAGAAACTTCGGACAGAGCAAGGCGATAACCGCAGGCCTTGATAATGCTTCGGGTGATTATGTCGTTGTTATGGACTGTGATCTGCAGGACCGTCCGGAAGAGATAAAGAAGATCTATGCCAAGATAACAGAGGGATATGATGTTGTCTTCGCGATGAGGAAGGACCGGAAGGATACAGGCTTTAAGAAGTTCGTATCCCGCGTGTTCTACAAGATCTATGAGAAGCTTTCAGGTTTTAATTATGATCCCGACATAGGGAATTACTCCATCTGCACCAAAGACGTGATAAAAAGCTTCTGCAATATGCGCGAGTACCACAGGGAGTATTCTACCTATATCTGCTGGATGGGTTACAGGCAGGCGTTCGTCGATGTGGAGACCGATCCGAGAAAGGAAGGAAAGTCTTCCTATACATTCCTTAAGAAGGTAAAGCTTGCCGAGGAGATACTTACTTCGCAGTCGGATTCTCTTTTGAGGCTCTCGGCATATATCGGCTTTTTCCTTACGATCATCGCGTTTATCTATATCATCTTCCTTGTGATACAGTATTTCGTCGCGGATATTGATCCCGGATGGACCAGCGTTATCGCCACGGTCCTTCTCGTCGGAGGCATGTCGATGACATTCAACGGTGTCGCGGGAATCTATATCGCCAATACGTTCATGCAGTCCAAGAATCGGCCGCTCTATATCATCAGGCAGATCAGGAATAAGGAACCCAATGATAGACTTTAACAGACCCTATTACGATGATATCTGCCTTAAATATGTAAAGCAGGCATTTGAAAGCCACTATCACAGCGGTGACGGTGAGTTCACGAGAAAATGCAGGAAATGGTTCGAAGAGAAGACTTCGTGCGCTTCCTGCCTTCTGACCACATCGGGCACCGCGGCTCTTGAGATGGCTGTGCTGCTTTGTGATATCGGTCCGTCAGATGAAGTCATAATGCCGAGTTTTACATTCTCTTCCACCGCGAACTGCGTGGTGCGCGCAGGCGGACGGTGCGTGTTCGTCGATGTTCGTCCGGATACCATGAATATCGATGAGACTAAGATAGAGGAAGCTATAACCGATAAGACACGCGCGATAATATGCGTTCATTATGCCGGCGTCTCATGTGAGATGGATACGATCATGAAGATAGCAAAGGACCATAACCTCAAGGTGATAGAAGATGCCGCTCAGGGTGTCATGAGTTCGTATCACGGCAAGCCTCTCGGCACCATCGGGGACTTCGGATGTTATTCGTTCCACGAGACCAAGAATTACTCGATGGGTGAGGGCGGGGCGCTTATAGTAAATCACCCCGAGGACATAGAAAGAGCGGAGATCTTAAGGGAGAAAGGCACCAACAGATCGAAGTACTTCAGGGGACAGATCGATAAGTATTCATGGGTCGATGTAGGTTCTTCCTACCTTCCTTCGGATATACTCGCTGCATTCCTGTGGGGTCAGCTTGAGCAGGCGCAGAGGCTGTACGACGAGAGAATGGCTATATGGAATCTCTACTATGAGCTGCTCACGCCGCTTTCCGAAGAAGGGCTTATCGAACTTCCTTTTATTCCTGAAGGCATAACTCACAATGCCCATCTTTTCTTTATCAAGACGGAGAGCCTTGAAGTAAGGCAATCGCTTATAAGTTATCTCAAGGCGCGCGATATATTGACCGTTTTCCACTATGTCCCTCTTCACAGCGCCGAGGCCGGACGTAAATACGGACGCTTCAGCGGTGAGGACAAGTACACCACGGCGGACAGTGAGCGTCTTGTGCGGCTGCCCATGTATTACGGTCTCACGCATGATGAAGTGAGAACGGTCGTAGCCGAGATCCGGGGCTTTTATGATGAGCAAAGAACCGTCAGATAAGAAGCGCGGGGCAGTATGGATACTTGTTCTTCATATTGCCCTTGTCATCTATTCGCTCAGTACGGTCTTAAGTAAATTCGCATCGGGTGAGGAATTCTTCAGTTTAAGATTTTGCATGTTCTACGGCGGTGTCATCTGTCTTCTCGGGATTTATGCCGTAGTCTGGCAGCAGGTCCTGAAGCACCTTCCGCTGGTCTTTTCTTATGCCAATAAAGCAGTCACGGTAGCATGGGGGCTTTTATGGGGTTATCTTTTCTTTTCCGAAAAGATAACAATGAACAAACTTCTCGGAGCCGCGGTCGTGATCGCGGGGATAATCATCTATTCTTCCGGAGAGAGGACTGCAGATGAACGGGAGTGAGTTTTTGTATGCGGGTGTGCTGGTAGCGGGAGTGTTTATCAGCTCTTTCTCCCAGGTCCTTCTTAAGAAGTCAGCCCTTAAAGAGCGCCGGGGCTTTGTGCAGGAGTATTTAAACCCTTATGTGATCTGCGCTTATGCGATCTTTGTGCTCGCCACGTTCATGACGGTCTGGGCATTTAAAGGGATACCAATGTCGTACGGTCCGATCCTTGATGCGACCGGTTATATCTTCATCTCGGTCTTCGGTTTCATATTCTTTAAGGAGAAGCTCAACATAAGAAAGACGGCAGGGCTGATAGTGATAATCAGCGGCATCGTCATTGCTTCGCTGTGATGACTGAAAGGTAATCGGTACCTTCTTCAAATCCGAGGACTGTATAATCGTCTGTTCTTAAGATTATGTAATCTTCGACATCCGCGGTTATCCCGCTTAATTCCTTGGCGCTTAAGATGATGAATACCCGTCCTTCGGGGAGTGTGTCGTGTGACTTTTCCTGGAGCCATGTCTGGATCTGCATATCATCGAAGTCCTCCACGGTCCACATCTCGATCCTTCCGTCAGTAAGCTCGGTCGTGATGTTGCTGTTCCAGAATGTGGCGATGCCCTTTGTGTATCCCTGTTCATCCAAACAGGATATGACGGGAAGAAGAGAGGTCTTGTCGATGTTTGACGGCAGCGGGAATACGATAAAGGACAGGCTTGTGAACAGGACTGCTGCCCCGAGTATGATCTCAAATCCTGTTTTACGCACGAGCGCGAAGTTCTTTGCAATATACTTGAGAGCGATCGATGCGCAAAGATAGCAAAAAGGCATGAGAGGTATCCAGTGTCCCGCGTTGTAATTTCCGTTGAGTGAGAAGAATACGAGACTTACGAGAACGGAAACAAGTGTAAAGAGGACAAGTATGTATTCGGTGTCGTTGAGGCAGCCTGAATACTTAAAATAGAGAATGAGCATTGACAGGATGACAACGATCCCGAGCAAAAGTCCGAAGCAGGAAGAGATCCCGGACAGACTGAATACGCCGGTGCCGCTGTGCCACCCGAAAGATGCGATGAATTCACTCAATACACCTGCCATGCGGTGCAGCGAAAAGGGTTCCCAATATGCATCGTTAAAATTAACAAAAGCATACCGGTGTGACAGAATTCCTGAATTGACAAGATATCCCGCAGCAGATGCCGCGAGCATGAGGACCGAATACCCTGTCAGGTCCTTATAGGTGTCCCTGATCTTTGACGGACCGATCTTAAGAACATTCCTTAAGGATCTGCAAAGCAGCATGATGATGCCTGCCGCAAGCAGGGGAAGACAGATCTGGAGAATGGTCCTGACTGTCCGGAGTCCCGCAATGAAAGAAAAAACTGCGAGTAAAGAAATATAGACCGGTTTCCTGTCCTTTGAGCGTATTGCCGATAAAAGAGTCCCGATGAGGATGAAGGAGAATACCGTGTTGGGGATATTCAGAGCGCCCCAGGAAATGCTGAGGACATAATCAAGCCCGATAGGGAATGCGCAGACCGCGACTGCCCATAATCCCTTGATGCCGATCCCGGCAGACTTAACGACAAAGATCATGCCGATAAGATATATTGCCATAAGGACAGCAAGTCCCAGCAGCCTCGCGGTATGCCAGTCTCCCGGGAACAGCGCAAGAGCAGGTTTATAGATCAGTTGCGTATCTATAAGTATCAGTTCCGTAGAGTAATACCAGTTAGGTGAAACGAATGCGCCCTCTTGGTTGAGCAGCCTTGCAAGGATAAGATCCGCAGCCGAATCGCTCGTAACGAGATTATCACCGTAAACCGCAAAATAGGATACGGTGATGATATAACCCAGTACGAGGAACAGTAAGGGTACGAACAGTTCTTTTATCTTTTTGTCGTCGAGGGCGCGCATCGTTTATTATTCAGACCTCAGTTCCATCCACAGTTCATTTAACAGAGCAGTGGTCTCATCGCTTGCCTGAACGCAGACTTCGCAGTTCTCAGTGGCGGAATCGGAGGGGACCAGAGCCTCATTCGAACGGTCTTCCTCGTCCAGAGACGCGATGACAGCCTCGTTCGGTGTCGAATAGTAGATGTACTCGAAGTTTGCCATGGCGACATCTTCCCTGCACAGGAAGTCTAGAAAAGCCGCGGCGTATTCGGGGTGTTCGCAGTTCTTGGTGATGCCCCAGCAGTCGATCCAGACATTGGAGCCTTCGGAAGGCACGACATACTCGAGATTGTTATTATATTCATGACCGAGATATGCTTCGCCCGAATATACTACAGCCATCGCTGCATTGCCGGCGACTACTTCGTCACGGGCCTCGTCAACGAGATATGCCTGAACATCCGGCTTCTGAGCTATGAGAAGCTGCTGTGCTTCGCGGAGTTCATCCGGGTCGTCGGTGTTGATGGAGTATCCGAGATACTTAAGGGCAACCATGAATGTATCGCGCATGCTGTTCTGCATTATGATCTCGCCTGCGTATTCACCGTTGAAAAGGACATCCCAGCTGTCGATCGGACCGTTGACCTTGGTCGTATCGTAAAGGATGCCGAGCGTTCCCCAGAAGTAGGGAAGGCAGTACTGATTATCGGGGTCGAATGCGGTACAGAAATCGAAGTATTTATCGCCGATGTTATCCCTGTATTCGAACTGATCCCACGGGATCTGCTGAAGCTCGCCGTCGTTGATGAGCTTTTGCATCATGTAATCGGTCGAGCAGACCAGATCATAGGAGATCGCTCCCGATGAATACTTGGTATACATCTCTTCGGCTGTTACTGCCTCTTCGTAATTGACCTTTATGCCTGTTTCCGCAGTGAACAGGTCGAGCATCTCGGGATCTAAGTATTCGCCGTAATTGATGACGGTAAGTTCGCCGATTATCTCCTGCTTGGCGCACCCTGTGGCCGGAACGCAAAGTGATACGGCAGTTGCAGCTGCAAGCACCGCGCCTGTGATTCTTGTGATCTTCTTCATTTCCTTACACTCTCCTCGTTATTGTTTTTTGATCAAATTCTTTCGATGCCGTTATCTGAAGTGACAGTCTTTCTCTTATCGGAGATGTTGTTTACTACAATGAGTATTATGCTCACCGCGATGAATATCAGGGTGGACAGCGCATACATCTCGGGCTTTATGCCTTTTCTGATCTGACCGTATATCATGGTGGACAGGGTGTTTACTCCTGCGCCCTTTGTAAAATACGTTATGACAAAATCATCCATGGACATTGTAAATGCCATGAAGAATCCTGATATGATACCCGGCATCATCTCGGGAAGAAGGACCTTAAAGAATGAATAAACGGGTCCGGCACCCAGATCCCTGGTCGCTTCATAAACGGATACGTTCATCTGCTGTATCCTCGGCATTACGCTCAGGATGACATAGGGGATGTTAAAGGTGATATGCGCAAGTAGTACGCTTCCGAATCCCAGCGGAATAAAATGTACGAACCACAGCATCAGAGCGATGCCCGTGACGATATCGGCGTTGAGCATGGGGATGTTCGTAAGTCCCATGAAGAAATTGTATTTCTTCTTGCTCATGGCATGTATGCCCAGCGCTCCCGGAACTCCGATAAGGACTGCAATGGCAGAGGAGCCTAAGGCGAGCACCACGGTCGTAAGAAGCGCGTCCAGTATCTGTCCGTTCGAGAAAAGAGTCGCATACCATTTGAAAGTGAATCCTCCCCAGGTAACTCTGGATCTCGAATCGTTAAAAGACAGCACGATAAGTACCAGTATGGGAGCATACAGGAGGATCGCTATGAATCCGACATAAATACCGCTTAAGATGTCCTTTAATCTTCTCATATCACCATATCACGGACTCGTGTCCCTGATCCTCATGTTTGGCCGTAAAAGGCATGCTTATAAGTATGAATATCATAAGTGCGACAGACAGTCCCGAACCCATGTGCCAGTTGTTGCCTGCCGTAAAATCCTGTTCGATTATGTTTCCGATGAGCTGGAGCTTGCCTCCGCCGAGGATGTCGGAGACTACGAATGAAGTCATCGAAGGGACGAATACCATGACCGTTCCGCTCAAAAGCCCGGGGACGGACAGCGGAAGGATGACCTTTCTGAATACCGTAAAGCCGCTTGCCCCGAGATCCTTCGCGGCTTCGATCAGATCTTCGTTGATCTCCATTATCGCCATATAGATCGGAAGAAGCATGTAGGGCAGATAGTCGTACACGACGCCGATCATAATCGCAGCCGATGTGTTGGCGATCCTCACGGGCTCGAATCCGAGGCTTGTGAGCAGCAGATTAAGAAGACCGTTATTCGACAGGATCATCTGCCATGCAAGTATCCTCAATATAAAGTTCATCCACATGGGAAGAATGATAATGAAGAGGGAGAAACTCTTTTTCCCGAGTCCTAAGTGCTTCATCGCAAGAACCATCGGATAAGACAGAAGGATGCAGAAGAACGTGCACCCGAAGGCTATCTTGAACGAGAACCATATTGCCTTCATGTTTATGGGGGAGAAGACCGCTGAGATGTTATCCAATGTGAAGCTCCCGGCATTGTCGGTCAGCGAATACTTGAATATCACGATCAAAGGAAGGATCGTGAATACCGCGATCCACAGGATATACGGACCCGACAGCCAGGTTCTCCTGCTCGATGAACGGCCTTCAGATTCATTCATCGTGAACGACCTCCTCATCAGCTCTTGCGGGTTTGTGCATTATCTGTATGTTGTCGGGATCTATGGTAAGACCGACATAATCTCCGACCGGCGCGGGATCGACGCTCTGGATCATCCACTCGTAGTCTTTGCACTTAACTTTGATCTCGTAGTAGGCGCCCTTGAATATCACGGATATGACCTGTCCGTCGAGATAGCCTTTGCCCTTTTCCACGATCTCGAGGTCTTCCGGACGGATGACCACATCGACAGGGTTATTCTCGCCGAAACCCGTATCGACACAGGGAAAATCGACACCCTGGATGTTGACGAGCAGATCTTTTACCATGATGCCGTCTATGATATTGCTCTCACCGATGAAGTCGGCGACGAATGCGTTCTGGGGTTCGTCATAGATGCTCTTGGAATCTCCCGCCTGCTGTATGATGCCCTTGTTCATGACGATTATGCGGTCGCTCATCATCAGGGCTTCTTCCTGATCGTGGGTGACATAGAGGAAGGTTATACCGACTTCCTTTTTGATCTTTATAAGTTCCCTCTGCATCTCATGGCGCAGCTTCAGGTCGAGAGCTCCGAGCGGCTCATCGAGGAGCAGTACTTCGGGCTCGTTTACGATAGCCCTTGCGATGGCGATCCTCTGCTGC
>JAFXPN010000030.1 GCA_017527865.1 Clostridiales bacterium
AAACACGGGTGTTTCCAAGCAAAACAAAAGGGTCTGCAGTTTCCTGCAAACCCTATTTGGTGGGAAGAGATGGATTCGAACCATCGAAGTCGTAGACGGCAGATTTACAGTCTGCTCCCTTTAGCCACTCGGGAATCTTCCCATATATGCAGTTGTCAACCGGCACTGCCGTGCCTTACAGGTGGTGAAAGTGGTGGGCCTTCAGGGACTCGAACCCGGGACCTACCGGTTATGAGCCGGGAGCTCTAACCAACTGAGCTAAAGGCCCACATCATCACCTCACGCGCTCGAAACGCTTAGTTAGTATAGTAATAGTTGCCATTTAAGTCAAGCGTTTTTTGCTATTTTGTTCTGTTTTTTATAACTTACGCAGTTACTATCTTGCTGGCGTTCTCAAGGCCGTGTCTTGCGACAGCTTCCTGCCTCATCTTATACTTCAGGATCTTGCCCGCGGCATTCATCGGGAAAACATCCACGAAGTCGACATAGCGGGGGACCTTATGCTTTGCCATATGAGTCCTTACATAATCCTTGATCTCGTCTTCGGTCGCCTCTTCGCCCGGCTTCAGGATAACACAGGCCATGATCTCCTCACCGTAATCCGCATCAGGGACGCCGATGACCTGTACATCCTGAATCTTCTCATGCGTATACAGGAAATCTTCGATCTCCTTGGGATAGATGTTCTCTCCTCCCCTGATGATCATGTCCTTAATGCGGCCCGTGATCTTGTAGTAACCGTCCTCAGGTCTTCTCAGCGCAAGATCGCCCGAGTGGAGCCATCCGTCCTCATCGATCGCGGCAGCAGTCGCTTCAGGCATCTTGTAGTAGCCCTTCATGATATTGTATCCCCTCGCGCAGAACTCGCCGGGAACTCCGTCGGGAAGCTCCTCACCCGTCTCGGGATCGACGATCTTAGTCTCAACGCCGAATATGGAAGGTCCGACGGTATTGACACGCTGTTCGATGGTGTCGGTCGTCTTGCTCATGGTTGTTGCGGGCGAAGCCTCTGTCTGACCGTAAGTGATAACGATCTCGGGCATATGCATCTTCTCGATAACCTCTTCCATCGTCTTGATGGGGCACGGTGAGCCTGCCATGATGCCCGTTCTCATATGGGAGAAATCGGTCTTCGGGAAATTCTCATGTCCGAGCATGGCGATGAACATCGTGGGAACACCGTGGAAACATGTGATCTTCTCCTGGTTGATGCAGTGCAGGCCTTTTCGCGGCGAAAAGGCAGTAATGGGTGACATCGTAACGCCGTGGGTTACTGACGCGGTCATGGCGAGAACCATGCCGAAGCAGTGGAACATGGGAACCTGGATCATCATCTTATCGTAAGTGGAAAGATCCATGCAGTCGCCTATCGCCTTGCCGTTGTTAACGACATTGTAGTGCGTGAGCATAACACCCTTGGGGAAACCTGTGGTGCCCGATGTATACTGCATGTTGCAGACATCGTGCTTGTCTATCGTACGGCGTATCTTCTCGACTTCGCTCATCGGAACCTGATCTGCCAAAGCGTGCAGGTCATCCCAGTGGAAGCAGCCGTCCATCCTCGACTCACACATGATGACGTTCTTGAGGTACGGAAGCCTTGCCGAATTGAGCTTGCCGGGTTCACTGTCCTTAAGCTCGGGGCAGATCTCGTTAATGATCTGCATGTAGTCCGAGTCTTTGAATTTGTCGATCATAACAAGAGTGCAGGTATCGGACTGTCTCAGGAGATATTCTATCTCGTGGATCTTATAGGCCGTATTCACCGTTACGAGCACACATCCGATCTTGGTCGCAGCCCAGAAAGTGAGATACCACTGAGGGACATTGGTAGCCCATATGGCAATATGATCTCCCTTCTTGCATCCCATGGCCAGGAAAGCGCGGGCAAGATTATCTACATCATCACGGAACTCGGGATACGTTCTTGTATAGTCGAGCTCGGTATATCTGAATGCATACTGATGGGGGAACAGCTCACAGATCTTATCCAGGACATCCGGGAAAGTAAGATCTATCAAGGTTTCCTTGGGCCAGGGGTAGTAACCCGTGCCGCGGCTATCGGTCTGAAGCTCGGTCTTGTTCTTCTGATCCCTGTAGCGTTCCATATAGCTTGCAAAGTGAGGAACCACGATATTGGCATCCAGAAGATCCTTGGACCATCTGTAGACCCACTCGAGGGATACAAATCCGCTGTAGTTAATGGATTCGAGCGCTTCAAATGTCTCCTTCAAAGGCATGTCGCCCGTGCCCATGAGCTTGTAGCAGACCTTGTCCCCTTCCATAACGGAGTCCTTAACATGGACATGCTTGATATATCCGCCTAAGATATCAACAGTCTGCTTAGGCATCTCACCGAAGAATCTGTACGGGTGATGCATATCCCACAGAGCCTGTACCTTGGGACTTGCGATCTCGTCGAGGACTTTCTTTAATCTCCTTGTATCGGCATAAACGCCGTTCGTCTCAAGAAGAAGCGTGACATTATACTTCTCTGCAACGGGAACAAGCTGTCTTACGGTCTCGATGACAACATTATCGTCTACTTCCTTTCCCGGCGCAGCATCGCGGTCGGCAAGGACTCTGATATAGCTTGCTCCGATCTTGCCTGCAAGCTCGCAGTAAGCAGTGATCTCCGATATCGCCTGCTCCCTTGTAGCCTCATTATTGACGGGTTCACCCGAAGAAAGACAGGGAATCTGAAGCTTTAGCTGCTTTAGCTTTGCAACAGTCTTGGGAAGTTCGTTCTCACGGAACGGAGGAGCCTTGACAGAGAAGATATCATCGCCCAGACCTCTAATCTCGATCCCGTCAAAACCAAAGTCCTTGGCCATGGAATAGATATCCTGCCAGGAAAAATCGGGACACGCAAGCGTCGAAAAGCAAGTAAGCATACTAATACCCCACTTCTGATTCAAAATGATTCGGGACTATTTTAATTCAGCGGCTGTTTGCTGTAAAACAGCAATAGTTAATAAAAATTAGCGATTCTAAGCCGTAAATGACATCAGCCTATATAATAGTAAGTCCAGATATAGAACAACAGGAATGCAAACATGACGCCTGTCTGTGCCGTTATCCACAATCTGAAGCTTAAACACGAAGAGGCCTTATCACCTTCAGCTTCTGTTCCGGGCCTTGATCTGTAGAACAGAAAAGACATCGCAATAAGGACAAAAGCGAGCAGAGAATGGAAACAGAAAGGCAGGATCGGAGATATATTCTCAAGTATCTGCTCCACCGTTATGCTGTGCGAATAATAACCTGTCATCAACGGCAGGATACCGTTATTGACCATGCGCGTGGAATTACGGTCAAGATTGGCGGTAAGTATGATCAGAAAGGACATCGCAATGTTAAGTATATCGGTCGTCTTGTGATCACGTGTGCACATAGGGATCAGGAAAGAAGCCGACAATACGAGCGGTATCAGCCACTGAATATGCCATTCGGTAAAGATGATGAATCCGGAATACACGACAAACACAGTGAACATGGAGAAGAAAAGTGTCTGTTCACTGTCTTCGGTATCGATCTTCTTAAAATGAGAGAATGCGCAGACGGCGGCAAAAAACAGGATGAACATTGAGACATTCCCCACCCTGACAGATATCAGCCTATCAGTATGTGAATAAAGGGCCTGCACCATGTTATTGACGGCGGCCCCCCCTTCACTGCCTTCAAACAGGATATGGGTAAGGACGGGAATGGATGCTCCGATCGCAAGATTGACAACTACGTCCTTCAGTTTTTTATTGAACAGAAGGATCAAAGGGATGAAGATCAGTACAGGCAATGTCTTCATGGCGATCGCAGCCGACATGAGCAAGGAGAAGGTATGGTATTTTCCTTTATACAGGAACGGCAGAGCTATAAGGATCAATATCACATATAAGATATCGATCTGACCGAACAGGACTGTCATGTAGATAAGAGAAGACGAGCAAATGAAGTACATCTGAGCTTCACGGGAATATGATTCTTTCATGCGGCAGGCAGAAGCCGTACGCGACATAAGTCTTGCACAGATCAGGACCGACATTATGATCAGGATCCTGAACACTAAGACACAAATATCGTCTGACAGGGATAATATCTTCAATGGCAGCATCAGCACGGCAGCAGGAAAGATCAGCAGGAAATCGTAATCCGTAACCAGCATCTGCACGGCTCCCCCGCTCTGCAGTTCCGTCCTGTAAGAATAATCAAGATAATCCGCAAAGGATCCGTGCGCGAAAGCATCGATCATACTCTGTCCGCTTTTTATCACACATTGAAGATCATAATACTGGGTAGCTGTTACAAGCGTAAGAACGAGCACCGCCGCGATCACGATCCGGTCGAACATACGGGTCTTCCTGTGTTCGTTCTCATCGAGATAATATACAAAACCAATGATCAAAGCCGATACGAGGAAGTAAACAACCGTAAAGATGAACTTCATCGGCGCACCGTCATTTCTTCCGTACAGAGTAAACCCGACCCTGCCGTTGTCAGGCGATATATGTACTGACGGAACAAGATCATTCTGTCCTTCGGCATCGTTAACGGAATCTATGACAAGCCTGAAGGTATACTTTTCTCCTTTGTTCACTTTTATGTATCCCGTCTTGACCTTTGTGTCATAAACGGACGTGATGTTCTTTTGGATAATGACATTTCCCCCGTTATCAGTTATCGAGGCAACAGCATCAACAGGGATCATCGTATCGGAAATCGGAGCGTATAAAGGAACCTCCAACCCGCTTATCCGGTCATACGGCATTGTGAACTCATATTCATAGATATCGCCTGCTTTAACCGGAACGGCGACAGCATCATCGGATGCGCCTGACACGGCCTTTGCTGACCATAATGTGAGACCGGGCGCGATCAGGATCATAAACAGATAGACTGCGATCAGGACAGCCGAATAGATAAGGGTCCGTTTGATCTTTCTAGAGCCTGTTGATCCGTCTTTCATCATCGCACACATTCAGCTATTATCCAGCGATAGCTTATATCCTCATCATAATTTGATGTCACCGTATTGTCGTAGATTACATTATAACGGTCGGAAGCATACAGTTCATCCGCAAAGTATTCATCCGTTGTCCCGGGCATGAGATCCAGAACAACCGCATCTGCATCGTAACGGTCGACAAAGGCATCCATGTCGCCTATGGTATTGATGAGCATCTGACCTCTGATATGGTCTTCACCGGAATACTCTTCAAGGTACGGATCTATCCTGTTGTCGATATGAACCGGTATACCATAGAAAGCAAGCCATGTCCCTGTATTGAAAGAATTATAGATCCTGTCGTAATCCTTTTCCTTCAGAACACTTATCACACCTTCATCATATGCGGCGAGAGCCGAGATGTCGGATACGGTATTGGTTGGAAAATAAGACAGCCAGGAGGTTATCACCGTGAACAGCATAAACCCCGCGCAAAAGACCGTGAGGATATAGTAAGAGATATCATGAAGCTCGAAACTGCTCTTATCAAACTTCGTTATGTTGTCGTTTATCCAGTTAAGCAGGATCTGAAGTTCCTCCCCACCAAACATAACTATGAACAGCGCAGTATAGTTCATAAACCTGCAATACCTGCACGATGCGATAATGAACATGCATATAAGAGCAAACCTGATCAGCGTATTCTTGTCGAACCTGCGAAGACGTTCGTCAACTGCAAATCCCAAAAGAAATGCAAGGATCAAAGTTATCTCCGGGATAGAAAATGTCTTGGGATTCCATTCTTCAACAAACTGCCATATGTCGGAAGCTCCGGTCTGCTTCAATCCGAATGTCCATACCCCTATGCCGATGGGGTTAAGAAGAGATGCGGCAAATCCGCATACCATTCCGGCAAGATATACAGCGCATGTCTTAAACTGTCTGAACAGAGCTTCGATCACAATGAACAGCGCGAAGATCACAAAAAATAAAGGTATCATGCCGCCGTGAAACCAGGACATAATAAACGCGGATACGGCGAACAAAATGCATTTTCGGACAGAAGAAAGCTTCCCGCTCATCATGGCATAGACGAACACCGTGATAAGAAGCTGCGACACAAGATGTGGTCTGGCATTGTAATTAGGGAAAGTAAGGAACACGCCGGCAGCGGATGTCAGCAGCATTATGTACGGATCGACCGTCTTTAACTCATGCTTATAGATAATGCCTGCTATCGCATAATTAAAGACTGCCGTCAGCCCTATAACACCTGCTATGCCGGCAAGCTTATAGGCAAGACCTGCGACAAAGTACCAGCCTTCCTCGTGAGCATACCAGTTAAGTCCTTCATGCCAGCTGTATATGTCGTTTAAGATAAGACCTCTGGAACTTATCATATCGAGTCCTATCCTAATCTGGATAAGGGAATCTCCGATATACCCCTGTCCTATCATATTCATGCTGAAGAACGGGCAATAGATGAGCGCGACAGCCGCGATCACAAATATCTTTGCTGATAAAGAAAGTTTTTGGGCCTTAAGCGCCGGCATCAGATGAACCCCATTATATTCTCGAACTTAGTATGACGACATTATACATCATCCAAATCCTTTTCGAGAGAACAGAAGGCAAACAAAAACCTCTCACCATCAGATGAGAGGCCTTATGGCTGCCGAACTAGGATTCGAACCCAGACAGACGGTGCCAGAAACCGGAGTGCTACCCTTACACAATTCGGCAATGTCGATCAGTTACCTGATTAACGCATGTGAGTATAGCAAATAGAAAACCAAAATTCAATATCTAATTAGATCATTGAGGATTAATATCCTCGAGCGGCGGCAGGACACCGAGTTCGGTGAGCTTAAGGCGCACTTTTCCCACATCTTCATATATCGGTATCTTCTGTTTCGGATCACGGAGCGCATATGCAGGATGATAGGTAGTCATGATGAAGTAACCGTTATTCTCGATGAATCTTCCCCGCACATCGCTCATCTTTACCTTCTGACCGAAGAATCCCTCATACGCGGTAGAACCGCAAAGGAGGATAACCTTCGGACGGACCAGCCTGAACTGCATCGCAAGGAGTTTCTTACAGGCAGCTATCTCTGACGGTTCGGGTCTCCGGTTCTGCGGAGGACGGCATTTGCAGATATTACAGATGTGATAATCCTCATCACCTAAGCCGTATGACGCCAGCAGGCTTTGAAGGAGCTGTCCGGATCTGCCTACAAACGGGCGGCCTTCCAGATCCTCGTTGGCGCCGGGGGCTTCTCCTACGACCATAAGTGGAGCTCTTCTTCCTCCGCGGTATATAACGGTGTTGGTCGCATTCTGCCTCAGCGGGCAGTTATTGCATACTCTGCATGCATCCTCGAATTCATTCCACTTAACATCAAACTCTTCAGCTGTCATTTTACACCTGCTTAAACAAAACTATCGTCACGCCGGGATTAGCCCTGCCCCAATCCGCATCACTCCTGGCTTCCGGACATTTCTGCGAAAGTCTTCTTCCCTCTTCGTCAAAAGGACCGAACTTCTCCCCCGGGCAGATATCTTTGATTATCCCCCTTCTTCTGTACTCAAGAAGCTTCTGTCTGCAGACCTTACGGATAGCGCCGCCTTTTCCTGTAGATCCGTAACCGTGGATTATCTTAACTGCGCCTGCACCCGATGCCCGTTCGGCATAGATCCGGTTATTGAGTAAGATCATCGCAGCATCTGATGTAGGCATTCCCGCTTCAAGATTAATTACACGCATGATCGGATTATACACTATAATGAACGCATGAGACTCGATAAAGCACTTGCATCATCAGGTTACGGTACAAGGACCGAGGTAAGATCCCTTATCACAAAAGGGAAAGTAACAATCGGCGGCATTCAGGTAAAAGATCCCGGATATCATATCAGCGGGGATGATCTCAATACCGTTGCCGTAGCCGGAAGTCCTGCAATGATAAAGGAACACATTTATCTTCTTTTCGACAAGCCTGATGAAGTGCTGACGGCAATGGAAGACCCGCGGCTTCCGCACGTGGGACAGTTCATACCTCCGAACTTAAAAAACCGGAAGATCTCCCCCGTCGGAAGGCTCGATTACCATACCACGGGGCTTCTCATACTTACCAATGACGGAGAGTTAAGCCACAGGCTGACATCACCTTCTTATGATATCCCCAAGACTTACGAGGTCGTATACGAAGGGGCGCCTCTCACTTCTCTCGAGAAAGAGGAATCAGGCGAAGGCATCATTCTGGACGACACGGATGAGAAGGTAAAGCTTAAGCCTGCCGTCCTCGAACTTGCAGACGAGACGGTTGCGCGCATAACGCTGACAGAAGGAAAGACACATGAGGTAAGGCGCATCTTCGCTCATTGGGGGCGTCCCGTCATAACACTTCGAAGGATATCAGTCGGACCTGTACGGCTTGATAAGGATTCCGCGGAAGGCTCTATAAGAGAGCTGACCGGCGAAGAGATAAATGCGCTTCTTAAGGTTACAGGACTGATCTGAGCAGCTGCATGATAATAGTCTCGGAATCGACATAATCCATTGTCTGTGTGTATACCGAGAACACAAGAGAAGGTTCATAATCAGGCCACAGATTGTGGTAGCCCAGAGCCGTCACGGCCGCCTCATCTTTAAGGAGTATCCCTACCATTACGGAAGTATCGTCATAATCGGAGAGGTCAACCTGTTCGATATCGGGTTCCGCGCCGTATTCCCTGTCGTAATCGATCAGCACCTGCGCGGCATCACGCTCGCTCATATATACAGGCACGAGCATGGAGAACTGGTCGGGTGTCAGATTCTCCCTCAGATACTGATAAACCGAACTGACATCCGCAAGCTCAGAATAATAGTAAGGCATTGTCGCTTCGTCAAACACGAGCACATTGGGACATGACAGCAGCAAAGTGGAAGCTGTCTGATCCGCATAAGCCTTCTGCGACTGTCCCTGATCGTTCGGCACCACGATATCCACTATGCTCACCATCGGATTTTTGTATCCGAGCCTCGATGTCAGGAATCTCTCCACATAGTCCGTCTCATACTCGAAGTGTCCTATCGACAGATAACCGCTGTCGTAACCGGGCCGCATGAATACGGTATAGATAAGATTTCCCGCAAGGACGATGAGCACTATGGCGATCAGATATTTGTACCATGTATAAGACAGATATGTCCTCCATTCATCACCTGTCTTTCCGAGAAACTTACGCTCGGCTTCACGCTGCTGCTCTTTGGCAACTCTCTCATCCCTTCTGCCGGACGCGATATCATATGCTTCCGACAGTTCGGCCATCTTGCGCTTGCCTTCGGGGGAATTATCGCCGCGGAGCTGCTTCGACAGCACCCAGAATCTCTCATCTATCGCGAAGTCATTGGCGTTCTCGGGAAGATCCATGTATTCGAGAGCCTGTTTTACGGTCATCGACCTTATCCCGGGATCAACTTCTTCCCCGCATCCGTTCGCGATCATCATGAGAGCAAACTTCTCGCTCACCACTTTATCAGTCCGGAACTTCGACGCGAAAAGGCTGAACGGCATATCGTCACAGCCCGTGCCCGCCGACTCTTCATCCACAACAAAGAATATGTGTTCGCAGCTGGTGGCCGCAAGCTTAGGCACGACAATGTTCTTAAGCCATTTGATATCGGCTTCGCTGATCTGCTTATATAAATCTGAGGGTGTGCAGGCGTCCTCGATTATAAGATTCCTGCACTTGTGCTTTTTTATGAGTTCGACGGCATGCATAAGGGGTGTCCTGAAGTCGTCCCTGTTGCCGTAAGCCTTGATGCTCAAAAGCAGGGTCGAATCACCGTCAAATCTCAGATTAAAGGCCTCAGAATCAAATATCGCTTCCATCTTTAAAACACTTAACCGCCATCCTTATTATATTGCATACACAGAACTGAAGATCTGCAATCGGGAGACTGCCGTTGCCGACCGCTTCGATTATATCAGTCACATTCTTCTCACATCCCGGCATCTGCCAGTCGTTCCCGCTCCTTATACACTCAACGCTCGAGGAAATGGGATACTTTGCGTTCGAGAAATCACCGAGGCCCTCAAACACCTGAGATGTATACCAGTCGGTCATGACAAGACCTTCAAATCCCCATTCATCACGCAGCACATGTCTGCAAAGTCCGACATGGTTAGCCGAATGAGTTCCGTTTATAAGGTTATACGACGACATCACCGTGTAGGGCTGGGACTCTTTGACCGCGATCTCAAAACTCCGAAGATACAGATTACGTATGGTCCTTTCAGAAACATGCGAATTGGAGAAATAACGGTTGACTTCCTGGTTATTGCAGGCAAAATGCTTAATGGATGTTCCCTGACCCCCGAGAGACTGAACGCCGCGCGTCATAGCAGCAGCGCATTTACCCGTAAGCAGAGGATCTTCCGAGAAATACTCAAAGTTTCTGCCGCATAGAGGATTCCTGTGAATGTTCATGCCGGGAGCAAGCCAGCAGTGAACATAATACTCCTTCATCTCCTCTCCTACTGCCCTTCCTATCTGCTCGATAAGCTTCGGATTATATGACTGTCCCAGCGCCGTCGCTATCGGTATGGCAGTACAGAACTGATAATAATCAACGGCATCTGCCGGAATATCATCCGGGAAGGGATTAAATGACATGCCAAACACTTCGCCTCCCGGTATCTTTGTCCCGTCCGCAGTTGTCTTAAAATGAGGCTGCAGCCTTAATCCCGCAGGACCGTCGGCAAGCACCATGGAAGGTATCCCCAGATCATCCTTGTATGTCTCTATCGTCTCGGCTGCCGCTCCCGGAACCTTCGATGAAGCTGATCCGACAACATTGGAAGTCTGCGCCAGATCGGAGCCGTAATCACCCACGCAGAGCTTGGCCATCTGTTCCACGGTAAGCTTGGCGACGAATTCTTCGACAGAAGCTTCGCCTTTAAGGATATCACCGAACTTCAGATTCTCACCGGGACGGTTATCGGCAAGTGCTTCCCTTTCATCTACATAACGCGCTTCAAATGTCTGTACCTTTGACAGATCGGCCTTGATCGGAGCAATATCATTGACCTTGATCTTAGGCGCCGTGCCGGGGTTCTTATATTCATCTTCGATACCGCTGTTTCCGAATACATTGCGGAGCTTCTCGGTAATAATCTTCTCTTCGATGACTATCCTTGCTATCGGATATACATCAAGGGCATTATCACCCATGAGGATGATATACTCTCCGGGCTCGAGCACTTTGCTCTCGCATTCGTCGCAATAATTTGCGATTTGTGCAAGACTGAAGGAGAAGTCAGAATAGCCGTCGCCTTCCGGAAGAATGAGGTCTGATTTTACAAAGCCGACCAGCTCCTTGCAGGGTTTATCAAGCATAAGGCACGGTGACGCAACATAGAACTGCACGACATGTTTCCCCTTATAAGCGCCGTTGTTATAGAACTTAACGACACCCTTAACATCGAGACCGTCAACCTCGATATACTTAAGCGAATAATCGAATACGGTATAATCAAGTCCGAATCCGAAGGGATAATCCGGTCTTATCCCGAACGAATCAAAGTAGCGGTAACCGACATAAACTCCTTCGGTATAGTACTCGTCATCGGTATTGCCGTTATTGATGCTGAAGTTACCGCTGTTGGGATACTTGGAATAATCGAAGCACCATGTATCCGTAAGCCTGCCGGAAGGCACCGATCTTCCCGTGATCACATCGGCTGCGATATTGCCGGTAAGATTGCCGAGCTGACCTATAAGAAGAATTGCAGAGAATCTGCCCGCATATTCACCGAGTGATACGATACCGCCTGTATTAAGAACGAGAATGCTCTTTTTGAACGAAGTTGTAATGACATCAAAAGCAGCCTCTTCTTCATCGGAAAGATAGAAATCGCCTTTTACTGCCCTTCTGTCGCCGCCTTCTCCTGAATCTCTGGACAGAACATAGATCGCAGTATCAGTCTTCTTGGCATCATCGGGATCGACAGCCGTTATTGGCGCTATTCCCGGCACAAAATCAAACATGATCATGGCTTCCGGGATCCCTGCCTGTTCCGCGCGTCTTTTTACCTCGGCAAGATAATCGGCGGTGTGCTTCTCGAACGCTTTGTCAAAGGCATCGAGCCACGACCCCGTGGTTATGGTAAATCCTGCTTCCTCAAGGCCCTGCTCGACATTTACGACATACCTGGAGTTAACGTCTCCGCTTCCCGTACCGCCCTTGATGGTATGCCGCGCGCCGTTGCCGTAAAGAGCAACCGCAGACGGCTCCTCGATCGGAAGCACATGCTTATAATTCCTCAGCAGGACAACACATTCGCCGGCCAGTTTCCTGACGATGCCGCTGTGAGTCCTCTCGCTTGAAGTTACCTTATCCGTAGTTCTGGCATGATACATAAACGGGACCTCCTTAAATGCATATAAACATTTTATAGGAAAATCCCGCCTGATAAATAAAAGTCTTTGTGAATATTGGGGCAGTTGCGATAAGTATCAGTTCCTGATCCAACGCTTGATATAGATCTTATACCCTCTGACATCCGCGCCGTGTATCGACAGTCCGTCTTTAATGACCGCACCCGGACAGGAAGCAGTGATATCCTCGATCGCATGTCCGAAAGCCGAACCTTCATGAGTGATGAAAGGCTTAATGATCTTGCCTTCCCAGTTAAAGTTCTCGAGGAATGTAAACACCGCCATGGGATAAGACTCAACGTAGTTGGGGCCGCCGATATAGACCGTATCGTATTGATCTATTGAACCGGGACAGTTCTTTATCTCAGGCCTCATATTGGCGCTCTGATCGACCTTGACCTTGGCAAACAGATCCTCATACTTCTCAGGAAGAGCCTCAACAGTCTCTATCTTAAACATATCCGCATCTTCGATAAACTCTTTGATGTATTCGGCTGCGATCTCGGTATTGCCCTTATCGAGCTTCACGATATCGCCGTTTACGTTATTCTCTCCCGCCTTCGAGAAATAAGCTATCAGTGTCTTACCCATCATAACCTCCGTCACTCTTCTGTATCGAGTTTATTGATCACATATTCAAGTATGGTCTCGCCGATCTGTTCGGGGTCCATTACCGAAGTGTCAAAGCACATATCGTAATTCTCAGGCGCGCCGAATACCTTGCGGGTATAGTGCTCATAGAATTCCCTTCTGTAACCGCTGACCGCAGCCTCGAGTTCTATCGCCTCTTCTCTCCCTATCTTCCACTTGTTGACCAGTCTGTTTATCCTGTACTCGAACGGCGCATCAACGAAGAATCTGAATACATTGGGGTATCCGTCAAGCACTCTGTCCGCGCAGCGTCCTACTATTATGCACGACTCGCTCTCAGCAAGATTCTTAATGATCTTCGCCTGTCTCTCGAAAAGATCGTCATCCGGCTCAAAGGACTTCGCGTCAGGTCCCATCAATCTGTGACGGCGCGTGGAAAGATCGAAGATATCGGAGCCCATCTGCTCATACGCGGTCTTCTTGATCTCGGCATTATAGCAATTAATGCCAAGCTTATCCGCAAGATCAAGAGCGATGCTCTTGCCTCCGCTTCCGAAAGTCCTGGATATGGTGATGACGTAATCTTCCATATAGATCTCCTCCGATCAACGGCTATTATAACAAAAAAGAACCTTACTTAAAAACCACACCCGTCCGAATGCGTTCTGTGGTATATTTGACTGACAAAGAAAGGATATATATGAAGACTTCTGACTTTTATTATGATCTGCCTGAGGAGCTTATCGCACAGCACCCTTTGGATGTGCGCTCCGATTCGAGGCTCATGGTACTCGACAGGAATGACGGGACCGTGCTCCACAGACATTTTACGGATATAAAGGATTTTCTGATCCCGGGCGATGTTCTTGTAGTCAACAACACAAGAGTAATACCCGCAAGACTCATGGGCGTAAGATCTGATACCGGAACCGCAGTCGAGATCCTGTTGCTCAAACGCCTTGATGAAAAGAGATGGGAAACCCTTGCGCGACCCGGAAAGAAAGTAAGGGAAGGAAGAAAGATAACTTTCATCCCGGGAAAACTTGAAGCAACCTGCGAACAGGTTCTGCCTGACGGCAACAGGATAATGCTTTTCGAGTATGAAGGCATCTGGGAGGAAGTTCTCGACGAGGCAGGAACGATGCCCCTTCCCCCTTATATTCACGAACAGCTTATCGACAAGGAAAGGTACCAGACGGTCTACTCTAAGATCCCGGGGTCGGCAGCGGCGCCTACGGCAGGTCTTCACTTCACTCCCGAATTACTTAAACAGATAGAAGATATGGGAGTGCAAAGAGCGGAGGTAACCCTCGACGTCGGACTCGGGACATTCAGACCGGTCAAATCCGACAATATCGAACAGCACGAGATGCATTCAGAGCGATACACGTTCGGGCAGGAAGCCTCCGATATCATCCGTAAAGCCCGTAAGGAAGGAAGGCGCATAGTCTCTGTGGGAACGACATCTACAAGAGTACTCGAGACTGTGGCAGCGAACGATCCTGAGATGATGCCGTGCGCAGGTGACACACAGATCTTCATCTACCCCGGATATGAATTCAAGTGTGTCGATTCACTTATCACCAATTTCCATCTTCCCGAGTCAACGCTGGTAATGCTCGTCTCGGCAATGGCAGGAAAAGACAATGTACTTAACGCGTACGCGCAGGCCGTTGCCGAACGTTACAGATTCTTCAGCTTCGGCGATGCGATGTTTATAACAGATCTTAAGAGGTATCCTGAACATGAGTGATTTCCCGGTATGGTATGAGCATATTCACACTTGTAAGCAGACAGGCGCCAGACTCGGGCGTGTCCACACCCCTCACGGGACTTTTGATACACCGGCGTTCATGCCTGTAGGAACTCAGGCTTCCGTCAAGGGCATGAGCCCCGATGAAGTGGCGGAATCAGGCGCGGGGATCATCCTTTCCAACACTTACCACCTCTGGCTCCGTCCGGGTTCCGAGATCGTGGCAAAAGCGGGAGGTCTCCACAAGTTCATGAACTGGAAAGGTTCTGTCCTGACGGACAGCGGCGGATTCCAGGTATTCTCGCTTGCCCGTCCCAAGGACATAGTGGAAGAAGGCGTTAAGTTCAGATCGCATCTTGACGGTTCCGCGAAGTTCCTTTCTCCCGAGATATCGATGAAAGTACAGAACGATCTCGGCGCGGATATAATCATGGCTTTTGATGAATGCTGCCCGTACCCTTCCACTCACGAATATGCCGACAGATCCCAGGAGAGGACAACCAGGTGGCTCGACCGGTGCATAGAAGCTCATAAGAATCCGGATACGCAGGCCCTGTTCGGCATAATCCAGGGTTCCATGTATGAAGATCTCAGGGCCAAGAGCGCCGCGGCGATCACTTCAAGGGATCTGCCCGGATTTGCGATAGGCGGGATCTCCGTAGGCGAACCCAAGGATCTGTTCTTAAAGATGATAGACTGTACCGTTCCGCTGATGCCTGAAAACAAACCCCGCTATCTCATGGGAGTCGGAACGCCGGACTACCTGATCGAAGGAGCATTAAGAGGCGTGGATATGTTTGACTGCGTCCTCCCCACCCGTCTCGGACGGCACGGGACCATACTGACTTCAAAAGGCAAGAAGATCATCCGCGACAAATGCTTTGCTGAAGACTTCGGTCCCATGGACCCCGACTGCAGCTGCAGCGCATGCAGGAACTACTCTGCCGCTTATGTACGCCATCTTCTCAAAGCAAAAGAGATGTTCGGACAGAGACTGTGCACTTATCACAACATCTGGTTTCTCGTCAAACTCATGGAGAAAGTACGTGAGGCGATCGCGGAAGACTGCCTCGGAGATTTCAGGGATTCATTCTATAAAGATTATTACGGGACGTGATGAGTCCGCGCAGGTCTTATCCTTGCGCGATCAGTCGCCGGACCTTACTATCATCGTTACCGCGGTAAGATTGCCCTGCGCAAGGCGGTTGGCATCAGATATGCGGCACACGAGATGATCCATCCACTCTTCTGCGCTGTCGGAGATTACCGCATCCGACAGTATGGCGATCTCGTTGAGATCGCGCAGGAACTCCGCAGTACAGCAGATGACCCGGTCCTTATCATCTATCGAGGTCACACCGTTCGGCAGCATCTTGAGTTCGCCGTTCTGAACGATATACGCATACACTCTGCCATGTCTCTCTATCGTTATATTCTTATCATTTATCCGGATGAGCATATAGTTCTTAAGATCAGTAAGAAGCGGATAAACGGATTCAGACAGATCGATAAATCTCATCTTTGAACTGCTGTTAACGAGAGCCGCCACCGCTGCCTCGTCCGCGACAGAGAAATCGCTTTCCGAAGGAAGGTACAGCATCGCCATGGTAAGCGACGATGAATAATTCACGAAGATATTATCGCGGTATTCATCCAGCCCGCCCTTATGCATGAGTATGTAATTCTCTATCACAGATATCCCCTCTTGACCGAGAAAACGATCGCGGTATAGTTGTCCTGCTTGGGCCTCTTACGTCCCGCCACGGCGCGCTTCAGCAAAGTTGCGGTAACGGAAGCAGAATCCTTTATATAATGCTTCATATGCCTTAATGATACGGCATCTGTCAACCCGTCGGAACTTACGATGATCTTGTCCCCGTCAAATATCCGTATAGGCTTCCTCGTGTAGATTACTTTAGGATCCTGGTTTCCCATAAAATCAATGAGAGCCTTGGCCTTGGCATTTGTGTAGGCTGTCTGAGTTGTCTTGTTATTGCGGCACAAAGATTTGATCAGAAGGGTCATATAATTCTGTCTGGGATTAAGTATCGTCGGCGTTCCGTCTCTTATCAGGATGATGTCACTGTCCCCGACACTGTAGTAATTCATATAGTTTCCGCTGATATTCACGAGAGCAAGCGTCGATCCTCCCTGAAGCTTGTACTCCTCGTAAAGCTCATTCGAGAACGATCTTAAGATATCGGCATTCTGTTCCGTAGCGAAAAATGACATCGGGCACATTCCCTCTACAAAATCCGCAACCTTCTGGGCTATCTCGCCCCCGTATCTCATACCGCCCATGCCGTCGGCAACAAGCGCGGTAATCCCGTATTTACGGTAATCGTCAAGAGACGAGATAAATACCGAATCCTGCTGTGACGGGCGCTTGCCGATCTCAGAGAAATATGCGCATTCAAGATAAAGCTCGTTTCCGCCCGGAAGCCCGCTCAGCTTTTTCCTGTAGTAGACATGCGCGACCCATATAAACGCAACGGCGGTTACAACAAACAATACAAGGGCCGCGAACACGGCGCTCTGCAGGTAGGGCCTGTCGGAGAAACTAACCTGCATCTTCTCCCTCTTGGAGATCTGAGGACTCGTCATCCTCTTCTTCGGAAGCCGTATCCTTAGGGTCCATGTATTCCTTCATGAGTTCCCCTGTAAAATAAGACAGCGTGTACTGCAGCACACCGAATATGAATGTCAGATAATAGAACACCACGACAGCATATGCAAAATAAGTAGTGGTAACCATCAAAAGCGCGGGGATCACGATAAGCAATACGATGATGAGCAGTACAAGTCCCAGACACGGTCCGAACTTAAGAAGAAAGAACAGGAATGCGTTCTTATAGATATTCTTAAGCGACAGTTCCCGTGACACTATGATCGTATAGACCATATTCTGTATGATAACGAATACAAAGAACAGGATCACGAAGAACGTACCTGCAGCAGTTCCGAACTTTGTTCCCATATTAAGGTAGAATCCTACGGAAAGAAGACAGACTGCTGTAAAAACGGCGGAAATAACAGAAGCGATCAGAGACTGCTTCCAGTTATTCTTCATTCCGTCCTTGAAATCCGTAAAGAGAAATACGCCTTCCTGACGGTAAAGATTCCTGTATATCTGCGAGAATCCCGCCTGGAAAGGTCCGATAACGAGAAGCGTGCTCCCGAGGAGGAACATCACACAGAACAATACGACAAGATAGTAGAGCTGATAAGCCGCATCAGCGCCTACATCGTTTATCGATGTATTGCCGACAACTCCGGAATCGATCATGAACTGAACAAAATTAGCGGGCACAAAGGTACTGTTTATATAAGGAAGAAAGAACAGAACATAAGCAAACGCCACGAGCATCATCGGAATGTTGAATATAAGGAAGAGCAGATTCGCCGACATCAATGTCAAAAAGTGAGTCTTAAGCGTATAGAAATAGTTGAATACGGGACCGTGCTGTTCAGGCTCGTAATCGTTTTCAGGAACTTTCTTCAGATTCATGTGAATCTCCTTAGTTTTTGATAACACTCCTCATTATAGCGCTAAATTCATCAACGCGTGAAAGGGATCGCTCTGCGACCGCAGCATATTTCTCCTGTTTTGCCCGCTTTCCCTTAAATCTTCCGGGCATAGGCTCAACTATTCCGAAGTTGGCATTCATGGGAACAAATCTTGTTATGGCAGGATCCGAGACATAATGAGCCATGGAGCCTATTACAGTCTTGGAATCGAGCATGCCTGCCGCTTCACTTTCCCCTTTGATCCTTAATGCTATATTAAGACCCGCAAGAAAGCCCGATGCAGCCGATTCGATATAGCCTTCGACACCCGTGATCTGCCCCGCGAAAAAGATATCAGGGTGATCTCGCATGCTGTAATCACTGTTAAGAAGCCTGGGGGAGTCGATATAGGTATTCCTGTGCATTACGCCGTATCTTAAGAATTCCGCGTTTTCCAGACCGGGTATCATGCCGAACACCCGTTTCTGTTCACCGAACTTAAGTCTCGTCTGAAAACCGACAAGATTATACATAGTGGAAGCCCTGTCATCCTGACGCAGCTGAAGACATGCGTACGGTTCTTTTCCCGTCGCGGGATCTGTAAGGCCGACAGGCTTCAGCGGACCGAACCTCATGGTATCTTCTCCTCTTTGAGCCATAACCTCGATCGGCATGCATCCCTCGAAGACGTTTATCTTATCCACTCCGTGGAACTCGGCAGTCTGAGCGGTTATAAGCGCATTATAGAAAGCCTTGTATTCTTCCTCATTCATCGGGCAGTTGATATAATCATCGCCGCCCTTGCCGTAACGCGACTGTCTGAACGCCTTGCTCATATCGATCGAATCCGCCGCAACGATAGGGGCAGCGGCATCAAAGAAATGCAGATCGGCATTGCCCGTAAGGCGCATGATGTCATCATACAGAGCGCCGTCTGTCAAAGGTCCGGTCGCTATGACCGTTATACGGTCAGAAGGGATTGATGTTACTTCTTCGCTGATTACGTTTATCAACGGATCGTTCTTGATCCTGCCTGTGATATATCCCGAGAATTCTTCTCGGTCAACGGCCAGCGCGCCTCCCGCAGGCACCTTCGCGAGATCGGCAGATTCCATCACAAGAGAACCCAGTCTCCTCAATTCTTCCTTAAGCAGACCTACTGCATTAGTCACGGAATCGGCGCGCAGGGAATTGCTGCAGACGAGTTCGGCAAAATCATCGGATCTGTGGGCAGGACTTCTTCTTCCCGGCTTCATCTCATAAAGATCGACACCGATGCCGCACGCGGCCAATATGCGGGCGGCCTCGCATCCGGCAAGTCCGGCTCCTATGACGGCGACCCGTTCAGACGTTTCAGGCATTCTCCTGACCGTCTCCTTTGTCAGCCTTCTTTCTGTTCTTTCTCGTAGGACATTCCTCGTTGCTGCATCTGGGATACATCCTGCCTCTGAATCTGTGCAGTACCATATATGAACCGCATGTCTCACAGACTTTTCCGTCTGCAGGCATATCCCATGATATGAACTTGCAGTCCGGATCGGATCCCTTCTTGTCACAGACATAGAAATTCTTATGATTCTTGATTGTCTTCTTAATCAGAAGTCCCGAACCGCACAAAGGACATTTGCCCTTTGCCTGTACTTCTATGTTCCTCGTATACTTACAATCGGGATAATTAGAGCAGGCGATGAACTTGCCGTTCCTTCCGTCCTTGTAGACCAGATCGCCTCCGCAGTCGGGACATGATTCGCCGGTCTTTACATCCTCGATCCTGACCTTCTCGATGCTTGCATCGGCAGTCCTGATCTTCTCATGGAATTCCGGATAGAACTCCTTTAAGACACCTACCCAATCCTTCGAACCCGCTTCAACATCGTCGAGCTGAGTCTCCATTCCCGCTGTAAACGAGACATCGACTATCTCGTTAAAGTTCTCTTCGAGCATATTGGTAACGAGCTTGCCGAGATCAGTTATCAGGAGATTCTTTCCTTCCTTATCGACATACTTACGGTCAAGTATCGTAGTTATGGTCTTCGAATATGTCGACGGACGCCCGATGCCGAATTCCTCCATCGCCTTGATGAGGGAAGCTTCATTGTAGTGAGCGGGAGGCAGTGTCTGCTTAGCTTCGATCTTTGTCTCCAGGTTCTTGAGAGTCTGTCCCTCCGTAACTTCCGGAAGCTTGTCCCTGCCGCCCTGTTCGCTCTTGTCATCCTTTATATCGGCATATGCCGCAAGGAATCCCTGGAACACTACCGTCTCACCCGTAGCCCTGAATATGTCGTCGCCGGAAGCAGCATCGACGGTCACATTATCCGTAACCGCATCTGCCATTTGTGAAGCGAGGAATCTCTCCCATATCAGCTTGTAAAGCTTATACTGTTCATTCGACAGAGAAGACCTTACCGATTCCGGGTCAAGATCAAAATGAGAAGGCCTTATCGCCTCATGCGCATCCTGCGCGGAATTCCTGTTCTTGTACTTTCTGTTATAAGGGCACACGTAATCATTGCCGTATCTTTCCCTGATAAGCCCCTTCGAAGCAGCAACTGCTTCGTCCGATATCCTGACAGAGTCAGTCCTTATATATGTGACAAGAGCTGTCTGTCCCTGTCCTTCGATATTGACACCCTCGTAAAGCTGCTGCGCCACACGGGTCGTCGTCCGGGTCGTGAAACCGAGTCTCCTTGATGCCTCCTGCTGCATCGTGGAAGTCGTAAAAGGAGGAGCGGGCTTCCTGCTCCCCTTTCCCTTCTTTACCGTAAGCACTGACAGATCATGATCTTTAAGATCACCGTAGATGCGGTTTGCAGTCGCCTCATCCGTGATCTTGCCGCCCTCGGGCTTTATGATCTGACCGTCCTTCTTCGTACCGTAGTATCTGACTGTAAAGGAATCCTTCTTAAGTCCCGGAGTGACCAGGGCCGATATATTCCAATAATCCTCAGGCACAAATCCTTCGATCTCCGTATCCTTGTCCATGACCATGCGCGTAACAACGGACTGCACTCTTCCTGCAGAAAGGCCGGTCCTGATCTTCTTGCACAGCAGCGGGCTCAATTCATATCCGACGAGACGGTCAAGCACGCGTCTTGCCTGCTGGGCATCGACAAGATTCATATCTATTGCCCTGGGGGATGCGATCGCATCGTTCACGGCCTTCTTTGTTATCTCGTTAAACGTCACTCTGCACTTTGATGCGGGATCTATCTTAAGAGTCTTGGCTACATGCCATGCTATGGCTTCTCCCTCACGGTCAGGGTCGGTTGCGATGTATACGGTATCAGCCTGTCCGGCAAGTGAGATCAGTTCTTTCTTGACCTTAACATTCTTATCTATATATAGCGGCTTGAAATCATTATTGACATTAACGCCCAGGGTCTTATCCGGAAGATCCCTGAAATGTCCGACAGTTGCCGTAACTTTATAATCCTTGCCGAGGTATCGTTCTATGGTCTTTGCCTTTGCAGGAGACTCAACGATCACAAGATTCTTACTCATCTGATATTCACCGCTTTCATCGATTCACAAAGATATAATCAGTGTTTTAATATAGATTATCGCCCGTGAATTGTCAAAACATACCGGCCGCGCTCGTTCGCGATCTTTCCCTCGGTCTCAAGACCGGTCACTATAGCCGACAGAAAAGAAAAAGGTATGCCCAAGCTTATGCACAGTTCATCTATATTCTTCGGTCTTTCCGATATCTCATCGTATACGATAAGCTTCCATTGTTCCTCATTAAGCTCATCAGGAGATGTCTTTGCCATCTGCCTCAGTCTGTTTTTGTCGAACATGTCACCCGGAAGCATTGAAGGTTCATCAAGCAGCAGCCTCCGGTTCTCCGCCTCTCCCATTATCCTCTCGTAGACCGTATCGGCATCGATAAGGACTTCCGCGCCGTCGCGAAGGAGCATAAGGCCTCCTATGGAATTCTCGGAATAGATGCTGTTAGGCAGCACGAACACATCCTTTCCCTGCGCCGCTGCAAAAGACGCGGTATGAAGCGTTCCGCTGTATAATCCCGCCTCCATGATAAGAACCGAATCTGACAAAGCCGAGATGAGCCTGTTTCTGGATGGAAAATACTGCCGCAGCACCTCCTGCCCCGGAGGAAGTTCGGTTATGAGAACCCCTTCGCTCATTATCCTCTCGTAGATATCCCGGTTCTGATACGGATAGATAATATTCGCGCCGCCCGCCGTCACCGCAACAGTCTTCTTCCCCTCATTAAGGCAGGCCTCGTGAGCTTTACGGTCGATGCCGAGAGCGAGTCCGGACACGATCACCACATCTTTTCGCGCAAGCGCCGAACTGAACTGCTCTGTAGCATACAGTGAATAACGCCCCGGCTTGCGGGATCCTACGATCGCAGCCGCGCCCGTGTATGTGATCTGCCTGAGGATCGACGTATCACCCTTCGCAAAGAAGACGGGCGGCATCCCCGTGAGCATCTTCCATGAGAAAGGATAATCCGGATCATCTTTGCATACTGTCTTTATTCCGTCCCGTTCTGCGATATCCGCATAGTCATCGACCGCTTTTCTGACTTTATCACTGCATTTTATAACCTCGCGTATTATCATTGCCGATCGGTCACTTAAACCTGACCCGTCAAGCTTAACACCGATTCGCTTAATGTCTTCGAGGTCATAATAACAGCCTTCATCCATCAGGCCCTTCGATATCAGTTCCGTATATGTTCTGTGATCCATCGGTGTAATGTATCTTATCGCTGTATTCTCAAGAAGCCTTATATCTTTGTCCGGCACTTTGAAGTTCCCCCTTTCTGTAGACAGCAGCCTCGGCAATATCCCTTACTTCCATATCCTTTCTTCCGTTAAGATCGGCTATCGTCCTCCCGACCCTCAATATCCTGTTAAACCCTCTGGCAGAGAATCCCGATGCTTCACAGACGGAAGCCGCATATTTGACTACACCGGAATCCGCCCTGAACAGATCCGCATCAACATTGCAGCACGTTCCGTTATATATGCCGTCGTTAAACCTTTCCTTCTGCATATCCCATGAGAGCTTCACAAGTGACCGCATCTGTTCATTGATCTTCATGTCATCATCTGCTGCGGACTTCGCCAGACTGTCCGCCGATATCGATCTCATCTCTGCAACCAGATCGATCCTGTCTCTTACGGGGCCTGACAGCCGGGCCATGTAGTTGTTTATTGAATTAGGCGTACATGTACACCTCCGCCCCGGCTCATAGAGCATTCCGCACTTACAGGGATTCCCGGCAGCCACGAATACAAACGACGCAGGGAAGGCAAAATTCCTGCCGTCACGGCTCATCCTCACAACATGTTCTTCAAGCGGCACTCTCAACGCTTCAAGTATCTCCCGCTTAAATTCAAATATCTCATCCGCAAACAGAACACCGTGATTGGCAAGAGCAAACTCCCCCGGAAGAAGCTTATTGGGTATACCCAGTATCCTGCCTTTGCTCATTCCGGGATAGATATATCTGAAAGGACGGCGGTCGCTTAATACAATCGCCTCATCCGCATCATCCCTGACACCGGCAGATTCCATGATCGAATACACATCACCGATCTCATGTCCTTCAAGAGGAGGCATTATGCCTGCAAGTATCTTTCCTGCCATCGTCTTGCCGCAGCCGGGGCTTCCGAGAAGCAGGATATTATGAACACCCGCTGCAGCTATGAGAAGCGCTCTCACGGCTTTCTCCTGACCTTTGACTGCAGACAGATCCGGAGCATCCTCTTCCCGCGACGGGATACCCGTAAGATCAAATAACTCCGGTTCATAGCCGCCTTCGTTAAACGCATCCCGAACCTCGGAAAGACTCGATACCGGCATTGCGGTAATGCCGGCGCATCTTGCGGCATCAGTCTCCTCCTTCGGGATAAACATATGATCATATGATTCACTGATTAAACCTCTCAGCCTTAAGGACGCACCCGGCGTTCCTCTTATCAGGCCCGTAAGCTCTATCTCTCCGGTAGCATAGATACGCGCATCTTCTTTTACCCTGATCTGATCCGATGCTATCAGCATTCCGATCGCGATCGGCAGATCAAAGCAGGTTCCTGATTTCTTGATATATGACGGTGATATAGATGCGGTAATATGCCCCTTGGGCATCGTAAATCCCGAAGCGGTCAGCGCAGGTTGTATCCTCCCCCGTGATTCCCTTATCGACGGATCACAAAGACCGATGACATCAAATGACGGCAGTCCGGGGCTTATCGACACCTCGATCTTCGCGCTCTGATAACTCATCCCGTCTGCAAAAGATGTGTAGACTTGTACTATCCTGACTTTAGAAGCCATTTTTATCCTCCCTTATCCTTGATCCCTAAATACGATAGCAGGTTTAAAGGACGATATTGCCGACAAATTCCGACAATTTCCGACAAAAAACGACAAAGCCGGACCTTCAAAAACGAAGTATAAAAGCTGCGGCTGTGTTATAATAACTGTTTGGAAATCAAGAACAACGAGGTAATCATAATGGAACTTGGCATAGTAGGACTTCCCAATGTAGGAAAGAGCACACTGTTTAACGCGATCACAAAAGCAGGCGCCGAATCCGCCAACTATCCGTTCTGCACGATAGAGCCCAATGTCGGCGTGGTTGCGGTGCCCGACAGCAGACTTGACGAACTTGCAAAGATGTACAACCCTGAGAAGTATACTCCTGCCGTGATCAAGTTCCTCGATATCGCAGGACTTGTAAAGGGAGCGAGCAAGGGCGAGGGTCTCGGCAACAAATTCCTTTCCAACATAAGGGAGGTAGATGCGGTAGTCCATGTGGTCCGTTGCTTTGACGATCCCGATGTCATCCACGTTGACGGAAATGCAGATCCCGAACGCGATATCGGAGTTATAAATCTCGAGCTCATCCTCTCCGACATGGAGATAATGGAAAAGAGGATCGACCGCACAAAGAAGATGATGAAGGGCGGCGACAAATCCTACCTCGCGGCTCTAGATGTCTATGAGAAGATCTACGCGGCCCTGGAAGCAGAAAAGCCCGCAAGATCGGTCGAGCTCGATGCCGATGAAACTGAATACACCAGGGACCTTCAGCTCATCACGATGAAGCCTGTCCTTTATTGCTGCAATATCAAAGAAGAGGATATCGGGAAAGAGGATATCCCTTACGTCGAGACGGTTAAGAAGATTGCCGCGGAAGAAGGATCCGGAGTGGTCGTTATATCGGCCAAGATCGAAGAAGAATTAAGCCAGCTCGATGATGAGGACCGCCAGATGTTCCTCGACGATCTCGGCCTTGATTCGGCAGGTCTCGACAAGATGATACAGGCATCATACAGACTTCTGGGTCTTATCTCGTTCCTTACGGCAGGCCCGCAGGAAGTGCGCGCCTGGACAATAAAGGAAGGCACGAAGGCTCCCCAGGCCGCAGGCAAGATCCATTCCGACTTCGAGAGAGGATTCATCAGAGCCGAGGTCGTATCATACGATGACCTTGTCGGACTGGGTTCCATGGCAGCCTGCAAGGAAAAAGGCCTTGTAAGATCCGAAGGCAAGGAATACGTTATGAAGGACGGCGACGTCGTCCTGTTCAGATTCAACGTATAAGCTTATTAAAGCTCAGCGCTCATTGATCTTTATCTCAAACGTCTCCTTATAGGTGACGTTTTTCTTTAGTGGAAGATTCGTGGTATTCGTGTCTGTACGCTCTATCTCCTTGGAGCAGAAATCGATGCACAATAGACAGAAATCGTTTTTCCTCAGAAGTTCATCATGAAGGGATTCATTCATCTGTTCGGGAGTAAACGGAAGGATCGTGAAATCAAATTTCCGGTCACCCGTCACACGTCTGACGACAAAGGAACTTCCCTGTGATGATTCAAGCCTCATGGCATCCGTCTGAGTATGCGAACTGTTCTCCGAAGGTCTTGCATAAGAATGGAATATCTTATCAGCGCCCGCCGAGAACTGGCCGATGCGGGTTGCATTCTTACGGTCGTAATATGATTCGCCGGGACCTCTTCCGTACCAGGTACAGAGCATGTCATCCTTCGATACAGGCACACGGAATCCGTATCTGACCATATCGTATTTAGGCGTAAAGTTCAGCGTCGCAAGTATCCTGTCAGGAGAAGGCACCTGATATTCCACAAGAATATCGCCTTTCATCGCAAATGAACTGTACCTCGTGACAATGGAGAACACTCCGTCGACAACGCCGTAATTCATCCCGCGGAAACTGACGGACTTCTGGATCTGTTCGTAATCGCTCTCGTTCGAGAAGATAGTCTTTGAAAGTATGAAACTCCTGTCAGTCCTGTCGATATTGGACGGACATCTGTAAAAGCTCGGAATCATCGGTCCTTTAAGGAATTCGATCCCGTGAGAGCTGATACCGCAAAGGGCGCCGTCATTACGCGAGAATCTTATGTTAAGGTAATTCCCGTTAACCTGAAGGAATTCGGGCACCGCCGTGATATACGAATCATCCATGCGTGTTACCGAGGTCTCTTCCGCAGTATCCGCTATAAGTTCAGACATACTCTCCTCACTCAGCGGGACCTCTTCAAGAGCATCTTCCACAGGTCTTTCCATTACGGTAACGGAACCGTCGAAGTTCTCGTCCGAAGAGGCCGGAGCAGGCAGAGCTGCCTGTGCCGGTGCGGGACCTGCCATCTGATCTTCAATGGCCATGACATTCCCTGCGCTGTCATCCCGTACACTCTTTCCGGGAAGTCCGCAGTCACTTGCTATGACATCCTGGTAGAATGCGATCTCGAAGCCTTCTTTGGCATAATAAGTATCCTTGGAAAGCTTAAGGGTAACCGCAAAGACGATCTCATGCGACAGGAGGTTCATATACATCTCAACAAGCGCAGGATTGCCGTCCGCCCACCCGTCCTCGATATACTTTTCGATATTTACGGGGAACTTCAGTGTACGGGTTCCGTAAGGTTCGATCGGGGGTATTGTTCCCCTTCCGCTCATAACCGTGTGTCCTCCGAGAAGCACCTGCCACTCGAGCAGCATCTCAGGGGCCACGGCAAAAGGATGCGCATTGCGAAGGGCAAGCGTGGAAGGATCATCCGGGCGTGAGAATATATTTATCGTATTGCACTGATTCTTTACATCAAGATATATGGGATGGGGATTTCTGTCAGCATCCACTATACCCTGGCCGATGAAGCTGTCCTCGCGGTTCTTCCCGCCTACCAGGTCGGCATGGTGTATCCATTTATAATCCGCGTCGTCATCGGGGAACCTCTTTCTTCCCGCAACATTCTCGAAAAGGCTCTTTCCCGTCTTATTCTTCGAGAAGATCTCTTTCCTGTCGAGACAGAGATCCGCCCACGGGCCGTATACAATGCCGGTATCACTCGGAAAAGCCGGAATGTCCGACACCTGTCTTTCAGCATCGCAGCCGCAGTACCAGGCTCTTGAAGGATCGACCTCGGAAAGAACCTCTTTCTTTACTTTCAGACATTTTTCCTTATCGAAAAGATAATCATTAAAAGCCCACATGATAACGCACGGGTGATTGACCGCGCTCTCGGCATAATCGCGCATGAACTTTCTGTCGCAGCAGGCGATGACATAAAGGCCGTACTGGTCGCAGATGTTGAGGAATTCGTCGCTCAGCGGGAAACCTTCGCCTATTACGCCGTTTATGCCGCAGCGTTTCATGAGAATGATATCCTGCCTGAATCTCGACAGCGGAACGCTTATTCCGCCCTTCGGATCAAATTCACAGTAGCGCACGAGATTGAGAGTAACCGGTACATCGTTGATATGGAGCTTATCCGCAAGGATCTCCGCCGTCCTGAATCCGAACCTCTTCTTCTTTACGCATATGACGCGGTTCTCGGAATCCATGACCTCAATGATAAGATCATATAGAACGGGCGTGGCGTCATTCCAGTTAGTGACATTGAGCGCGATGAACCTGACATTATCCCTGCGCGTTGAATGCGCTTCTGCCGTTCCGCCCGCCTGGGACTCGATGCTTATCTGAACCAGGGGAAGCTTATACGGATCATATTCCTGACGCATCTCCATGAGCGAAACGCTGAGGTTATACGGCATGATGAGATCGGTATGATTCCTGACCCTGAAGTCGGCAGTAACGGAATAGTTATTGCGCGACAGACCTGACTTGTTCGCAACCGTGAGATAACCCGTATCGGCGGCATTAGGCACGGAAAGCTCAAGCTGATCGACATAAGCATCCGGAACGGATGAGATCCCTATATGAAGATTGGATATCTCGAGCAAAGGTTCCGTAACGATCCTGACAGGCCTTACGAGCCCCGAGAAACCGAAGTTCATAAGTTCCTTTATCACATGACCGTGACGGTCCCTGTCCCATCTGTACACGGCGATAACGAGCTGGTTGGCACCGGTCCTCGCGCTGTCCGAGAGGAGAATGCGCTTTCTCGTCATGACGCTGTGGGATTCACTCATCAGCTGTCCGTTGAGGAATACGTCAAATCTTCCGCATATGCCCGAAGTCTCAAGGTATATGGCCCTGTCAATATCCTGGGGCGTAAAGATAACGGTCGTACGGTATATTCCTACCTCATCATTCTCATCGTTATTGGATTTGAGGATGTATTTGTCACTTATCGAATCCTCGCCTCTCTTGGCGATCTTCTCAAGCTCGGCGGGATAGTTATAAAGAAGGTTCTGCGGAAGTCCGTAACCTTCTGTCTGCCAGGTTGACGGAACATTGATTATGTCCCAGTCCGAATCATCAAAAGACGCGGATTCAAAACCGAACGGAACATGTTCCGAGTCCGAAGCCACGAAGAACTTCCATGATGACAGGATCCTCTCGTAAGGAGATACGGCATCTCCGAATTCGGGAAGAGTCCTGTCTTTATATATATAATCGAACGAATCATATGGCAAAAATCCGTCTGTGCTGAATTCAAAATCCATATAAACTCCTCTGATCAAACAGTTTTATATTTTATTTTATCAGATAGAGTTAATCCGATTCGTTTCCGAATGGTTACAAGTTGCGGCAATTTACAAAAAGGACCGCCCCCGGTAAGGAGCGGTCCCTTGATCATGTATCTTTACTTTACTGTCAGAATCTCAAGATGGAAATTGACCTGAGTACCGGAGCCAGTGTGTTGGCTACGGTTGACATCAACTTGATGAAGATGTCCAGAGCAACGCCTACAACATCCTTACGGGTGTCACCGATGGTATCACCGGTAACAGAAGCCTTATGCGCTGCAGAACCCTTGCCGTGACCTTCAAGCTGGCCTGACTCGATATACTTCTTCGCATTGTCGAATGCGCCGCCGGAGTTACCCATGAAGATAGCCCTCGGGATAGCAACTATCGTAGCGCCTACCAGGATACCGCCGACAAACTGTACGCCGAAGAGGATACCGCCGACTACGGGAATGACAAGAGCGAGGATCGAAGGAACGATCATCTTTCTTATCGCTTCGTGAGCTGCCATGGCGATCATCTTGTTGTAGTCAGGCTTAACCTTGCCCTCAAGGACTCCGGGAACGGACATCTGCTTGTCGCCCTCGTCAGCCATAAGCTTGGCGGAGTCAATTGTGTTATCCGTAAGAACGGCACTGAAGTATTCAACAAGAGCGCCTCCGATGATGCCGCCTGCGATAACGGCAAAAGATGCGAAATTAAGGACAGGGTCATCACCTACTTCGGTATACTGACCGACATAAGCCGTGATGAGTGATACTGTAGCGAATGCTGCAGAACCGATGGCAAATCCCTTTCCGATAGCAGCGGTCGTATTTCCTACCGCATCGAGCTTATCGGTAATGGCACGGACCTCGGGAGGCAGATGACAAGCCTCGGCAAGACCGCCTGCGTTATCTGCGATAGGGCCGAATGCATCGATCGATACCGTAGCGCCGACAAACGCGAGCATTCCGAGTGCGGAAACGGCAACTCCGTAAGTACCGCCGAGAACACCCGAGATAAGGAGCGAGATACCGATAAGAAGGATCGGCATCAGACAGGATCTTGAACCGATCGCATCACCCTTGGTAACAACAAAAGCTTCACCCTCAGTACAGATCTCGGCGAGTTCTCTTGTGGGCTTGTGCTCTGTTGCGGTGTAGTACTCGGTAATGATGCCGATGGCAACGCCGCTGACGATGCCGAGCACGGAAGAGATCCAGGGCGAAGCCCATCCGAACTTAAAGCCGTAAGCAGAAAGATCATACTTCGCGAAAAGAACATAGCTGGCAATACCGCCGAGCACGACCGTGATACCGGCAGAGATCCATGTGGAAAGATCGAGCTCCCTCGACGGATCATCGCCCATCTTCTTGAAGTTGGCGATCCCGAGGCCTGCAAGGCAGCCGACAAGGCCGCAGCCCGCAAGGACTATAGGGAAAAGCGAAGCATTGGTAAAAGCCTGCTCTTCGATCTCAAGGCCCTTATGGATCGCAACCTGATACAGGGTAATTGCGATCATGATGGTTGCAGACATAGTGGCAACGAAGCTCTCGAGAAGGTCGGAACAGTTGCCCGCGATATCGTTTACGTTATCACCGATAAAGTCAGCGATGGTATTGGGAATCCTTGAATCGTCCTCGGGAAGGTCGTGGCGGAGCTTGCCAAGGATATCAGATGAGATATCAGCGGCCTTTGTATAGTTTCCTCCGGCAACACGGTTGAACATCGCAACGATGGAGCAGCCGAGGGAATAAGTCGAGATCCTCATCATCGTAGGATTGCAGATAAGATCCTTGAACAGGAATCCGCTTCCCGTTGCTTCATGCGATACACCGCCGTCAAAGCAGAAGTGACCCAGAAGAAGCACAACGATAAGGCCGAACATTCCAAGAGCCTGAACGGACAGTCCGCTTATGGATCCGCCGCAAAGAGCAACCTTAACGGTCTCACCGATCGAAAGAGATTCACGGGCCTTGTTGGATGTTCTAACATTTGCATAAGTGGCACTCTTCATGCCGAGTATGCAGACAAATGAGCTCATTGCGCCGCCGATGAGAAATGATATGCCTGATGTCTTCTCTATAACCATACAGAAGATCACGGCAACTACCGCAAGAACTATACCGATATACTTGAATTCAGTCTTAAGGAACGTCTCAGCTCCCGATCTGATGATACCTGCGAGTTCGGACATCTCTGCCGTACCTTCCGGCATGTTCTTGATCCTGGAATAATTCCAGAAAACATAGACCATGGCAATGACGGTAAGACAGAGGACGAGAAGCCAAACAGTAACTGTTGACATACGACAACCCTCCCGAAATTAAAAATGCATAGTTAAATATACAAGAAATGAAACCGAATTACAATTTGCGGACCTAGAAAACTATGACGATCAGTACGATCTCCAGTATTATCAGAAGTCCCGCTATAACACAACCTATGATAAGATCCGCAGGATTATTGAAAAACCTCAGTGTGCCGTATGATTCACGCGTAAGGCTTCCCATGGCAGATGTCCTGTCAAACGATGCCGTATTGGGCGTCACATCCACTTTATCCTTCGCGGGATCATAGATATTGGGTTTCCCGTCATAACCCGTATTGCGGACGGACTGGACTTCCGGCTTTACCTGCCCTGACAAAACGGCTTCATCTTCGACAGGAGCGCCGTATGAAGATGAAGTATCGGTAAACTCCACGGAAGCATAACTACCGTCAACAAACCTGTCAGATTCCCCGGTATCCGTCTTTATCACGAACCCGGTCTTCTCATCGGGATCTTTGGTATTAAGGACCTTGCGTTCCGGATCTATGTCAAACCCTTTGATGCTCATGATCACGACTTACCACGGGATACCGCCGTGGAAACCGCCCCAGGATGTATCTTCCTCACCTACTCCGGCATCGTAGCGTTCCTGCTGTCCCTGGTTCTGAAGATCCATCAGCTGCTGTTCGGGTGTCATTGTAGGAGTCGGAGTTGCTCCGTCGGCTCCTCCGTCAGGCTCGGTCTGATCAGGCTCGCCTCCCTCTCCTCCTTCGGGAGTCGGAGTAGGGCCGTCTTGTGAAGGATCGGGCGTAGGCGTCGGTGTATCCGGCTCACTTCCGGGTTCCGGTGTCGGAGTGGGCGACGGTGTCGGAGAAGGCTGAGGATCTTCCTCGTCATCTTCTTCCGGCCCGAGAAGAGAAGCCTCAAAAGCGTCTATCTCATTCTTGAGAGTCTGCGCATCCGGATAATGACCGCTGTTATCGGTCCTCGATGCACAGCCGTCCTCGCACAATATATCCCGTGCCTCATCAAGCATGGCGAGGACTTCATCAATATTGTCTTCGGTTATATTATTGGGATCGATCTGTTTAACGATCGCAAGCGCGTAGTTTACCCTGAGCCTGCAGTCGGAATACTCCTCGAGCCTTCTTCCCTGCAATGCCTTCTCGTATTCCTGACACGCGAGATCATACTGACCTAAGGCATAATAGATATTGCCTCTGTTGTAATAGTTTACATAAGGCTCGGTAAAGCCAAGGAAGCCCAGCGGATTATGCTCATATATCCCCGCTTCGAACTTCTCGATGAGCCTGTTATTGCTGTAATCTGCAAGAAGGAATATCCCGAGAAATACAGCGCATATCGTTATGACCGCCGCCATTATCCTCTTCATATCATCCCCTCCTCCTTAAGCTTATAAGTTCATAAGCCGTAAGGAGAGCAAGCGGTATTACGAGATAATAATAAACATCCGTATACCCCTGCTCCGTTTCTTCCTCGGGTTCTGATTCATAATGATCCCTAAGTTCCGTAACGATCGGCTCGAGTACGCCGTCATCACTCATATTGATGTACGGAAGACCGAGTTCATCCGCTACAAATTCAAGGTTTTCCTCATCTATCCTCGTCACTCCGGGTTCCCCCGTTCCGGGTTCCATTATCCACCTGTGATCATCTATGAGTTCATCGTAATACTCCATCTGTCCGCCTGACGCCGTGCCGTAACCCATAACTGCTCCGCCGCTGATCTCACCGCCGAGCTTGCCGAATCCCTGCTGTACATTTCCGTCCGTATTCTCACCGTCGCTTAAGATGAACACAACGGAATCGGTATCGCCGCTGCCTGTCTCGGCAAGTCCGAGCGAAGATTCAAGCGCGGATATGCAGGTGCTGAGGTTTGTTCCGGTCGCATAAGTCGGAGCAATGGGATAGATGGAATCTATCGCGTTATTAAGATAGTCGATCGAATCGGTCAGAGGAGTCAGGATGTGGTTATTGTTATTGAACGTCACTACAGAGAACCTCGCCCCCGGCAGGTTCTCGATAATATATCCCATATCCGCCTTGGCCCTGTCGAGCCTTGTATCATATCCCGCCTGATCGTTTCCGAGCATGCTGATCGTATCATCGACTATAAAGATAACGTTAAGATCCGTACGCTGTCTTTGTATCACGATATTATCGGCAGGAAGCATGGGACGCAGATTTATAAGGAACAGAAGCGCAACGCACAATATCTGCCTGATGTACGGGATTACGCCCCTTCTCTTGAAGATAATAAGGACGACACATACCGCACCCATTATCGGGATCGGTACTATCGGCTCGAACACAAAATCTTTCAGGATGCTGCCCATACCGTCACACCTTGCACAGCCACTGGAGAAGTATCATGCATGCCATGGATATAACCAGCAGCATGAACGGTATCTCAGGGACTGCAGTCTCCCTTATCTCGTAATCGATCGTGTCCAGTGATGCCACATGGCTCTGGATGCTGTCCACGATCTCATCCACTATATACTCACCCTCGCCGTAGAAGAACTGGCCGCCTGTCATCTCGACAGTATCCTTCATCATGCGCTTATCGAGATTTCTCATCGTCGAAGTTCCGATGCCGTACACGGTGATCCCGCGGTCGACGCAAAGCTCCCCCGCCTCGGGCAATGTTATCAGCTCGGTTCCCTGCAGGTCATTATCCGTCGAAAAGATAATGATCCTCGATCTGTCAGGATCATCCTCTATATGCGAGAAATCAAGAGCCGCCGCCGCGAGTCCGTCTCCGATAATGGACGAACCTCTTTCCATGTTGCCGATAAGAGTGCCGCTGCTTATATACTCGTCGAGCTCGTACAGTCTGTCGCTGTATCCGATCCTGCCGTCATAATAATCCGTCCTCATCGCCAGCGCTTCTTCCAATATATCGAGCTCTTTTATAACCTGCTCATAATCGGTAGTAAGCGGGCAAAGATAAAGAGGCGATGTGTTGAAGATGACTATGCCGAACCTCTCGCCCTGCAGATTCTCCACGACCTGCTTAAGCTTGCCTACGAGATCCCGGTTAAGTTCGTCGACGGTCGTGGAAATATCCATGCACAGGATTATGTCTCTGTTCATATTCTTTATCTCAGTTACTTCCGTCTTGTAAGGAACGGCCATCAGGAATCCCGATACCAGTATATTGATAATGATCACTGTCGACAGAATGAACTTAAGTATCCTGTAGAGGATCATCCTTCTTCTGAAGTGAGGTATCTCCTTAATGTAATCGGGCTCTGTTGCCTTCGTACCCGATCTGAACTTTCTTTTCCTCCTGAAACGGACAAAAGAAAAGATAATAAAGGCAAATGCCACCGAGGCGCAGACAATAAGGGCCGTATTAAACCTTAATTCCATTTGCCTATCACCTTCCTCGTATTCTCTATCGAGGCTTTGACATCGCCCTCGGAGATCTTGTCAAACTCGGGCTCATAATATTCTTCGATAAGATCGGCAAGCGAATCCATATCCGTTTTCCTTATCTCGGTAAGCGTGTACTTAAGGACCTCTATGCCGGTCGCCCTGAACACGAATTCACGTATGAGCACGCTCATCTGCTCGTATGCAGGCCTTATCTTTGTCGTATCCGAATCAAACTCCATCTCTATCTTAAGGAGCCTGGCAAGATATTCCTGCTTAAGCTTTTCGATATCGGGCTTACTCCACAATATCTCCCTTATGGTATTCTTGCGTCCTGCCCTCTTGTTCCGTATTATCCCGCCCAGTATCAGCAGGATAAGGATAAGAACAGCCAGCGCAAGAGCCGCGGCGGCCATAGTCACCGGCCAGGCCGAATATTTAAACATCTTCTGAAGATTTACGCTTGTTTCCATCTGATCACTTCCGAAGCTTATGTGTCTCGAGGAGACTGATAAGATCCTTCTCGATGCGGACCGAAGTCCCTATGACAGTGTGAGCAATGCCGTGGCGGTTAAGCTTCTCTTCATTGCTCTGTATTATCTCCTGCCTCTTTCTCTCCGACATAGCTTTCAGCCTCTTATTCTCGGAAACAAACGGCGGGATATAATCGCTTCTGTCAACACTGTATATCCTCTTGCCGAACATATCGGCGTCACTGACATTAATGAGCAGAACGTCATGAACGATGACCATCTGGCGCAGAAGAGACTCGGACAGTTTCCTGATGCCCTCGGTATCGGTTACGATAACGACTATCATCTTCCTTCTCACATGATGGATCAGATAAGACAGGGCGGGATCAAGGTCCGAAGTATTGCCGGCATGCACGCTGTGGTGATAATCCGACAGTATCCTCTCGAGATTCAGCAGTCCTCTCTTGAACGGCATCCTGTGCAGGGACTTCCCGTCAGAGAAAACGGCGCTCACATAGTCACCGTTACGGTTGACCATATAGGCAAGACTTCCGCCCGCTATAAGAGCAACATCACGCTTCTCTTCGCCCTCATCGGTATCTGCGAGCATGCGTCTGTTGGTATCAAACACGAACATGATGTTATGCTTCTTCTCGGCGATATACTGCCTGATAAGCACCTTATTGCTCCTCGAAGTCGCCTTCCAGTCTATGTCCTTGACATCATCGCCCGGAACATATTCTCGCAGCTCGTCAAAATTCATGCTCCGTCCCTTATAGATGGAGTTATATGAGCCGTCGAGTATCCTGCTCGTCGCCTTGTTCGTGGATATGGTCTTATATCTCTGAAGACCGAAGCTTATCCTTGAGACAAATTCAAGTTTCATGGAGTATTAACAGCCTTAAACAGAGCATCGATGATCTCTTCGGGTTTCACCCCGTCCGCTATGGCGGCAAACGTAAGCATTATCCTGTGTCTTAAGACTTCATGGGCAAGCGCCTTGACATCGTCGGGCGTAACGTATGCCCTGCCCGAAGCGAGCGCAACTGCCTTTGACACCTCCATGAATGCGATCGCCGCTCTCGTTGAGGCTCCCATAGCAACATACTGAGCAAGATCCTTATAGATCGCCTGCTCGGCATTACGTGAAGCGCTCACGATGTCTACGATATATTTCTTTACGGAAGGCGCCAGATATATCTTCTTGCAGATATCCTGCAGGAATACAACGTCATCAATGGTGGCAACAGCCGTCACATCGGTAAATACATCAGATTCTATACGGTTAAGGATCTCGATCTCTTCATTCGCAGAAGGATAAGTTATGACTTCCTTTAACAGGAACCTGTCAAGCTGGGCTTCGGACAGTTCGTAAGTACCTTCCTGCTCGATGGGGTTCTGGGTCGCGACTACGATAAACACATCGGGGAGCTTGTAACTTACGCCTCCGATGCTGACGGTCCTCTCCTGCATCGCTTCGAGCATGGCGCTCTGCGTCTTGGCGCTGCTTCTGTTGATCTCATCGAGCAGCACGAAGTTCGCGAATACGGGACCGATCTTTGTCTCGAAAGTGTTATTCGTCATATTAAAGGTCTGTGTTCCGATGATATCGCTCGGAAGAAGATCCGGCGTGCACTGTATCCTCGAGAACTTGCCGTTGACGGATTCCGTAACGACCTTGGCAGCCGTTGTCTTTGCAAGTCCCGGAACCGACTCGAGGAGTATATGTCCGTTGGCCATCATGGAAACGATCAAAGCCAGTCCCAGCCGCTCCTGACCTACCATCTTAGAGGAATAGTATCCCTTGATGTTCTTGATTATCGCGCCCGCGCGCTGCATCTGTTCAACAGTTATATCAGTCTTAACCTGTTCCATATAAATAGTGCCTTCCTGTAAATATCAATAGATTATACTACAAAAAAGATTATATATAAAAACGGGCCGTTCGTTCGAACGACCCGCAAAAACAGTTCAGTTATTTGAGATATATCAGGCCTTGCCTGCAGCCTCGAAGCCTTCGCAGAGTTCCTTAGCCTTTGCAACGATAGCCTCGCAGCCGGGCTTAAGAAGCTTTCTCGGGTCATAACCCTTGCCCTCAAGATCCTTGCCGTCTTCGATGTACTTTCTTGTAGCAGCAGCAAATACGAGCTGGAGCTCAGTATTGATGTTGATCTTGGAAACGCCGAGGGAAACAGCCTTCTTTGTCTGCTCGAAGGGGATTCCGGAACCGCCGTGAAGAACCATGGGCTTGCCGCCGATAGCTTCCTTGATCTCAGCAAGTCTGTCGAAGTTAAGGCCTGCCCAGTTCTCAGGATACTTACCGTGGATATTGCCGATACCTGCAGCGAGGAAATCAACGCCGAGATCTGCGATGAGCTTGCACTCAGCAGGATCTGCGAGTTCGCCGTTGGATGTAACGCCGTCCTCTGTACCGCCGATGCCGCCGACTTCGCACTCTACGGAAACACCCTTAGCGTGAGCGAGTTCGATGATCTCCTTGGACTTAGCGATGTTCTCTTCAATGGGGAAGTGAGAACCGTCGAACATAACGGAAGAATAACCTACTTCGATACAAGCCTTGGCACCCTCGTATGTACCGTGGTCAAGGTGAAGAGCAACGGGAACAGTGATGCCCATGGAATCGATAAGATCGTTGACCATATCAACTACCATCTTGTAGCCGCCCATGTACTTTGCAGCACCCTCGGATGTCTGGATCATAACGGGTGTGTTTGTCTCCTGAACAGCCTTCAGGATGCACTGTGTCCACTCAAGGTTGTTTGTGTTGAACGCAGGGATAGCGTAATGACCCTCGTGGGCCTTGTTGATCATTTCTACAGCAGAAACCAATGCCATAAAATATGTCCTCCTATAAATAATTAGTTACTCCTAATATCTTACAGTCTTTAACCGAAAAATCAACTGAAAAAGCCGGCAAAAAACATGTAATTCTTACTTGCCCGCCTTATGCTCTTCGGTTACCTCATCGACGATGGCGTCAATGTCGACATCCTTGAGATCCGTGGGACCGATGTCCTTATTGTGCTTAGGGTCGGTGTTGGGCTTGATGGCGCCCTCGGCATTCCTTGCACCGTAAGCATCCGCAATGGCAAACGCCTCAGACTTAAGCTGGTCAAAGTCTTCCTTGGAAGCAAGATCCCTGGTCGATGTCTGATAGCAGGCTTCATCAAATACGTTGTCGAGTACAAGATACTGTGTTGCATCAGCCTTGCCTGTTGCATTCTCGAGCATCTGCTCTGCCTGATCGGCTTCTCCGTCTCTGGAATCCAGACAGTCAAACGGGATCTCGATGAGGCTGAAGCGGTAACGCAGAACGAGCTTCTTCTCGTTATAATCGACCGCTACACGGTACTTGGCGATCATGAATGTCTGTATGAACACCAGAAGGCTTATGATAAGTCCCACTGCGCACGCGCCGGCAGCGATAAACTGCTTGTTCTGCATTACGAGAAATACCACCGCAAGCGCGGCAAAAGCCACCATGAGTATAACCGTAATGATCCTTCTGTTCTTGATCTGACCCTCGTTGGCGGGATAACAGTGAACGCCTTCCTTGGGAAGCTTGTCGATCAAACCCTGATTCTCGAATCCTGTTGCCATTTTTGTTCCTCCTGAAATTATTAGAGTTCTGAAAGGGTATTTATCCTGTCGATGATATTCTTCGCGAGATCCTTGTACTTCGCAAGCTTCTGTCTCTCCGCTTCAACAACGGCAGCGGGAGCCCTGCCCGTAAAATTCTCGTTAGACAGCTTGCCTTCAAGGCGCTTGAGCTCGCCTTCGAACTTTTCCTTCTCCTTTTTAAGGCGCTCGAGCTCCTTGCTGATATCGATAAGGTCTTCGAGAGGGATATAAATCTCTCCGCCCTCGAAGAGAGCTGCCACTGCAGTTGACGGGATGCCTTCCTTATCCTTCCTGATCTCCATGGTGCCGACGCTTGCAAGTCTCTCGAGGAAAGCCAGGCCGTTGTTAAACATGGAAGCAACATCATCAGAAGCCGTAACGACTATGATGTGTGCTTTCCGGGAAGGAGCCACGTTCATCTCTGCCCTTATATTGCGCATCGCCCTGATCGCATTCATGAGAGTGGACATCATCTTCTCTTCTGCGGGGTAGGACGGGATCTTTGAAGCATCCGGCCAGTCAGAGATCATTATGGACTCGGCGCTGTCATCGATCACGAGGTTGAGATACACCTCCTCGGTGATGAACGGCATAAACGGATGCAGGAGCTGCATGCATGTGCCGAGTACGTTATTGAGAAGATAGAGAGCCTCAACCCTGGTGGGGCACTCCTCATCGAAAAGACGGCTCTTGGCGATCTCGATGTACCAGTCACAGTAGGACTCCCAGATGAAATCGACGATCTTCTGCAAAGCGACGCCGTAATCGTAATTCTCAAAGTTGACCGTGACCTCACTGATAAGCCTGTTAAGACCTGTCAGGATCCACTTGTCTTCAAGCGTGTATTTCGCAGGGTCGACCGATCCGTAAGAAAGACCGTCGGGACAGTTCATGATGACAAATCTCATGGCGTTCCAGATCTTATTGGAGAAATTCCTTCCCATCTCGATCTTGTCTTCCTGGAACCTCTGGTCATTACCGGGCGCATTGCCTGTAACGAGAGCAAATCTCAGCGCATCGGCTCCGTACTTATCGATTATCTCAAGCGGATCGATGCCGTTACCCAGAGACTTACTCATCTTACGGCCCTGGGAATCCCTTACGAGGCCGTGGATAAGGACATCCCTGAAAGGAACATCGTCCATATGAGCCATACCGGCAACCATCATCCTGGATACCCAGAATGTGATGATATCGTAACCCGTGACAAGAGTATCCGTCGGATAGAACTTCTTAAGATCCTCAGTGGCCTCAGGCCAGCCCATCGTTGAGAACGGCCAGAGAGCGGATGAGAACCATGTATCGAGCGTATCGGGATCCTGACGCATCTTCTTTCCGCACTTGGGGCAGACGGCTTCCGCATCCTTGGTAACCGTTATCTCGCCGCAGTCGTCGCAATAGAACGCGGGGATCCTGTGGCCCCACCAAAGTTGTCTGGATATGCACCAGTCTCTGATGTCATTCATCCAGTTGAAGTAATTCTTCTCAAATCTCTGAGGGACGAATCTCGTCTTCCCCGTCTTGACGGCCTCGATGGCGGGCTTTGCAAGCTCCTCCATCTTAACGAACCACTGAAGTGACACACGAGGTTCAATCGTAGTTCCGCAGCGGTAGCATGTACCGACGTTATGGTTGTGGGGCTCTGTCCTCAGCAGATATCCGCCCTCCTCGAGATCTTTGACGATCGCTTTACGCGCCTCATAGCGGTCCATGCCGGCGTACTTGGGATAGTCATCCGTAACCTTTGCATCTTCCGTAAGGACAGTGATCACTTCAAGATCATGGCGGCGGCCTACTTCAAAGTCGTTGGGATCGTGTGCAGGCGTTATCTTAACGGCGCCCGTACCGAATTCAATATCAACGTAATCATCGGCGATAACGGGGATCTTCCTTCCGACGAGAGGCAGGACGAGCATCTTGCCGATAAGATCCTTATAGCGGTCATCTTTGGGGTTAACTGCAACAGCGGTATCACCGAGCAAAGTCTCGGGACGCGTGGTTGCAAGTTCGATATACCCTGTTCCGTCCTCGAAAGGATACTTCAGATGCCAGAAATGGCCTTCCTGATCCTCATATTCGACCTCGGCATTGGATATCGACGTAAGGCAGTGAGGACACCAGTTGATGATCCTCTCTCCCCTGTAGATATAGCCCTGGTTGTAATACTTTACAAATACTTCCTTAACGGCATCAGAGCAGCCCTCGTCCATCGTAAAGCGCTCTCTTGACCAGTCACAGGAAGAACCCATCTTCTTGAGCTGCTCAACGATCCTTCCGCCGTACTGTTTCTTCCAGTCCCAAGCACGCTCGAGGAACTTCTCCCTTCCGAGATCCTCTTTATAAATGCCCTCGCTTCTCATCTGCTCGACGATCTTGGCTTCTGTCGCGATAGAAGCATGGTCGGTGCCGGGAAGCCAGAGAGCCGAATATCCTCTCATCCTCTTATAGCGCGTAAGTATGTCCTGAAGCGTATTATCAAGAGCATGTCCCATATGAAGCTGCCCTGTAATGTTCGGCGGCGGCATGACAATGCTGAATGCCTTCTTATCGGGATCATCATCGGGCTTAAAGTAGCCGCTGTCCATCCATTTGCCGTAAAGTCTGGGCTCTGCCTCGCCGGGCTCGAAAACCTTATTGATTCTGTCGATACGTGCCATAAAGAAATATTCCTTCTTTCACATTCCCAATTAACGGTTTATTCTACCATAAACTTATAAATATATAAATATAAACAGACACAGCCGTTAAGACTGTGTCTGCTTTTCTTTGGATTAAGATTCGGATCAGGATCTTATCAGATAAGATCGTCAAATGCAGTACCGGCAGTACCCGCATTCATTCCGAATTCAGCTGTGTCGTAAGAAGCAGCCATTGCGACTCTTCTGGAGATCTTGCCTTCTCTTACGAGTCTTATGAGATCCTCATTGAGAGTATGCATTCCGTCTTTTCTTCCGGACATGATAGAACCGTTGATCTGAGGGATCTTGTTCTCTCTGATGAGGTTCTGGATAGCAGGAGTACCGACCATGACCTCTGTAGCGAGCGTTCTTCCGGTTCCGTCTGACAAAGGAAGAAGCTGCTGTGAGATAACGCCGCTTATGCAGTTGGCGAACTGGGATCTTACCTGCTCCTGCGCATCCTGAGGGCAGGAACCGATGATTCTCTCGACCGTCTGGGCAGCTGAGTTCGTGTGAAGAGTGGAAAGAACGAGGTGTCCCGTCTCAGCAGCCGTAATGGCAGCCTGGATGGTTGCATAGTCTCTGATCTCACCAACGAGGATAATATCGGGATCCTCTCTCAATGCAGAACGAAGAGCGGAAGCGAAGTTCGCAACATCGTGACCGATCTCTCTCTGATGGATCATAGCCTGATCGTGCTTATAAACGTACTCGATAGGATCCTCGATCGTGATAACGTGCTTATGGGCAGTCTTATTGATGTAATCGACGATGGAGGCAAGTGTAGTTGACTTACCTGAACCCGTAGGACCCGTAACAAGAAGGAGACCATGAGTAGCTTCGGCGATATCCTTTATAACATAGGGAAGTCCCAATTCCGCGAACGAAGGGATATTCTGCATGAGAAGACGGATGCTCGCGGCAATGTTATTACGCTGGTGATAGACATTGCCTCTGACACGCATTCCGTTGTCGAGCATGATACCGATATCGATATCATTTCCTCTCTTAAGGAACTCGATCTCCTTATCAGTCATGATGGAGAAGATCATCTCCTCTGCTTCTGCAACCGTAGGAACGATATCGAGTATCTCGAGTTCGCCGTTACATCTTACGGCGAGATTTGTTCCTGCCGTGATATGCATATCGGAACAATTTCTGCTGACCGCATAATCTACAAATTCATTAAAAGTCATAAGGTACCTCCCGGTTTGTTAACTGTCCATTATTTTATAACAGAATAAAAATAATTGATATAGGAAATTCTTATCACTTCTTGTCGGTTATCATCGATAACGCGCCATACAGGATCGAGTCATCTCCGAGTGCCGCAGTCTTGAATTCCACAGTCTCTCTGATAGAGGGCATACAGTATCTGTCAACTTCGGAAAGGATCTTCTCAAGGAAGTAATCTCCGCACGCTTCAATGACTCCGCCGCCGTACACGACCATCTCAGGGCTGAAAGTATTGACCAGGTTTCCCGATGCCACTGCTAGATAATGGCATGCACGGTCGACAGCCTCAACGGTTACGGGATCGCCCGCCGCAAGATTCTTCTTGAGGAGCTTGCTCTTGAATACGCCTCCCTCAACAGCCTCGGCCATGGGAGTGACTCTTCCTCTTGCCGCCTGACCCCTGATGTAGTCGCTCATCCCCTGCTTGCTCGAGAACGCCTCAAGACATCCTCTCTGACCGCAGTTACATCTGGGACCTTCAGGATCCAGGATCATATGACCGTACTCCGCGCCTTTGAACTTGTGACCCGTATAGAGTTTGCCGTCAAGGATAAGGCCGCCGCCCATTCCCGTTCCGACAAACAGGCCGACCACGTTCTTCTTTCCCTTGGCAACACCGTACTTATACTCTCCGAGAACACCGACATTTACGTCATTTCCGATAAAGAAAGGTGCGCCGAACTTCTTTTCGATGGGCTTCCTGATATCGTAATTCTTCCACGGAAGATTAGGAGATGTAAGGACTATGCCGTCCTGCTGATTGATAACACCCGGCGCGCCGGCAGCGATCGCCTTGATCTGCGAAGGCTTGATGCCGAATCCTTCGATCAGCTCATCAACAACGGAGATGATCGTCTCCTCAACATTCTGCGTCGCGTCTCCGTCCGCCTTGGTCTTTTTCTTGATGCGGTGAACGATATTCTTCTTGGAATCAAAGATCGCACCTAAGATCTTGGTTCCTCCGATATCAAGACAGATGTTGTACATTGCAGGCATAATCGTACCTCCTTGGATCTTTTTACGCAGTGTAGGTCTTCTCGGAATCTGTGCTTCCGCCGTTTCCTCCTGCTGCCGCTTTCTTCTTATATATTACCGTCGGCTCTTTGCCGTCAGTGATACACGCACCGTCGATAATGCATTTCGATGCATCTTTCTGAGAGGGTATATCGTACATTACGGACTGCATCGTTTCTTCGATTATCGAACGCAGGCCTCTGGCGCCGGTCTTCTGCTCGATAGCCTTGTCCGCAATGGCGCGGACTGCATCGTCCGTGAATTCCAGATCGACATCGTCCAGTTTGAGCATCTTCTTGTACTGCTTGATGATGGCATTCTTGGGACGCGTAAGAACATTGACAAGATCGTCTGAAGTGAGTTTATTCAAAGCAACGGTAACAGGAACACGTCCGATAAACTCGGGAATAAGACCGAACTTCATAAGATCCATGGGCTGCACCTGACTGTAGAAAAGTCCGCTGTGCATATCCTTCTTAGGCTTGATATCGGCATCGAATCCGTACTGCTTATCCGATACCCTGCTCGCGATGATCTCATCGAGTCCGTCGAAAGCGCCGCCGCAGATAAACAGTATATTGGTTGTATCGATGTTGTAGCATTCCTCGTTAGGATGCTTTCTGCCGCCCTTCGGAGGGACGTTTGCCACAGTGCCTTCGAGTATCTTAAGAAGAGCCTGCTGAACGCCCTCACCGGAGACATCCCTCGTAATGGAGACATTCTCTGACTTCTTGGTTATCTTATCGATCTCATCTATGTAGATGATACCCGTCTGCGCTCTCTCGATATCGTAATCCGCTGCGATGATCAGCTTAAGGAGGATATTCTCGACGTCCTCACCGACATAACCCGCCTCCGTAAGCGATGTTGCATCCGCTACGCAGAAAGGCACATCCAGTATCCTCGCAAGTGTCTGCGCAAGCAGGGTCTTTCCGGATCCCGTAGGTCCGAGCATAAGGATATTGCTCTTCTGTATCTCGGTGTCATCTTCGGAAAGATCAGCGAAGACTCTCTTATAGTGATTGTATACGGCAACGGACAGCGCGATCTTCGCCTCATCCTGCCCTACGACATATCTGTCGAGCTTATCCTTGATATCATGGGGAGTGGTAAGTGTATTAGGCCGTGAAGACTTTAACCTCTTCTTCTTTCTCACCTTCTCCTCTTCGGAGATGATACCGTAAGCGGTCCTGATACAATCGATACATATATAGCAGTTAACTCCGGAAAACAATCTCGGTACATCATATTCAGATTTACCGCAGAAGGAACAGCTCAGGACATCATTCGAGCCGCCTCTTCCTCCGTCATATCTCATATTTGCCATTCATTACTCCTTAACAGCTCTTTATAGCTATTAAGTCTATCATATTATTGATGAAATATGAAAACCCGGGGGCACTTCGCTCTTCCCCGTGCTCGAAAAGGCACAAAGAAAGGGTTGCCTCCTTGATGTGAGACAACCCTTCATATTCTACTATAAAAACCGGAAAAGATCAGAGGATGGACTGATTACTCCTCGCTCTTCTCCTCTTCGGCCTTATCGGAAGGCTCTTCTTCCTTGGGCTCTGTCTTGACAGCCTTGTCGGCAAGCCACTCGACAGTCTTTCTGTTGATGATATTCTCCTTGATGTACGGATTATCATCACCGAATGCCTGCTTCAAGTTATCGACTTCGGTGTTATAAGCCTTTGCCATATCCTCGAGTTCCTTCTCGTACTCTTCAGCTGTTGCTTCCATCTTGATTTCCTTGGCAACAGCCTCGATGACAAGGTTGCTCTTGACGCGGATAAGTGCCATGGGCTTCATGCCGGCCTTAAAGTCTTCCATGCTCTGGCCTGTGTACTGAAGGTACATATCAAGACCGATACCCTGCTGGCTCATCCTGGATGCCTGCTCGTCAGCCATGCTCTCGACCTCGTTGTCGATCATGACATCGGGGATCTCAATCTCGGCATTATCTGCGACTACGCCGACTACAGTATTGATGAAAGCATTCTTTGCGTCCTTCTTGGCTGCTTCTTCCTGATTCTTTCTTATATCAGCCTTAAGCTCATCGAGAGTATCGAACTCGGAAACATCCTTGACGAACTCGTCATCAAGTTCGGGGATCTTCTCCTCCTTGATGTTGTGGATCTTTACGTTGAACGTTGCAGCTGCGCCCTTAAGGTCTTCAGCATGATAATCCTCGGGGAATGTGACCTCGATGGTGAACTCCTCGCCGATGGAATGACCTTCAACCTGCTCCTCAAAACCGGGGATAAACGACTTGGAACCGAGCTTCAGGCTGTAGTTCTCTCCTTTACCGCCCTCGAAAGCAACACCGTCCTTGAATCCTTCATAATCGATAACTACGGTATCACCGTTCTTGGCAGGTCTGTCCTCGACGTTCTCAAGAGTGGAATTCCTTCTTCTCATTGCCTCGATATCGGCATTAACTGTCTCGTCGGTAATCTCGCGCTCATAATAAGGAGCTTCAACACCCTCGTACTTGCCGAGCTTAACTTCAGGCTTAACTGTAACGGTAAGCGTGTACTTCATTCCGTTCTCATCGATAGACTCGACATCAAGTTCGGGACGGGAAACGACCTGAAGATCATTCTCCCTGACAGCCTCACTGTAAGCGGGATTTACGATCGCATCGATGGCATCCTCATAAAGAACGCCTTCACCGTAATACTTTACTACAAGCTGATAAGGAACCTTTCCCTTACGGAAGCCCGGTACCTGGAATCTCTTCTTATTCTTCTTATAAGATTCCATAAGAGCCTTATCGAATTCTTCTCTTCCGCATTCGAGTTTAATTGCAACTCTGGAATTCTCAAGCTTCTCGATCTGTGCCATATATGTTCTCCTTAAAATATATATTAATCAATGTAAGCAATCGACAAAGGATTGTATCACAGCAATCGTGAATAATGCAACAATATCAGAGCACCGTGACCTGAACCCCTTTAAGGATGTCAAATGTCTCCGAATTAAGAGTCTTGTCAAAAGAATCCGTAAGAGCACTGTCGACGATGATCTGCGCTTCAGGAGCTGCAGCCTTCGCGATAATGGCATTCGAGATGACACAGATGTTGGATACAAGTCCGCACACCTCGATCACATCATACTTATCTTCATTGCTGTTGATATAATTGGCAAGTTTCAAAGAACCGAATGTGGGTTTCTCGAAGCAAAGACAATCCGCCAGAAGATCTTTCAGACCGGGCACGAGTTCGTGTCCCGAAGATCCCTTGATGCAGTGAGGCACCGGAAGATTCCTTCCCTCCTGAGTATCCTGGTAATTATCGAAATGAGTATCAAGGGTATATACGACCTCGTCGTTGTTCTCCTTATACGACCTGATCTTCGATGCGATGCCTTCAATGATGCCGTCAGCTCCCTCAAAACCGAGAGCTCCGTCGACAAAGTCATTCTGCATGTCAACCACTATCAAAAGTCTGCCCATAATATGCCTCCCTGATATCAACTGATAGTAAAAATCGACCGTCGAGCGACGGTCGATGTTGTGGCGCGCCCGGCAGAAGTCGAATCCGCAGCCTTCTGATCCGTAGTCAGACACTCTATCCAGTTGAGCTACGAGCGCGTAAAGCCTAATAATAGTAGTACAGGACATGTTGATTGTCAACAATATGATGTTGTAAAATACGCGCTATGAGTACTTACGATCCCGGTAAACAGAGGTTGTTTTTTGACGATCTCATCAATTGCAGAGACTTAGGCGGAATGAGAGGTTCCGGCGGCAGAGTCTTCAAAAACAACATAATCCTCCGTTCGGGATCTCCTTCACTTGCCTCGGATAAAGCATACAGAGAACTTAAGCAATACGGTGTAAAGACTGTCATAGATCTGAGGTCGGAAGCGGAGGTCGGACACTACGGCAATCCTTTTCGCGAAGATGAAGATACTGCTTATTACAATATCCCGCTCTTTCTCGGCGATCCCGATGCTGACGAGGACCCCACGATGAACTATCTTAAGGAGCATCCGATGGGTGACTTCTATGTGCTGCTGCTTAAGAATCTCGGTCTCAGGATAGTTGATGTCATGGATCTGATAGCGGAAAGAACTGACGGGATCATCCTGATCCACTGCGCGCACGGAAAAGACCGTACCGGTGTCATCGCCGCGCTCCTTTATCTTCTCATCGGAGCATCCCGCGAGGATATCGTCCTTAACTATAAAGTATCTTACGAGTATGCGAGGCACCTTCTCGATCCGTTCATCGAAGCAAAGGAACCCGCTTTGAAGCACACTTTAAGATCCGATGCCGTAAACATGGAGATCATGCTCGATTATATGGATAAGGAATACGGGATGAGCGCGCGCAGTTATCTTCTCGGAAGCGGAATGCCGGAAGAACGGATCGACAGGCTCATTAACAGGATCGTATAAGGATCAGGTACTCACCTTCACGGATTCAACGATATTGTTATCGTCAAAATCAAAAGTAACGCTGTATGATCTTAAACTGCCCGAGAAGTTTATCGAACAGTCATCCGCATCTGCGAAGGGATACAGCATAAGGATCTGTGTCATGCTCATTCCGACAAAGATGTTATAACCGATACTGTATGCGGAATTGCCTATGAGACGTATCGAAGAAAGAGTTCCGATGAATGACCCTGACTCATCGTAAGCACCGTCAAGCCGGAGCAAAAGTCCGGGGTACAGGATCATCATCGAGGTATCTTCGGAATATGTCGCCGAAGACGACGGTTCTCCGAGCAAACCGACGATCTGAGCGTAAGAATAACTGTAACCTGCCCTGACAAGTCTCTCATCACCCTGAACAAGATAGATAAGGTTCATATCCGGAGCTATGCTTATATTGTCATCTATGAGATAGCTTCCGTTGCCGAGGATCGAGATAGTTACAGTATGATCCTCAAAGGATGTTCCGTCGGGAACAAGTGTCTCAGGGATCTTTACGGTCATCTTGTCCGGAAGCAGACTCGTTATCTCATATTCAGACGAAGATGACATGACTCTCAGTCTGTACAGATCACATAATTGCTGCGCCCTCGCATAGACTACTTCATTGGTATAGACATCGCTCAAAAGTCCCGGAGAAAGAAGAGCTTCAACGCCGTCGGCATTGGACTCCTCGAGCAAGGAAAAATAGTGATGTCCGTAGTTATAGATATTAATGATTGAGATGATCCAGTCACGGGACAGCGATACGCTGCCGTCTGCTTCCATCCTGTAGAAAACATAGACCGGATACTCGGCTTCGGACGAATAAAGAAGCTCGGCTCCTTTGATCGTGCCGTATCTGTTAAACAAATCCTGTCCCAAAAGCGCCATGCACTCTTCATCTCTCATAATGCGGAATGATCTTACTTTACCTTTCGAGCCCTGAGTAGAGATCGTGCGGAGTATATTCACATACTCATAGAAGTATGAATATGATATGTCGTCTTTCTGGAATTCCGGAATACCTGAATAAGCATCTGCCGTATTTCTCTTATCATTTATGCTGCTTATGAGAAGCCTTGTCATCTCCTGGATATTGATCTCGGACTGGACCGAGATGCGTTCTTGCAGATTGGATCTGATCTGATCGGCAATATTGCAGGAACAAAAAGAGAACACAAAGAGTGTGCAGATGATCAGTGAAGATATTCTTAACGCAAAGTGTCTTCTCATTGCAGCTCCTCTTGCACAGCCTGTTCAAAAGCCTCAATCGCCTGTTCCGTGCTGTCGTAGTTCCCGTTAAGATACGACGACGCCATTGCCCTGAATTCTTCATTGATCATATCATCGTAAGGCGTTACACGCGATGCATCTATTCCCCACGCGACCTGAGAGAAGACCTTGAAGGGATTCTGACCGTTAAGCCACGACTCACAGTAAGAATCATCCTGGGCACAATTCATCATAACACTGATATTGTTAACCGTCATTCCGTCTTCTGCCATATCGTAGAGATTATCTTCATTTATGGCGAGGTCACGGATAAACCTCGCGGCAGATGCGTCCATATCACAATAGGAAGTAACGAAGATAAAACTGCCGCCGTCATAATAATCCTGAGGAGGTCTTACCACTCCCCAATCACCGGAATTATATGTTCTAAGGAACAGTTCGCCGAATCTCATCGTTCCGAAGTATGCGGCTGCAGTACGGTTCGATATCCTTGATGTCCACTGTGAACTCCAGCGGGAACAGTCGAAGGTCAGCTCCTCGCCCGTAAGCGCATCCATAAAATCGAGATAATCCGCCATGTAATCAGGCGTAGTGATACTGCCGTCTAAGTCAATCCAGGGATCACTCCTTCCTAAGATGTAAGCATCCGTAACATCAGACGGGCAAGAGAAAAGATTGCGCGTTCCTCCGGATGATTCATTGACAGCCCGTGCCGTATCGAGCACGGCATCCCATGTCTCGAACAACGGCGCAACTTCACCGGGCTCGCTGACACCCAGTTCAGAGGAAAGCGCGCTTCTGCAATAGAAAACGGCACCGGGCGTAACTTCCCATGTCACGCCTTTGATGACCGAATCTTCGTCAGTTGCGAGTGCAAAAGTATACTCATACATGTACTGAAGTTCCGAATAAGATATCCCGATATCGTTAAGGGGAATGGTCATGTCGCTCATTGCATATCTTCTTGCATGCGCGCTGTCACAGATGATCATATCGGGAGCATTCTCACCCGATGCCAGGATCTGATCCATCTGCTGTTCGAAGATATTCATGCTCACCGTCGTATAGGTATAATCAACATCCGTATAAAGATAAGCGATATCCATGGCATTGCGGCTTCCTGTACAGATCTCGAGCCTCGCCCTTGCTTCCGTATTCTCATCAGTAACGGAATCCGGTACAGCAAGCTCCGTATACTTGTCGGGATCGAGATTAAGTATCACGCTCGTCACCGAGCTGCCCGCGAGGGTACCGTTATTATAGACATTGATGGCATAGCTTCCGGTCCTGAGTATCTCATCCTCATAAGTGCAGACAGCGATATTGTCATAGATATCAGCGTTCTGTCCCTGTGAGATCAGCTCACCGTCACAGAAGATATCGAATGTAAGATCCAGAGGACGGCCGGAACCGATATATCTGGGATCGAGCCATACTTTGGCGATGATATCGGAACGATTGAAATAAATGCCCGACCGGTCTGTATACTGCCAGCTGATCTCATCAACGGCCGATCCGTTGGGGAACAGTATCGGACTTAAAGTACAGGACTGATGATCCTCATAAAATTCGTTTCCGAGATTATAGATAACGAGCCTGTAATCGAATTCGGGAAGATAATCGTAATCAAGATCGGTGTCGGAAATATCGAGCGGAAAGGATAATCCCGCGCCGTCATCGTCATATACCGGAAGTCCGGAACAGATCAGCTCATCATCCTTGTAATACTCATAAGTAAGATCGAGTGACACACCTGAGCCCGCGTATTCATCAGAAAGCCTGTAGTGACAGCTGATATCGGTAACATCATTAAAACAGTTATCTCCCGCCGAACTCGTCCATACCGGATCCAAGAGCACGGTGCTTCCGTCCAGCATGAATTCATAACCCGGAGTAAACAGAGAACCGTAAAGATTCTGAGCTATCTCATCGGAATTGATCACGGTCCAGACACCGTCGATCTTCTTTACCGATACAGAAACAGTAACATCAATCTTTCCCTTGGTTCCAAGAAACTGCTGAAACTCCTCACTGTCAGTCGGATGCGATGCGATAGATGCATTGATATCAGGCATTACGAGAGTATAGACAAAAACGCGGCTCCCCTCATCACCTCTTCCGGAAGAAAAAGGCTCATACCTGTAATGAGTGGCATTGAGTATCAGCTCCACCGCTCTGATCTTATAGTCGGGTTTCATATACGAGGTTAATCCTGATGCGCCGTCTGCGCTCAGAGAGTCGCAAGTCACCGTGTCCATCGCAAGAAGAGCATCGATATAGGAATCCGCTGTTTGACGCGCGGTCCCGTTAACGGCAGAGCAGCCGAGGCAGCCCGAGAAGATCGCAACTGCGGCAAAAGCAGCTATACCCTTGCCGAAAAGCTTCATTTTACGATTCCCGTCCCTTAGCAGCTTCATAGATAACAATGCCTGCCGCTACAGCGGCATTAAGACTGTTGACACTGCCTCTCATGGGAATGGATAACAGGAAATCGCATTCTTTGCGGACAACATCGCGCATGCCGTCTCCTTCACTCCCTATAACGATCGCTATCGAACCTTTATAATCCGCTTTGTCGTAATCAGTCGTTCCTTCGGCTGCAGTTCCGAACACCCAGAAACCGTTCTTTTCCTTGAGTTCCCTGAGTGTTGCCGCTATATTAGTTACCCTTGCAACAGGGACATATTCTATCGCTCCGGCTGAAGCTTTTGCCACAACGCTGTCGAGTCCGATGGAACGGTGCTTGGGAATGATAACGCCGTCAACGCCGGCGGCATCCGCTATCCTTAAGACCGAACCCAGGTTATACGCATCTTTAAGCTCATCGAGCACAACGATGAAAGGAGCCCGGCCTTCGTCAGAAGCTTTGCTGATGATGTCATCGACTTCGACATAATCATGGCTTGCGACCTGCGCAATAACACCCTGATGTCCGTGAGTCTCGCTCATGCGGTCGAGCACTTCCCTTTTCGCCCTTACGACAGGTATCTTCTTCCTTGATGCCTCGTTCAATATGGAAGCAAGAACGGGATCGGCTTTCTTTCCGTCCTTTGCATCGAGGATCCAGAGTTTATTGATCTGTCTTCCGGCCTTCAATGCTTCGAGCACGGAATTTCTTCCCTCGAGCCTGTCAGCCGACGGCGTGATGCCGGTCTGTTTACCCTGCCTGTCTTTACTCATCGTCGATCACCTCAAAAGCTCTTTGCACCAGATAATCCAGACGGTCGCCCTGATTATCAAGGAACAGGTATCCCAATAAAGCCTCGAACCCGGTTGCATTCATATAATCGACCGGGCTTGCATTCTTTGACTTCGTGGGAGAGTCGGAATTTCTGCCGCGCATGAAGTAGTCAGTCTCCGTCTCATTCAATTCATCCGATATAGCGGAGGCAGCCTTCGCCTGCGCTTCCGCAGATACATATTTTACATTGAGCTTATGCATCTTCCCCGAATTGGAAGCAGTCTTCGAACTGACATGACATCTCGAGTACAGCTCGTAAACAGAGTCGCCTATATATGCGAGGACAGACGGGTTTATCTCACGCAGATCAGCTGCAATGAACGGGATTATCACAGTTTCTCCACCTGAGGACCGTTAGGGGTATCCTTGACGGAATAACCTTTGGAGGTTATGAGATCTCTTATCCTGTCAGCCTCGGCATAGTCCTTATTCTTCTTGGCAGCCGCGCGCTGTTCCACAAGATCCGTTATCTCCTGAGGAATGCCTCCGTCTTCATCTTCGTCAAGATCGATGCCGAGAACATCCGTGAGTTCGGCAAGAGCCGAAAGGGCCTCTTCGAGCATGCCCTTAGATGCGCTTGAGACCGCAGTATTGGCGGCTTTGACAAGGCCGAAGATATCAGTGATGGCATCAGCCGTATTAAGATCGTCATCCATATGTGCGATAAAACTTTTTCTTGCGTCGACAATGGCAACTGCAAGTTCCTGATCTGCAAGATTATCGCCCTGGTCGTCATTCCTGTTTGCTATGGTGAATCTCAGATTCGATGCGCAGGTGGTTATCCTCTGAAGAGAAGTCTGAGAAGCTCTTAACAGCTCGTCGGAAAAATTGATCGGCATGCGGTAGTGTCCGGACAGGATAAAGAACCTGATAACCTGATAAGGGAAATGAGCAACGATATCCCTGATAGTGAAGAAATTGCCGAGGGACTTGCTCATCTTCTCTCCGTCAACATTAACGAAGGCGTTATGCACCCAGTAATTTGCAAGTGTGCATCCGTTGGCGCATTCGGACTGGGCGATCTCATTCTCGTGATGGGGGAAGATCAGGTCCTGACCGCCGCCGTGTATATCGATCGTATTTCCGAGATACTTTTTGATCATCGCAGAACATTCGATATGCCATCCGGGTCTTCCTTCTCCCCAGGGGGAATCCCAAGAAGGTTCTCCCTCTTTCTTAAACTTCCAGACTGCAAAATCACCGGGATTCTTCTTTCCTTCGTAGGAAGCTCCCCTCTCTCCGCCTCCTGCAGCAAGCTCGTCAAGCTTGTAGTGTGAAAGCTTTCCGTACTGGTCATCGCGGGTTACATCGTAGTAAACTCCGTCACCCTCGATGACATATGCGACACCTTTGTCATAAAGCGCCTTGATTATGTCTATGATCGCGTCGATCGACTCGGTCGCGCGGGGCTGATAAGTAGGTCTTTTGCAGTTAAGACCGTCTGCATCGACGTAGTATTCTGCAATATACTTCTCCGCGATATCCTTAACGGTTACGCCTTCTTCTTTGGCCCTGTTGATCATCTTGTCATCGATATCCGTAAAGTTCTGACAGAATTCGACTTCGTAGCCTTTGTACTCAAGCCATCTCCTCAATGTATCGAATGTAACGAACGGCCTTGCGTTGCCGAGATGGAAGTAGTTATAGACCGTAGGACCGCAGGCGTACATCTTAACCTTCCCGGGCTCTATGGATACAAATTCTTCCTTCTGTCTTGTAAGCGTATTGAAAAGCTTCATTCCACTTCTCCTTCTGTCCTGTTTGTTTTATTCTGCATCTGAAGATGATAGATCCTTTCCTGGAGTTCGGATACAACCTTGGAAAGCTCCTTAACCTCTGCTTCGGTCGGATCATCCGTAATATAGTGATCGAGCGCCTCGGCATGAGATTCACCGGCCGCCTTATTCTCGATCTTAACGATCTTGCCCGGAACACCGACTACGGTGGAATTCTCCGGAACATCATGAAGTATGACTGCATTGGCGCCGATGGAAGAACCGGAACCTATCGTCACCGGACCTAATATCTTTGCGCCTGCTCCGATAAGGACATTATCACCTATGGTAGGATGTCTCTTGGCGCCCTTTACATGGCCTCTTCCTCCCAGGGTAACCCCGTGGTAGATCGTACAGTTATTCCCGATCACCGCAGTCTCACCGATAACTATCCCCATTCCGTGATCTATGAACAATCCGTCCCCGATAGTTGCGCCGGGATGGATCTCTATACCCGTCTTGTGCCTTCCCAGCTGAGAGTTCCATCTGGCAAGGTAAAACATCTTATGCTTGTAGAAAAAATGGCTCACGCGGTGATAGATCAGTGCATGAAAACCGGAGTACAGAAGAATGACGCTGACCACATTTCTCGCGGCAGGATCGCGTCTGTATATCTGTCTTGCATCATTAAGCAAACTCATTGTCGACAATTCCACTTCTTTTGAGCATAGAAAAGCCTGATTAGAGTGAACCCCGCTTGACCCCTCGAATTCTCAAGGGCGGTACCCTGCAACCGCTTTCAACCTTCCAACTTAAAAGGCTTGATCTACGCCGGCTGACTCCGGGTTCCATTTTATGTCATGTAGGTTCAATGTAGAGCCCACCCGCCTCAGGTTGCCTATATTATATAATAAAAACGCGCGGAATAACACCCCGAGGGGATATCGTCAGAATGCCTCGGCATTTAGGACAGCCCTGTTGCCGCAAACGGCTGCGCAGGATACATTGGCGGCGCCGGCATCAAACAGCGCGCAGGCTGCCTCATGGAGCGTATTTCCGGTGGTTGCGACATCATCGATGAGAAGGATATTGAGACCTCCGATATCGTACACGGAAGAACAGGAAAACGCGCCCTTCATATTAAGGCTTCTTTGAGCATCATCCGTTATCTCAGTCTGTCTCATGGTCTCACGCGTCCTCACAAGAACATCAGCGGCATAAGGTATTCCCGCAGCCGCAGCGGCCTGTCCAGCGATCAGATCAGCCTGATTGTATCCCCTTTCCTTAAGCCTCCCATGTGATAACGGAACAGGCACGGCAAGATCGGCCTTTATACCGTCTTTGGCCATAAAACTTCCGAGGAGCTGTCCCATAAACTCCGCGATCTCTGGGTGCGACCTGAATTTTGCCCTGGGCACCGCCTCCTCGAAGAATCCCCTGTAAGCAAACGGCATATAGAGCGCCAGTCCCGGATGCGGATCTCCTTCATACGGCTCCGACAGACACAGGAAAAACCTCTTGTCCGCGGGCTGCGGAATGATCGAAGAAAGGCAGTTAAAGCATATATGAAAATCTTCTGGGACGTCATAAGGCAGTTTGCCGTCAGCATCAGGAGTTCCTCCGCACACGGAGCATGTCCTGGGCAGTATCAGATCAAACGCCTCCTTAATGAGCTTCATTTTCGCCGCCTTGAAGCAACCAGTGAGAGAAAGTCCGGCAAAGATGTATTCCTGACCGAGGTATCACGGGATCCGAGCATCTTAGACAGCCGGTCACCCGAATCTATGACAGTCACCTTGTTCCTCCCTCTTGTGACAGCGGTATAGAGAAGCTTCCTGTTCGACAGCCTGTGATCCATGCCGCCGAGAACTACCGCCACCTCATCAAATTCACACCCCTGGGCTTTGTGAACAGTTACGGCATAAGCAAGCTCGATATCGGAGATATTCTTTTTGTCATACCCTATCAGATCCTCATCATCGAAAAGGACGTTGTATTTACCCGTAAGAACATCAAACCCTTCAAATCTTCCCATCTGTCCGTTGAACACGCCGCGTTCGATACCGCCTGACGAAGAGTCATAGTATTCGATGGAATAATCGTTCTTTATCTGCATGACTTTATCGCCCGGGTAGAACTTAAGATCGGCGCGGATCTGCGCCGCTTCACCATCCCCTTCATTATGCCTTTCCTGAAGTCTCTGATTAAGGGCGGCGGTACCGAGCAGCCTCTGTCTTGTAGGGCTTAAGATAACGAAGTCAGAATCTTTCCGCGAGACAGAGAGCTCCTCAACTATCGGAGCGGCCTGCGCATCCGTCCGTGTCTTTATGATCTCAAAATCATCTCCCGGCACCGGATACTCCCCGTTAAGTATCCTTACGGCATTCGAAGCTATGGAACTCTCTTCCGCCTGTCTGAACACATAGTTCAATCTGACACACGGAACAAGATCGCACGAGATAAGATCCGATAACAGATTTCCGGGACCTACGGAAGGAAGCTGTTCGGGATCGCCTACAAGGATCAGTGACGCGCCTGGCCTCATGGCATCGAGCAGCGCCTTGAACAGAAAGATGTCTATCATCGAAGCTTCATCGACAACAACGACCCTGCACTCAAGCGGATTCGACCGGTTTCTTCCGAAGAACGTCCCGTTATTTTCCTCTTCATCGTCAGAAGGAGCGCTTGCTTCGAGCAGTCTGTGGACCGTCGAGGCATCCGTACCGGCGGCCTCTGACAGTCTCTTGGCGGCTCTTCCCGTAGGCGCGCAGAATCTGACATCGATCTTCTCCCTCGCGAAATGGCGCGCCAGTATCGACATGATCGTGGTCTTGCCCGTTCCGGGACCTCCGGTGATTATCGCGAGCGGAGAATACATGCAAAGATATACCGCTTCCTCCTGAAGCGCATCGAGTTCAAGCCCCCTTGCCTGACCCATAACCCTGATCTTACCCATCGTCTTGTCTTTATCGGGGATGACCTTCTTTGCATCTATAAAAGCCTCGATCTGTTCTTTAATGTACAGTTCAGTCACAAAGTGCTTGTGAGATGCTATCCTTGCGCCTTCATCAGATTCTTTGCAGCCGATACACTTACCGTCTTTGAAATGAAAGATAACGATAAACTTATCCTTGACCGCTCTGTCGAGGGCATCACTGTATAACCCGTCAAATGTCTGCTCCGGTATCTGTTCCTCCGTATCGGCGGAAAGCAGCGCATAAGTCTGACGCCGCACCTCATCAGGTGAAAGGAATGTGCTTCCCGTCGCTTCGTGAAGTCCTTCAACGGCACTTACTGCAGCGCCTTCAAATCTGTTGATGCTTAATTTTTCTTTTTGAAGTTTCCGGGCGATCAGTTCACACGTCTCAAACCCTATCCCGTCGATCTTCATCAACACATACGGATTATCCGTTATCTTACCGGTGCATTCTGCGCCGAAGCTCTTATATACCCTGACCGCCCTCGCGTTGCCTAATCCCATTATCCTAAGTTTCAGGATGGTCCTGTAATACTCGGGATCCTCCTCAATCTTCTGAGATATAGAGACCGCCTTCTTCTCTGTCAGTCCTTCGATCTTTGAAGCGGCATCAGAAGGCCGCTCCAGTATCTCATCCAGCGCGTTCTCCCCGCAGGCTTCCGCGATCCTCAAGGCGACAGCGGGACCTGTCTTCTCGAAGTTATCCTCAAAGAAACCCGCAACGGCAGCGGTATCATCATTACCGGGGTCTGATGCTTCGATCTTTGATGCATCTATCTGAGGCTGTCCGTTATAAGAAACGACTCTCCCCGTCACCTTGTAAGACAGACCTGCAAGTATGCTTCCGGAATAGTTTCCTTTTACGGAAAATCCTCCCCTGCACGCGAAAATATGGAAATCACCCCGCTCGAAAATAAGCTTGACGGCAGTAACAATACCGCCGTCAATCTCACTTCCCGTATCTTCAGGACTTAATCTCTTGATCTCGTATGCTGGATCTTCCGGCATGACTTCAGATCCGTCCGGCCTCTTCCCTGAAAGCATCGGCCAGATCGAGTCTTTCCCAAGTGAAGTCTGCGTCTTCCCTTCCGAAGTGACCGTAAGCCGCAGTCTTTTTATATATGGGACGTCGAAGATCGAGGTCTCTGATTATCGCCGCAGGACGAAGATCGCATATACGGCTGACGATATCGGATATCTTGTCATCTCCGATCATTCCGGTTCCGAACGTATCGATCATTACGGAGACCGGTCGTGCAACACCGATGGCATAAGCGATCTGAACCTCACATTCCTTCGCAAGTCCTGCCGCAACGATATTCTTGGCGATGTGACGCGCCGCATAAGCCGCGCTCCTGTCAACCTTGGTCGGATCCTTGCCCGAGAAGCATCCGCCGCCGTGACGTCCGAAGCCGCCGTATGTATCTACGATAATCTTTCTTCCGGTAAGACCCGTATCTCCGGCGGGACCGCCTAATACGAATCTGCCTGTGGGATTGATAAATACCCTGGTGTTCTCATCCATGAGCTGCGCAGGGATCACTTTGTTGATGACCTCATCGATAACAAGCTTCCTTATCTGATCTTCCGTGGCACTCTCCTTATGCTGTGTAGAGATAACAACGGTATCTATCCTCTTCGGAACAGGTCCGTCATATTCGACCGTAACCTGTGACTTTCCGTCAGGACTCAATATGCTCAAAGGATCGCTCTTTCTGACTTCCGTTAATCTCATCGTAAGCTTATGCGCAAGAGATATCGGAAGAGGCATGTATTCGGGAGTATCGTCATTTGCATATCCGAACATCATGCCCTGATCGCCCGCGCCGATATCGAGCTGTCCTTCACCCCTGGTCTCGAGCGCGTCATTAACGCCCTGCGCGATATCGGGCGACTGCTCGTCTATCGATGTCATTACCGCACATGTCTTATAGTCAAAGCTCACATCACTGCTGTTGTAACCGATCTGCTTCAGCGTTTCCCTTGCGACACTCGGTATGTCGACATAGGATGTCGTAGTTATCTCGCCTGCGATCATTATCATTCCCGTTGCGGCAAAAGTCTCACATGCAACGCGAGCTTCAGGATCGGATTCGAGTATCGCATCGAGTACTGCATCGGAGATCTGATCACAGACTTTATCAGGATGTCCTTCAGTAACAGATTCAGATGTAAACAGCCATTTTCCGTTTTGTTTCTTCATATTGATATGACCGCCTTTGCTGGTGTTTTGACTGAATATTCTAACATTTTCAGGCCGTATCCTCAACCCGACCTTTGTCGTTTTTTGTCGTTTTTTGTCGGTTTTTCGTAGGTAAATTCTTCTTTGCCGCGGAGTAATATCCATATGGAATACAAATTCGAAAGGGATAAATACTATGGCATTAGGGATTCTTGTTTACGAGAACGATCTCTATCTTTATTCACTCATAAGAGAAAGGATCAGTTCGCGCTTTCCGGGAGCTTACATAGAACGGGCAGGTCAGGAAGATCAGATAACGGACCCCCGTCTGCTCACCGATCTTTGCATAGTCTATGATAACAGACAGTTTGATCCTCCGGATCAGGGCGGCGCCGGCCGGCAGATACCGCTTTTCGCAGATGACGGCAAAGGACATTCGATAATCGACATGCGGCGTGTAATAAGACAGATCGGCGGAGAACAGACCTCCGAGACGGTCACGGAACTTGCCGCGGCCGCAGGAACGGACAGACTCAGACTGCTCATATCCTTCGCGTATATTGACGAGCGTGAGAACTTCATTAACAAGGTAACCGGGCCTTCAACCTTTGTCTCGATGCACCCTGTAAGGATAGATCTCATGTCCGGGATCAGGATGCCGGCGCCGCTTATCCCCGGCGGTACAGGTTCGATAACAAAGCTGCTTCGCGACTCAACAGGCAAGAGATTCGACCCTTCTTCCATACCGGACTATCTCAATCCGGACGGTTCCGGGTTCTTATCTGCGGGCAGGCCCGATAATGATGACGATGTATTTGACATCGGTGCGGACGTCTGCGCCGGACTTATAAAGATGATCAGGGATATGTGCATCCGGGAGGACACGGGAGCGCTCGTTGCCGTCGAAGGCTGGCGCATGTCGGAACTTACGGAATTCATCAAGATCTGCGATACGCTTCACATCCTGCTTCCCGCGAGAATGTGCACGGAAGATACAGGCATGGTAAAGGAACTCGGGCGTTTCAAACGTTCGCTCCGTTCCGGAGCGCTGATGACGGTCCACTACTGCGAGGATTACAAGGATCAATATGAAGCGGTCAGCATTTGATACATCAGAGATAAAAGAGAAACTGGTCTATTATGTCTTAAGCGTCCTGCGCAACGAGACTGACCCCACGGATGACAGATTGAAGGAGATCATATCGGAAGTCATCGGCATCGACCAGAGTACCAGGGAGCTTTCCCTTGAGGACAAGCGCGAACTTGCGCAAAGCGTCTTTAACAGCTTAAGAAGGCTCGACGTGATAGAGCCTCTTATGGAAGACCCTGCGATCACTGAGATCATGGTAAACGGCCCTGACAGGATCTTCTACGAGAAGGGCGGAAGACTCTATAAGACCGACATAAAGTTCAAGGATGCGGAATCATTGAAGACTGTCATCTCGAGTTTCTTCGCGAACAGGAACAGGCCGCTCAACGAAGCGAATCCCATATCGGACTTACGTCTTCCCGACGGGTCACGAGCCAACTGCGTGCTCCCCCCTGTCGCGCCGGACGGGCCCATAGTAACGATAAGGAAATTCACGGGTATATCGCACGACATCGTAACTCTTATCAGGCAGGGATTCATAAGCGAAGAAGCCGCGCGGTTCCTGTGCGAGTGCGTAAAGAACAAGAAGACCGTCTTCCTCTGCGGCGGCACGGGTTCGGGAAAGACTACTTTCCTCAATACGCTGTCGGGATTCATCCCTCCGGATGAACGTGTGGTCACGATCGAGGATTCCGCCGAACTGAACCTCCAGGGCATCGATAACCTCGTAAGGATGGAAGCGAGGCTCCCGGGACCCGACGGGAGCGGCGAAGTCAACATAGGAATGATGATAAGGGCCGCTCTGCGCATGAGGCCTGACAGGATAATCGTCGGCGAAGTAAGGGGGTCAGAGAGCGCCGACATGATGCACGCGCTTAATACCGGGCACCGCGGCAGCCTGTCCACCGGACACGCCAACTCGTGCCTTGAGATGCTCGAGAGGCTCACCGGAATGTGCATGGCAGGATCACAGCTTCCTTTCGATGCGATCATGACGCAGCTGTCGATGGGAATAGACATCATGATACACATAACGAGGAACAGAGACGGCAAACGGTATGTGGATGAGATATGTTCCGTGCTGCCGTCAAGAGGCAAGGAATTCAGCCTTAAAAAGCTGTTTATAAACGAAGGAGGTGAGGATTGTGAAAGAGTCTGCAGTATCGAAGATCTTCAACAGACGTGCGCATACAAAGGATGATCCGTTAAGAAGATTTCTCATAAGACACATATGGGTATACCCCGTATTTGTTGTGATCATATATTCCGTATCCTCGTTCTTTATCAGCGCGCTTCTGCCAAGGCTGACGATCAGCGCCGTCCTGGGATTCTTCCCGTGGAAAGAACTCATGCGTAAGATCTACTCGGGCAATTACAAGCATATGAGAACACAGCTGCTGATACTGCTGCAGGTACTCACGACGAGCGTATCGAGCGGTTATTCCATAGAGAGATCGTTCACACTGATAAGACCCGTTATCGAGCATTCATTCGGCACAAAGAGCGCACTGATAAAACCTCTGATCACACTCGAGAACAACATAAAGGTTCATATGAGCCTGGACAGAGCGCTGGATATATTCTCCGAAGAGATCAGTTTTCCCGAGACGATACCGATATTTCATGCGCTGGCAATATCCGCAGATATCGGAAACAATTCTCTGGCGATCTTAAGGAGCAGCTGTCAGATGCTTTCCGAGATGAATGCGGTACAGAACGAGATCGCGGCATCCAATGCCGGCAAGAATGCAGAAGCGGTCATGCTATGCATCATGCCTTTTGTGATAACGGCCGCTCTCGATAAGATGGGCGGCGGATACCTCGATACAGCCAGGTCATCAAAGACAGGCTCAGTCATCCTCATAGCGGCCTTTGCCGTTGCGGTCTTTGCTTCGGCCCTGCTGTTCAGGTTCATGACGCATGCAGAGAGCAGAAACAGGAAGTCAAAGGAACAGGATACGGAAGGACCGTCACGCGACAACAGGACGCCTCTTACAGATCTGCTCAAAAAGATAATGCCGACAGGATTCACCGCTTCGAGGCATGAACTGTTCAGCGAATTATCAATAGAACCCGGAAGAGCATACGAGAAGTATCTTCGCAAACAAGTGATCCTCTGCTCATCCGTAATGATCATATCAGCCGCCGTTCTCTTTATATCGGGATCGAACATTATCTTTAGTCCGCTCGTATCGGCCGTATTTGCCGTATTGGGAGCGTACGACATAAGGAAGGAGACGGAACTTCGAAGAGAACGCCTGATGCGCGACATGCCGTTGTTCCTGTGTCTGATGTATACGCTGCTCGAGGCGGGACTCCAGCTTCCCAAGGCCATAGATATATGTTCATACGCATTCAGGGACAGCGACGGACTGTCATCCGAGATCAGGAATCTGCGGGCAATGATATTGTCCGGGATGACGGCATCGGATGCCGTGGAAAGACTCTCTTTGCGCATTCAGATCCCGGAAGCGCAGTCTGCCCTCCTTCTTGTAGCCAGATACGGAAGGCTCGGGACTTCTGAAGTTCTCGGACTGCTGTCGCTTCAGGCTTCGGCGTGCTGGAACTTAACGCGCAATGCGGCAAGGAAAAAACAGGAGCGTGAATCTTTGGGACTGCTGTTCCCTATGACGCTCGACTTCGTAAGCGTCCTCATGGTCGCGACAACACCGGCAATAATCTCGTTGGGTATATAGAAACGATAAAGGAGGTAAGGGATATGCAAGAACGAAGTGTCAGTAACAAACGGGGCATGGGAACTGTTGAGATCGTAATAATCATCGCAGTACTCGTTGCGCTTGCCCTGTTATTCCGAGAGGGATTGACAAGGTATGCAGGCAACGTGATGCAGTTTGTCTTCGATGAAGGCAGAGTAACCGGAGCATTCAGCTGACAAAGAAAACCAACAGATAATAATTCAAGGATAAAGATCATGGAGATAAGGAAAGGTCCCTACGGACATTTTGCAGTCAAGAAGATAGATGATATCGGCTCTTTACACAGCTATACCCGCGGGATTGTTGAAGAAAACATTCCGGGCCATATGCTTCCTCTTTATGTAATACCGGGAATGAGTTCTTACGAAGTCTCATATGATTTCTCAGGTTTGACTTCAGTTTTTTCCTTGATCCCAAACGAACCTTCAAAGATCAATAAACTCCGTAAGGCTTTTGGGGACCTTTTCTTCTCTTTATCTTTCCTGCCCGATTATCTTCTGAGTCCGGCGTCTGTTGCCTTTGACGGAAGATTCATATTTACGGATGAGGATTATTCCGAATTGAAGGTCTGTTTCGACCCTGTAAAGACCGATCCGCGCGATCTTAATATCAGGTCTTTATCATCGACGGGATTCAGGTCTTTCATCACTTCCGGATCACTGTCAGGGATCCTGATGCCGGATGAGATCGACGGTCTGATCTATGCGACAGAACAAAATGACGAGGAGCTGTTCAGAAAGGAAGCAGAGAAGATAAGGCTTCCGCTTGAAGAACCTGAGGTAAAGCACGAACTGCCGTCGATTCTGAAGTTCAAGGCAGCAATTCTTATGACCGTCATATCTCTCATCTTTACATTCCTTTCTTTTTACATCCCTTCTTGTCTGTGCGCATCAGCAGGACTTGTCCTGATCGCAATGGTAAGGAATGAGGCTAAGAACAAGACGCCCGCCATAATACCGGAAGGATCAGACGGGACGCGCAAGGAAATGCTTTTCGGAGATAAGGAACGGACTGTCAATGCGATAGATGCGTTAGTGCTGTCGTATGAAGACAAAGCATCAGGCAGGACGGAACAGAGGGCTGTCTATACCGACAGCGCCGCGATAGGATCTGACCGGTTCCTGTGCGACATCTACATCGAAGATCCGAAGACTTCACCTGTCCATGCACTGATGAGGAAGAGCGGCAGGAACTATTATGTGCGGGACATTTCCTCGGACAACATGACATTTCTCGACAACATAAGGCTCGATGCCCGCCGTGAATACGAGATTAAGAACGGTCAGTCGCTCATTTGCGGAGAAACCGAATTCAGGATAGAGATACTGTAGACGGAATGCTCAGAACAGATCTGTCCAGCCGTACTCTTCCCTTAATACCGCCATTCTCTCTTTCTGATGATCCGAACCGTGCAGTTCGATGAGATGTCTCCTCGCCCGGGCTCTGTCGATCGCAAGCTCATACTCTTTTATCGACACCTCACGGGCTATCTTATCCGGAATAAGGCGGGCCTGTTCAAGTCCGGCGCGGGCCTCTTTATAGGACTTGCACGTCCGGCGGGGCGACAGTTCTTCCGGAAACTCTGCTGCATTGCATATGACGGTTATGCCGCGCTCCGACACTTCACAATAGCCTTCTGAAACAGAAAAATACACGACACCTTCTTCGTTCTCAAGGTGGGACATTCCGGGTCTGATCGCCACGATAACGGGAGGATGTCCGGGCATGAAACCCATCAGTCCGTCGACTGTATTGATGACAAGAGAAACTACTTCGCCTTCAAAGAATCTCTTATAAGGCGTTATTATCACAAGATGCATTGTTCTGCCAGAAGAAGCCTGTGACATAGAGATCACACATCACTTTCCGTTATCGGCATTATAGGCTTTCAGCACGTCATCAAGATCACCCTTCATGAAGAAATACTGTTCCGGTATATGATCGAGCGATCCCGATATTATCTCGCCGAACGCCTGAACGGTCTTGTCGACAGGTACATAACGCGGTTCGAATCCGGTCGAATCGGCAGTTACAAAGAAAGGCTGCGACAGATATTTCTGTATCTTACGGGCACGCGATACCGACAGACGGTCATCCTCAGACAGTTCTTCCATTCCGAGGATCGCGATGATGTCCTGAAGTTCCTTATATCTTTGAAGAATCTGCTGGACCATTCTGGCGACATGGTAATGCTCGGGTCCCACGACCTCTTCCGATAATATCCTGGATGAAGATTCGAGAGGATCTACCGCAGGATAGATACCGAGTTCGACTACGGATCTCGACAAAACGATATTTGCATCAAGATGCGAGAACGTCGTCGCAGGAGCGGGATCCGTAATATCATCCGCCGGAACATAGACCGCCTGGATAGAAGTAATGGAACCGTTCTTGGTCGAGGTTATCCTCTCCTGCAGTTCACCGACTTCATTGGCTAATGTCGGCTGATAACCGACGGCAGACGGGATCCTTCCGAGCAGCGCCGACACTTCGGAACCGGCCTGAACGAATCTGTAGATATTATCGATAAACAGCAGAACATCCTTCTTCTTCACATCTCTCAGATACTCGGCCATCGTAAGTCCGGTCAGGGGAACCCTCATTCTGGCGCCCGACGGCTCGTTCATCTGACCGAACACCATCGCGGTCTTATCGAGGACTCCGGATTCCTTCATCTCTCCCCACAGATCGTTGCCTTCACGGGAACGTTCTCCGACTCCGGTGAATACCGAATAGCCGCCGTGCTCAGATGCGATATTACGGATGAGTTCGAGGATCAGAACGGTCTTGCCGACGCCCGCGCCTCCGAACAATCCGATCTTGCCTCCCTTAGAAAAAGGAACGAGCAGGTCGATTACCTTGATACCGGTCTCGAGCATCTGCGCCGTCGGATACTGCTCCGTATAGGAAGGCGCAGGTCTGTGTATCGGAAGATATGCTTCGGCCTCAAGGGGGCCGCCGTTATCTATCGGCCTTCCGAGCACATCAAAGAGCCTGCCCATGACGCCCTCTCCCACCGGCACCTTAAACGAGGAGCCTTCGGAGACGGCTTTAAGTCCTCTCGTCAATCCCTCTGTCGCATTAAAGGCGACGCAGCGAACAACGCCTTTGCCCCTTTGCTGGAGCACTTCCGCATATACATCATCATCTCCCGCGATGCCGTCAGATGAAGCTATTATCCTTATGCCCTCATTTATCTTAGGAGTCTGACCGTATGCGAACTCACAGTCTATGACCGGTCCGATTATCTGTACTACTTTTCCTTCTGCCATCAGTATCCTTCTCCTTACAGGTTATCCACCTGATTTGCTCCGTTTATTATCTCCGTCAGTTCGTTGGTTATCTTCGCCTGTCTTGCGCGGTTAAACTTCAGATTGAGGTCCTTCATCATGTCCGCGGCGCTGTTCGTCGCATTATCCATGGCGGAGAATCTCGATGTCTGCTCACAGACATATGCCTCGGTCATGGCTCCGTAGACCATCGCATTAAGATATGAATCCACAAGGAAGCCGAAGACCTCATTGACATCGGGGTAATATGTGATCTGATCCTTCGCCTCTTCTTCCGTCTGTCCGTTTCTTACGGCATCGATCGATTTAAAATCCACAGGCGCAAGCCTTATCACGTTCACTTTCATATTGAGCGCCGATTCGAGCGATGTATATACGAGATAGACAAGGTCAAATTCTTCCGTAAGGAACTTCTGCTTGATATCTGACACTACGCTCTGCGCCTGGAAGAACGTGGGTTCGGCAATGGAGTGGGAGAACGCGGGATCGACATCAAAACCTGCATGGAAGAGCCTTTCCTTTACTATCTTGCCGAACACATACATCTTGTATTCGGTCGTGATACCTTTTCGAGTATTGTCGAGGATCTTCATCCTGACATGTTCCTCACATGCCTTAAAGATATTATTGTTGTAAGCGCCCGCAAGCCCCTGGTCTCCGCTCAGGACAAAATAGGCTATCTTCCATGTCTGTCCGGGCTGCTTCTGGTTGAGGATGAAGAACGGATTGCTGATGCCGGCGGTATTAAAACGCATATCGCTCATCGTATCCATGCAATGATCGAAGAACGGATACATCTGATCGCGAAGCGCGACAGAGCGTCTCTTCTTTGCAGCGCTAACGAGCTTCATGGCAGAGGTCATCTGCGATATACCCTCTACGCTCTTGATCCTTTTGCGAACGTCGTTTAAAGTCTCCATCTTCTGTTAAGGATCAGTCTTCCTCTTTATACTCCGGGTGATCCGAGATGTAATTCTCTTTGAATTCTTTCTCGAATTCATCCACGGCAGAAGCAGTACTGTCATCAAACTGACCGCTGTCGGCGATCTGCTTCAATATATCGGTCCTCGATATCCTCATATGATCCATGAGATCATCGATATATTCCCTGATATCTTCCTTCGCAAGGAAAGTGAGCTTATCAGTCGTTGCAAGATAGAGCTCGATGACCTGCTCTTCCATGTCGAGAGGGTCGTACTGCTCCTGTTTAAGGACTTCGTTCAGGACCACTCCGCGTTTAAGCTGAAGCTGAGTATTCTCATCAAGATCGGTGCCGAACTGGGCAAAAGACGCCATCTCCCTCGCCTGCGCGAGCGCGATACGTACGGGACCTCCGACCTTTTTGGTGGCTTTTGTCTGGGCAGCGCCGCCGACACGGGAGACAGACAGTCCGACATTGATGGCGGGACGCTGACCCGAGAAAAACAGTTCCGGCGACAGATATATCTGACCGTCCGTTATGGATATAACGTTAGTCGGGATATACGCGGAGATATCATCACCTAAAGTCTCGATTATCGGAAGCGCGGTCATGGAACCGCCGCCCTTCTCAGCAGACAGCTTGGCAGCTCTCTCGAGCAGTCTCGAATGAAGATAGAAAACGTCTCCGGGATAAGCTTCTCTTCCGGGAGGTCTCTTGAGAAGCAGTGATATCGCTCTGTATGCCTGCGCATGCTTGCTCAAGTCATCGTATATGATCAGAACATCCTTGCCCTGATACATGAATTCCTCGCCCATGGCGCATCCCGCGAAAGGAGCGATATACTGCAGCGAGGCGGAATCCGAAGCGCTCGCCGCAACTATTATAGAATAGTCGAGAGCACCGTACTTCTCGAGTATGTTTACGGTATTAACGATCGTGCTCATCTTCTGACCGATGGCAACGTAGATGCAGATCGTGTCCTTACCTTTCTGATTGATGATGGTATCAACCGCAATGGCAGTCTTTCCGGTCTGACGGTCTCCGATGATAAGTTCCCTCTGGCCTCTTCCTATCGGCGTCATTGCATCGATAGCAGTAATGCCCGTTGCAAGCGGCTTATTGACGGGAGACCTGTCGACTATGGACGGAGCCTTAGCCTCGACCGGTCTCGTCTTCGTATATCTTATTATCCCCTTGCCGTCCAAGGGTTTGCCGAGCGGGTTAACGACTCTTCCGAGAAGTCCGATGCCGACAGGCACCGATACCGTCGTTCTGGTCCTCATGCAGACAGTGCCTTCGACAACGTCGTCCGCGCCCGAGAGCAACACGACGCCGACGGACTCGCGCTCAAGATTCATCGCAAGACCGAATCCGCCCGTGGTAAATGTCACAAGTTCCGAGAGCATGCAGCGATCGAGACCGGATACGGTCGCCACACCGTCGCTTACGCTCTGAACGAGCCCGACTTCGTCGATGTTGTCGACATTATCGAATGTCTCCTCTATCCTCTTCTGAAGAGCTTCGCCTGACAGCTTGGCGATCTCCACGCTGTCAATGCTCGACGTTGAGGATTCCTCGAAGCGGTCTATGGCATTCTTGATGTCTTCTTTTACTTTCTTAGGCGAAAAGGTGATGTCCTCATCCGGATCATCAAGATTACGGGTGCGCTTAACGAACGCGCCGAGCCTTTCGAGCTGTCCCTTTACACTGTAATCATATCTCGTGCCGCGCGCATAAATCACAAATCCTCCGATGAGTGATTCATCGACATCGCATTCGAGCTCATAGTTAGTGATATTATTCTTCGCTGCAAATGCATCCGCGATACGGGATATCTCATTCTCGGACAGATCGCCCGCAGCTACGACTCTTAAGAGGATCGATCCGGCGGCCAATTCAATCCACCTCTTCCCCTGCGAGTTCGTCCGTATGCTTCCTGGCGAGCAGCGTCAGTTTATCGTGCTCGACAACATCGCCGATAACCCTGCCTGCCACCTCGACCGCGAGATCGGATATCTCATCCTTCATCTGCTCGATCGTGACCTTCTTCAAACGGAGTACTTCGTTCTCAGCGCGCTCGATCATCTCGGCTGCTTCCTCTGAAGCCTTGCCCTTGATTATCTGAGCCTGTTTTCCTGCGTCCTCATGCGCCTCATCGAGGATCCTAGACGCTTCAGCCCGTGCATCATCTATTATCTGCTTCGAAGTCTCCGCATTAAGCTCGGCTTCTTTCTTCGCTTCTTCGGCATCCTTCAGCTCGCCCGCGATCAGCTCTTCCCTGTTCTTTATTGCCTTCAGGATGGGTTTAAACACAAACAGCTTGATGACTATGAAAGCCACCGCGACATTTATGATCGTGACCAATATCGTAGCGGCATAGCCGCCCATCTGATCGGCCGAGAACAGACTCGTCTGCTCTGCAGATTCCGCCGCCTCCCGTGCGAATGCCGTCAATTGATACATATTCAGCATATAAAGCATTCTCCAGTCAGTTTACGGTAAATATCAGGATAAGAGATACAACAAGAGAGTAGATTACAAGAGACTCGATAAAGACGATGGATATCAGGAGCAGAGTCTGTATCTTCGAGAAGATCTCAGGCTGTCTTGCACCGGCATCGAATGCGTGCGAAGCGGCGTTGCCTACTGCAAGCGCACCGCCCAACGCTGCAAGACCGATCGCGAAACCTGCCGCTGCGACGGCAAGAGCTCTCGGCTCGATCGAGCCCGTTGTATCGAGCATTAAATTTGTAAGATTCAACAGATCCATAATAAACCTCCGGTATTAAACGGCGGCAGAAGCATCAGATGCTTCAACCGCTTTCTTTTTATTTTTCTTTTCCTTCTTAAAGTGTTCGGGATGTTCCTTCAGCTCATGTCCCACTTCCACGATCTCGCCTATGTAGTAGATCGTAAGATATGAGAATACGACGGCCTGAAGAACTCCGTCTGCGAGATCGAACCAAAGCCCCAGCAGACCGGGCAGCAGGACCGGGATAACGATATGGACAAATTCCATGAATACGAAAGCTCCAAAGACATTGCCGAACAGTCGCAATGCGAGCGAACAGGGCTTAATTATCATGTCGAGGATCTTAAACGGCAACAGTATCGCTATCGGCTGGACCAATGAAGTCCAGAAACCCTTAAGCCCGACAAAACGGATCGACGCATAGATGACATAGAATATCGCGCAGAGCGCCATCGCGACCGGGAATCCGATATTCTTGGCGGGAGGCGCGATATTGAATATGGAAATGACATTACATCCCGTAATGACTATGCAGAACGTTCCTATCATGGGAGCTATATGCTTAGCCTCTTCACGGGTCAAACCGAATCCCTGAGCCACCGAAAGCAGCAATTCGACCAGCATCTCCACAAAAGTCTGCTTTGTATCAGGCTTGATCTTTGCCTTGACAGACATAGACCCGAGGAGCACGACCGCGATCGTTACGGCGATCCAGGTAACTATGACCGCATCCGTCAGGACAAGCTTAATATCGCCGAGTGCCACATAATGCTTGACCTGAAGGATAGCTTCGTTGATCTTCGCTCCGATATCCCCGGGGGTAAATTCCTCCTTAAGGTGTTCTGCGAACGATCTGAAAAATTCCGACCACCAACTCATACCGCTGTCGCCTTCTTACTTTGTACCGAATATACGGTCGCCCGCGTCACCGAGACCCGGAACGATATAAGAATGATCATTGAGCTTCTCATCCTTGGCGGCACAGTAGATCTTGATATCGGGATGATCCTTTGTAACTCTCGCTATTCCTTCGGGAGCAGCGATAAGGCACATGAACTTGATATTGGTGATGCCCTTCTCCTTAAGATACCCGATCGCAGCGGAAGCGGAACCGCCGGTCGCGAGCATCGGATCAAGGAGGATGACCTCTCTCTGATCGACATCCTCGGGAAGCTTGCAGTAGTAAGTAACAGGCTCCACGGTAACAGGATCCCTGTAAAGACCGATATGGCCTACCTTAACGTTAGGGATCAGCTTGATCATGCCGTCCACCATGCCGAGACCTGCGCGGAGGATGGGAACTATGGCGATCGATTTGCCTGCGAGCACCTTCGTACGGGCAGTAGCAACCGGAGTCTCGACCTCGATCTCCTTGAGCGGAAGATCACGGGTAACCTCAAATGCCATAAGCATGGCGATCTCAGCCACCAGCTCCCTGAACTCCTTCGTCGATGTGTTCTTATCGCGAAGAAGCGATATCTTGTGCTGGATCAGCGGGTGATCAAATACCATTACATTCTCTTCTGCCATAGTAGTTACCTTCCTCCTTAATGCCTTATTTTATTGACTTTAACAATGTTATACCGGCTTCTTACTTGAAATTCTCTTCTTCCGTCGCCTTCATCGCGTTTACTCTCTCGGCATGCCTTCCTCCGGCAAACTCCTCCGCGAAAAAGCAGTCGACCATTGCATAGGCGATCTCGGGACCGGTCACTCTTGCGCCGAACGCGAGAACATTGGCATCGTTATGCTGGCGGCACATCCTCGCCGTATACTCATTGTGGCAGAGAGCCGCGCGGATGCCCTTATGCTTGTTGCAGACCATCGATATCCCGATGCCCGTTCCGCAGATCGCGATTCCCCTGTCGGCCTTGCCGGACAGGACATCCTCTGCCACTTTATTTCCTGCATCGACATACGAATAACGCTCAGTCGCGGATACGGCTCCGCCGTCGATGACCTCAAACCCCTTTTCGATGAGGTGCGCTATAACGAGCTGCCTCATGTCATATCCTGCGTGGTCGGATGCGATAGATACTTTCATACATCTCTCCTTATGTGTTTGAATTTCTTTGCTCCGGAAGCATAATCAGCGACTATGTCGCCGTGTCCGTATAATTTGTATTTATAAGAGACCAGACCTTCGAGTCCGACGGGGCCTCTGCTGTGAAGCTTGCCCGTAGATATTCCGACTTCTGCGCCGAAGCCGTAGCGGAAACCGTCCGCGAATCTCGTCGAACAGTTATGAAGAACGCTTCCCGAATCCACCTTGCTCATAAAATAATCGGCGCGCTCATCATTCTCGGTGATGATGGCATCGGTGTGTCCCGATCCGTATCTGTTGATATGATCGATCGCTTCATCGATGCTCTCCGTTATCTTGACGGAGACCTCATAGTCGAGATATTCATGGTGCCAGTCGGTGACCTCGTTCTCAAGGTGGACTGTCACGTTCTTCTCCTCAAGCGCGGTGATGAGCTTGGGAAGGAGCGTATCCTTCAAAGTCTTATCGATCAATATCGTCTCTGTGGCATTGCAGACGGAGACGTACTGGGTCTTTGCATCAACAGTGACACGGATGGCCTTGTACTCGTCAGCATATCTGTCGATATAGGTATGACAGACTCCGTCCGCATGTCCCATAACGGGAATGGTCGTATTCTTCATGATGTACTGAACAAAAGCATTGGAACCTCTCGGAATGATGAGATCGATGTAATCGGAGAGACCGAGCATGGCATTGATCTCATCGCGGCTGGTCAGAAGATTGATCCAGCCTTCGGGGATCCCGGCTTCAACGGAAGCATCCCTGATGATCTCAAACAGGATCTGATTTGTCTTTAACGCTTCCCTGCCGCCTTTAAGGAAAACGGCATTGCCGCTCTTAAGGCAAAGCGAAGCGATCTGAACAAGAGCGTCGGGCCTTGACTCGAAGATGACTCCGATCACGCCGATGGGACATGTCACCCTGTAAAGATCAAGTCCGTCGTCCAGAGTGGTATGTAGCTTTATATTGCCGACCGGGTCGGGAAGTCCGATGAGACTTCTTATGCCGTCAACAACATCATTGAGCTTATGTTCATCAAACTTGAGTCTCTTGAGGAGCGGCTGTTCAAGACCTTCCTGTTCCGATCTTGCAATATCCTCGTTATTGGCAGAGATAATATCGTCTTTATTCGCAAGAAGAGCTTTTGCAACAGCCTCGAGGGCATTGTTCTTGGTTGTATTATCGAGCATGGCCGTTAAAAACGAAGCCTGCTTGCTTATCTGTGCTGTTTTATCAAGTTCAGACATAATTCACCTCAAATCCTTCAGTTAGTATAACACTCATGTTACAGATGATTAAGAAGAATAGAGTTCTTTTTAGATCAAATTAATTTGAGCAGATAAATTGAAAGCACGGTGTTTTTTGATTTTTTTCAAGCAAAAAATGTTCATAATGTTCATAACTCTGTTGATAACTCAAAAACAAGCCTTTCTATGAACACATGTCCGCAAAACCAACAAAGTGGCGGTTCGCAGGGTATGTTTCAGAAATATTACAAAATTATCACAAACATATTGACAAACGCACAACGCGTTAACGTCGGGCATTTAAGCACAATAGAACATTAATTCTCAAAGGATATGTCCACGGCACAAATACAGCAAAAAAGCGAAAAAAACTATTGACACAGATTTTTTGAACACTGGTATAATCGTTCATATGAAAATAGTCCTGACAACCCTTTTCGGACTTGAGAGTCCTGCCCGCGACGACCTCCTGGCGATCGGCTTTGAACGCGGTAAGATAAGCGTTTCCGACGGTCTTGTCGTCCTTGACGCGGACGATGAATCATGGGAGCTTCAAGTTGCCAGAGTGAATATGTGGAGCAGACGCGCGGAAAGAGTGCTTTTCGAAGTCGGGAGATTTCCCGCTTCTGAGTTTTCCGGACTTTTTGACGGGACCGCTGCTCTTCCCTGGGATGAATTCATCCCCGAAGGATACGCATTCATCATCAACGGATACTCAAGGAAATCGAAGCTTTACGGCATCAGCGCATGCCAGAGCCTCATCAAGAAGGCGATCGTAAAGTCGCTGTGCGTCTCGCGCGGGCTTAAGACCGACGGGATAATCGCCGAGGATGCGTCCAAGGGCGTCGTAAAAATAGAATTCGGAATAGTAAACGATATCGTCTCATTGATGATAGACACAAGCGGTGACGGACTTCACAAGCGCGGCTACAGGCCGCTCACGCACGAAGCTCCCATAAGGGAGACTCTCGCGTCAGGCATGATAACGCTCTCCCGGTACGTCCCGTTCGGAGCCGAGGCGCTCGCAGACCCGTTCTGCGGTTCGGGCACTATCCTCATAGAAGCGGCCATGCTCGCGATGAACATCGCGCCCGGAAAGAACCGTCATTTTGCATATGAAAATCTCCCGTATATAGGAGAGTACGCGCGGCGAAAAGCTTATGAAGAGGCTTTAAGTCTCGAGAATACCGATATTCCCGACGACTGTTACTTTTACGGTTCGGATATCGATCCGCGCGCGGTCGAGTCATCGATCAGAAATGCCAAGTCAGCCGGTGTCTCTGACCTGATCAGATTCACTGTCGCCGATGCCGCAACAAGAACGCCGTCTTCATTTGAAAAGATCACCGGATTTCCCCGGACCATGGTTATCACAAACCCTCCGTACGGAGGAAGGCTCATGACCGTTGAGGACGCATATGAGATATATAAGATGATCGGCTCTCTCTACCTTACACGCGACGGATTCTGCCGTCAGGGCATGCGGTTATCGGTCATCTCCCCTGATGATTCATTTGAAGCCGCCACCGGCCACAAGGCAGATAAGAGGGTCAAGCTCTATAACGGCAACATCAAGTGTCAGCTCAACAATTACTTTAAGCTTTCACGACCTTCTCGAAGTCAGAAGCCGGATGCTTACACAGAGGACAGATAAAATCGTCCGGTAGCTCCTCGCCCACATATTCATATCCGCAGATCCTGCAGCGCCAGATTGTCTGACCGTCCGCCGTCGTCCCGACCGCTTCAGGCTTTGGCTTGATATTCGAATGATAGAACGCATATGTCGCAGAAGCATCATCCGTTAATATCTCCATATCCGTAACATCCGCGATGAACATTATATGGGTACCGAGATCGATGCTCTGAATAACCTTCCCGGATATATAGGCATTAGTCCCCTCGGTGATTATCATGGTCCCGTTCGCGGCTTTTCTGCATGCCTTAAATCCTTCAAACTTATCAACATCCCTGCCCGATTGGAAGCCAAAGTGTTTGAACAGTTCGAAGTCTGCCTTTTCGCTTATGACGGAGAGCGTAAAAAGACCCGATGAAGCGATCATATCGCAAGTAAGATTGCTCTTGTTTATCGTAACCGAGATGCGCTCGGGATCGCTGGTCACCTGAACCGCCGTATTCGTGATGCAGCCGTTGTCCTTGCCGTCCGCATTCGCCGTGACGACATAAAGTCCGTAACTGATCTTATTCATAGTCTTCTTATCCATGGTCAAGCCTCCTTAAATGAGTGATCATCTTGATTTTACCCTGCCGCTTCTCCACGCAGTTTGAATTTTCTGCTAATTTTGATACCCGGTAGAGAATTTCATACTCAAAAAGCATAGAATTCTCCATTCATGCAAGATTTTTGCCGTTTTTTACGCTGTCGTGGAGAATCCTCTTTGTCGTTTCTTGTCGAAAATTGTCGGTAATTGTCGGACACAGGGACAACAGCGCAAGATAGAATAAGATCATGGTCATCGTAAGCAAAAAACATCACGAACTGCTCATATCTTATTATCAGGAGAAGATAAACAAGCTTCCGCACGGCAATTACGGTAAACACAATAATAAAAATGCGCTTTATATTACATATGATCCATATAATCCTGAGATAACACCCAGACATAAAAAGAGTTTCTATCTTCATACCGAAGAAGGCAGAGCATATATACCGCTCATTGACGAGTATCTGTATTACAAAGACATTCTTGATCATTTAATGAGCTTATGGAACCGGACATATTGGACGGAGCCCCAGGATATCAATTTCCCTGTTACATATGACAGAACACCTCCTTTATCTTATGAGGATTTCCTTAACGCAAGGGAAAACAATAACCCGATGCCCTACAAGACCGAGCCCATAAAATACAAAGGTCATCTATTAAGATCAAAAAATGAACTCATCGCATGTCAGCTGATCGAACCATTCGGGTATGAATACAAAACCGAGATCGATCTGTCACCTGATGAATTCACACCGATATTACCGGATGCAGCATTCTACGTTCCTGAGATCCATAAAGTAATCTGCCTCGAAGTCGACGGGGCGCTTGATCAGAACAGCTATTTTGATAAATCCGAGAGACGAAAGATCAACTACTTCAAGTCAGGATACATTGAGATGAAGGATGTGATCTTCTACAGGCTTTACAATAAACATGAATTCGATCTGGAAAGATTAGGGGATCTTATTAACGCATCTATATTGTGCAATATCCGGGATATAAAAATCCCCGGCAGTATTAAGCTGCCGGGGATCTTGCATTAAGCTTTAAGTACTGTCAATTATTCGACATTTCTCTCGTGTCTTGCGTACTTGGGAAGAAGCTTGGGTGATACTTCGCCTGTCTCAAGACCTGCATCCTTAAGCTCCTTGTCGTAAGCGGCAACGTGGTCAAGGTTCATGTTGCCGAGAGTGACTTCACCGTACTTGGCGGCAGCCTTCTTACCCGCGTTACGTCCGAAGACGATAACATCGAGCAGTGAGTTGCCCATAAGACGGTTTGTGCCGTGGATACCGCCTGCAGCCTCACCTGCAACGAGGAGATTCGGGATAGCCTCTGTGAAGCCGTCACCGTTGATCTCAACACCGCCGTTCTGATAGTGAAGCGTAGGATAGATAAGGATCGGGACCTTTCTCATGTCGATGCCGTAGTTCATGTACATACGGAACATGGCAGGGATCCTCTTCTCGATAGTGCCTTCACCGCCTAAGATCTCGATCATGGGAGTGTCGAGCCATACGCCCTTGAGGCCACCCGGGATATCAACGCCTCTTCCCTCCCTGCACTCGCGGATAACGCCGGAAGCGTTAACGTCACGGGTCTCAAGTGGATGGATGTAAGCCTCACCATTTGCATTAACGAGCTGAGCGCCTACTGATCTAACCTTCTCTGTTACGAGAGCGCCGAGGATCTGTGAAGGATATACAGCGCCTGTCGGGTGATACTGGATGGAATCCTGATAAAGAAGCGGTGCGCCTGCGCGGTATGCGAGGATAAGACCGTCAGCCGTAGCGCCGTAGTGGTTACTTGTCGGGAAACCGTTGTAGTGCATTCTTCCGGCGCCGCCTGTAGCGATAACAACCGTCTTTGCACGGGCAACGGAATAGTCGCCTGTCTCCATGTTGAGGAGAACGGCTCCTGCTGCCTGGCCCTTGTCATCCTTGATTAGTTCAACAGCGGATGTGAACTCGATTACCGGGATACCGAGGTTGATGACCTCATCACGGAGAGTTCTCATGATCTCTGCGCCGGAGTAGTCCTTAGCAGCGTGCATTCTCTTTCTGGAAGTACCGCCGCCGTGCGTTGTGACCATTCTGCCGTCTTCTTCCTTATCGAATTCGACACCGAGTCTGTTCAGCCACTGGATAGCCTCGGGAGCCTCGGATGTAAGTCTCTTAACGAGTTCAGGCTTAGCCTTGAAGTGTCCGCCTCCGAAAGCATCGAGGTAGTGCTGTACGGGAGAATCGTTCTCCTTGTCTGCAGCCTGGATACCGCCCTCAGCCATCATCGTGTTGGCGTCACCGATACGCAGCTTCGTTACTATCATAACGTTGGCGCCTGCGTTGTGAGCCTCGATCGCGCAGGAAGAACCTGCTCCGCCGCCGCCGATAACGAGTACGTCTACGTCGTAGTCGATCTTGCTGATATCAACCTTGTCCGTCATGAGACGGCTTGTGGAATGGAGCATCTCAGCGAGCTCTACAGGTGCCTTCTGACCCTTGTTGGGGCCGACCTTGATCTGGGCAAATGAATCGGGGTTATAGTCGGGATGGAACTTCTCAAGGAGGTCATCCTTCTCCTCGGCGGTAAGTCTTCTGGGCTCCGTCTTCATACGGGCCTCACGTGTTGCTTCCACCTTCTTGATGGATTCCATCATATTCTCGGGATATGGTGCGTACATTATTCTTGGCCTCCTTACTTCTCGATCTCTCTTGTATTGTAGAGTTCCTTGATCTCATCGAGAGGCTTGTTCATCATGTCCTTCATTGCCTCGTCGAACTTACCCTCTTTGATCTCCTCTACTCTTGTGTTGAGGTGCTCTGCCTCAGGTGTCAGATACTTACCGTTAAGTCTTCTTGCAAGCATACCTACCATCGGGTGTGAGATGCCGGCAGGACATCTTACGGAGCAGCATCCGCAGCTTACGCAGTCGAAGGACTCTTCAGCACAAGCCTTGAAGTCGCCTCTCTGAGCATAAGCGATGTACTGCATTACGTTGAGGCTCTGTGTGCAGGCCTTTGTACAAGCATTACATCCGATACAGGAGTAGATCTCAGGATAAAGAGACATCATTACTTCCTGATTAGCCTTGAGGTCCTCGATGTTGTAAGTTCTCTTATCTGTCGGGAAGTAAGGGATACGTGCGATATACATTCCTTCCTGAACCTGAGTCTGACATGCAAGGCAGGTATGAAGCTCGTTCTTACCCTTGATCCTGTAGATCGTCGTACATGCGCCGCAGAAACCGTGGCGGCAGCCTACGCCTCTTACGAGTGTGTAACCGGCATACTCAAGAGCCGTCATGATCGTCAGATCGCCCGGCACCTGGTATTTCTTACCGTAAAAATAAACATTTACCATCTGTTCCATATTCGTGTTCCTTTCACATCAGTATTCATCAGGCATTTCTTCTATCTGGTCAAAACGGAATACAGGACCGTCCTTGCAGACATACTTGGAT